>NZ_JAYSBZ010000057.1:0-22022 GCF_041915145.1 Aquabacterium sp. | reverse complement strand
GGAAACCAATGATCTGTTCCTCGGTGAATCTGCTCTTCTTCATGTCCATCATTCTCCTGGTTGATGGACTTCCTCTCCATTACGCTGGTACGGCTGGGAGGGGGCAGGTCACCTGATCCTGACCACGATCGACATCCTGAACGGCGCTACGTTCCAGGCTGCTGCCGGTGCCTCGATCGGTGCAATTGATCCCACGCTGTCGGCTGCCCAAATCGGCGGCATCCTGACCGCTGTGGCTGGTGCAACCGGCTTCACGGGTCAAGACGTGGTGCAAATCGCCATCCCGACCGTGAACGCCGACGCACGTCGCGTGTCGCCCACGATCACCGTTGGCTCGATCACGACCGGTGGCAGCACCGCTTCGTTCGGCAGCTTCGAGATCAAGAACCTGGACATGCAAGGCACCAAGGTCTGGATGTGGGCTCACTGATCGATGCTGCTGTGATGAGTCAGGCTTCGGCTTGACTCGTTCAGCGCAACGGCTCGCCGTTTGACGCGAGCACCAAACGCCCCGTGGCTCTTCTCCCTCACGGGGCGTTTTCTTCTCTTGGAATTCATTGAGCGACTCGTGCGTGCGTCAAGGCGGGCATCGGGTTGCATGGTCAGGTGGTGGTGTGATGCGTGGCGTGGCGTCTGGAACGTGTTGGGCTGGGGCGCTGCTGTGCGTCAGCATGCACGCAGGCGCCGAGGGGCTGCACGGCGTTCCGCTCGACGACGCCGAGCTCGCCGAGACCTGGGGGCAGGCGCTGCTCACCTTGACCAACACCAGTGTGAACGATCTCGACTTCACGCGGATCACGGTGGCGGCGGACATCCGCCTCAACGCCAACTTCGGCAACATGCGCCTGGGCGAGTACACCTACTCGGCCAACAACGGCACCGGCGCCGATATCGACATCTCGCAGCTCCACTTTGGCGGCCTGGGTTCGGTGGCGAGCAAGAGCACGGTGCTGATCACCGACCCCTACATGGAATTCGTCTACCGCAACGTGGGTAACTCCACCACGCGCGAGGTGGTGGGCATGCGGCTGGGGTTCGGTGGCATCTCGGGCAACGTGGGTGTGCAGTTCAATTCGGTCAGCGGTTCGCTGGCATTCACCTTGGCCGACGGCCGCACGATCGACATGACGGGCAAGCGGGTCGATGCCACGACGACGTGCTCGTCGGGCTCCACCTGCACGACGCTGTCGCAAGTGACCGAGGTGGCGGCGGGTGACAGCAATGGCGCGAGCCGCGACTTCTACATTTCAGTGCTCAAGTCGGCGGTGACCTTTCCGGGCACCAGCACCACGACCGCCAGCACGGCGCAGTCGGGCTTCTGGATGAACTGGCGCGACCGCGTGGCGGTGAGCGGCACGAAGTGATCGCCATGAGCAGGCTGGCATGCCACGTCCTTCATTCGCGTTCGGCGCAAGCCATGCTGCTGGCCGTGCTGCTGGCAGCGGGCGGCCCGTTGCCGGCTGCGCGGGCGGCGGGCATGACGCCGCTGTCAGACGATGAGCTGTCTGCGGTGCAGGCCCGCGACGGCTTCGCATTCAACCTGCAGGGCTATTCGATGTCGGGCAGCTTGTCGCTGACCTATTCGATGCCGTCGCCATCGACGGCGAGCCTGACGCTGGGCAATCTGGCGATTTCGCGCTCCGATGACCCGCTCGGTTCGTTTGCCGATCCGTACTATCTGGACATCGTCACGCGGGGCAGTGGCCTGGCCGACGTGATCCAGATCAGCGAGCCGCTCAATGCCAGCGGCGCGCTCAAGTGGCAGTTCGCGGCCGATCTGAGCGTGAACGCCGATGGGGCCAACGTCAGCGGTGGCGCCCTGGTGATCAAGGATCTGGTGTCGTATGGCGGCGTGCTGTCGCTCACCACGCCGGATCTGTCGGCCGACTACGACGGCATCGCCTTCGGCCTCGCCATGCGCGCCGACATTGGCGCGGTGCTGCTGCGTCCGCGCGGGCGCGACGACATCACGCAGATCAACCCCGGCAGCGTGAATGAGCAACTGGCTTTCACGGGCATCCACATCGGCGCCGCGGACAGCAGCGGCAACTTGCTCGGCAAGCCTTGGGTGATTGCCGACGTGACCAATCAACCGGGCATCATCAACGCCGTCACCGACACCAACGGCCAGTCGTATCTGCACATCGGGATCGATTGGTCCAAGTCGCCAGCGGGCGCCCCAATTGGTGGCTTGCTGATCGACAACATCGCGTTCAAGAGCGACATCACGGGCAACGTCGATCTCGGCTCGAGCCGCATCGGCACCATGCAGATCCAGTATCTGGATGTGCGCTTTCGCTCGGGGCTTTGACATGAGCGGGCGCGACGTGGCGAGTCGATGGGGTGGCCGGGCGGTCGCGCGGGTCGTTGCGTGGTTCACGCTGCTGCTTGCCGCTTTCCTGTCCACCTCGGGCGTGCGCGCGGCCGAGGCCCTGAGCGACGAGCAGCTCGCCAGCGTCGAGGGGCGTGACGGCATCGGCATGGCCGTGCACCTCGAGTTGAACTCGGCGTTGCTCGCGGGGGCAACCATGGACAGCCGCATCACCATGGGCTTCAAGTCGGCCGGGGTCAACACCTACCTGGTGATACAGAACTTTGGCGGCGTGATGGATCAGATCGGCATGTCGCTCCAAGCCAAGACACGCACCGATGGCGGTGGCGATTACCTCGACTTCACGCTGCCGGTGTTCGTGGGCTTCAAGGACTTCGGGTTTCGCGCCATGTCCGCGCAGACCGACCCCTCTGCGCCGATCACGTCGAGCTACGGGCAGATCTTGATGAATGGCACGGCCCAGGTGCAGGGCCACGTCTTGCTGTGGGCGCACTGACTGCCGCGGCGAGCAAGGAACAGAGCAATGTGGGAACTGGTGATCAGCATCACGGCATTCACGATTGGCGGGTTCGGCCTGACTTCCAGGCTGGAGCCGTCGACGCAGCCCAACAATCAATTCGAGTTGCCGATGGCGCGCGTCAACGGCGGCGTTGCGCCCGAGCCCGTGCAGATCACGCCGTACTCGGAGTTCAAGTTCCGCAACATCGTGCACCAGGCCTACGACTACAGCTGCGGCTCGGCGGCGCTGGTGACGGTGATCAACAACTACCTCGGCATCAAGGTGACCGAGCAGCAGGCCATGGAAGGCATGCTCGAACACGGCGAGCGCGACAAGATCGTGGCGCGACGCGGCTTCTCGTTGCTCGACATGAAGCGTTACGTGGCGTCGCTGGGCGCCGAGGGCGCGGGGTTTCGCGCCGAGCTGTCCGAGCTCGTCAAACTCGAGCAGCCCGCCATCGTGCCCATCGACTACGCGGGCTTCAAGCATTTCGTCGTGTTTCGCGGCGTGCGCGGCGACAAAGTTTTTATCGCGGATCCGGCAATGGGCCACATCGTCTTCTCGCTCGACAAGTTCGCCGAGCTATGGGATCGAAATACACTTTTCATCCTTTCGCCCTCGAAGAACATGCCGACGACGTTGTCAGATCTGGCGCTGACAGATCGAGAGCTGGGCGTGTTCGACACCGACGTGTTGCGCGACAACGTCGTATTCCGATCGGCGGATCGCACCGCCGCATTGCAGCAGGCCATTCAGGCACAGATGGGTGCGTTTTCGCTGCGCAAGTAGTAGTAGGTAGTACTCATGAATCAAAACCCCTTCGCCCGCTCCATCGAGTCAACGCTCGTCCAATCAACCGCACGGCCCATGCGCTCGACGAGGTCGAGGCGCACGAGCCCGTTGCTCGTCTGCCTGCTGGGCTTGTTGGCGGCCCAGGGGGTCAGCGCGGTCGAAGGCGCGGCATTGGAGCCGGCGCCCGCCGCCGCGGCGCCTGCTGCCGCCGCCGCGCCGGTCGATGCGCGTGATGCGCTGGCCAAGAAGGAGGGCGACGTCGATCAGGCCAAGCTGTTGAAAGAAACGCTCACGGCAGCCGACAAGCAGTACTCGATGCTCAAGCAGGGCAAGTTCGCGCTGACCTACGACCTGACCTACACCTACATCGGTCAGCAGAAGATCAACGCCAAGTTCACCGACAGCACGCTGACGCTGTTCAACATCCAGAACACCAACTCGCACACGATCACCAACACGGTCTCGCTCGACTACGGCCTGCGCGACAACCTCACCGGCACGGTGACCCTGCCGGTGGTGAGCAAGTATTCGGACTCGAGCACGTTTCGCGGCATGACCAACGCCTTTGGCGACATGTCGGTGGGCGCGCGCTGGCAGCCGTTCGAGCTCAAGCGCAACGCGCCATCCATCACCACCAGCGGCACCCTGCGCCTGCCCACCGGACGCAGCCCCTTCGAGGTGAACGACGGTTCGTCCGTGGCCACGGGCTCGGGCTACACATCGTTCACGCTGGGCGTGAACATGTCCAAGGTGATCGACCCGGTCGCGATCTTCGGCTCGCTGTCGGGCACGGCCTCGCTGCCGGCCAAGAACCTGAGCCAGCAGCAAGACGGACTGATCCTGAGCAGCGTGCATCCGGGCAAATCGTTCTCTTTCGGCGCGGGCTTTGCCTATGCGCTGTCGTACGACATCTCGACCACGCTGTCGTTTCAAGAAACCATCTCCGGTCGCACCTTGCTGAAGTTCCAGGACGGCACGTCGTCGAACACCAGCATGCAGACGTCCAGCGTGCTCAATTTCGGCCTGGGCGTGCGCGTGTCGCCGGTCACCACGGTCAACTTCTCGATCGGCGTGGGTCTCACGCCGGACACGCCCGACTTCACGATGGGCATGAACATGCCGTTGAATTTCTGATCCTGGTGGCGTGATGTCTTGGCAGTATTCACCGGGTGGCCGGCCGTTCGCCTGCCCCGCATGGGCTCGCTCCGCCGCGCTCGCGTGGCTGGCTTGGCTGGCCGGCGGGGCGGCGCAGGCGGCGGTCAGCGAGAACCTCGGGGTCGATGTGATCGCGATGTCGCTGGGCAACGCCGTCACGGCCGATCCGCCGGGCATCAACTCGATTCACTTCAACCCCGCCGGTCTGGCTCGCCTGCAGGGCGACCGGCGACAAGACAGCTTCTTCGGCGCCTCGATTCGACCGCAGTCCACCTTCACGCAGCCCGCTGGCTTCGAGATCGGCGGCTGGAAGGAAGACCCGCTGGCGGGATCGTCCACCGGCAAAGTGCGGCAGAGCATCTATCTGCCGTTTCACGGCCCCGCAGCCAACCTGCAGGCGGCGGTCGGCGCCGGACTGGGCCTGAGCTGGAACAACCCGGGCTCGCCCTGGACGTTCGCCACCGCCAGCTACGTGCCCATGGCCGTGGGCTTCGAGCGGCCCGACCCCAACGACCCCGGTCGTTACGACGGCAAACGCGTGATCTTGCAGCGCCTGGTCTATCTGTCGCCGTCGGTGGGCTACAAGTATTCGGACACGCTGCGCTTTGGCGTGGCCGTGCCCATCGCCCACCAGGGCTTCGCGCTCGATACCGACATGCGTATGCCCAACAAGCTGCTGGGCATCATCGGCAAGCTGCAAGACGGCTGGTGCGGCAGCGGCAACCCGCTGGACGAACTGGGTTTCGGTCTGTGCGGCGGCGGCCAGACGGGGCGTCTGCGCCCGTTCAACCGAGCCGGGAGCATGCGCTTTGATGTATCAGCGCCGTTCGACCCCACGCTCAACCTGGGCGCCTTGTGGGAGCCCACCAACTGGTTCGGCGCCGGCGTGGTCTACCAGACCGGCACGACGACGGTGCTGACCGGGCGGTACGAATTCAATGCCGACCCCATGCTGCCGGCCTTCGTCAACGGCATGTACAACAGCCTGCTCGGGCCGATTGCGGCGTCGATGGTCGGCATGCCGACCTACATTCCGCCCACGCAAAGCGGCAACGCCACGCTCAAGCTGCCGTTCCCCGACCACTTGCAGATCGGCTTCAAGCTCAAGCCCATCGAGCGCGTGCAGCTGAACGTCGATGCCAACTGGACGGACTGGAAAAAGTGGACGCACTTGACCTTTCAGTTCGATCAGCAGATCGAGTTGCTGAAGATGGCCCGGATGTTCGGCCAGACGGATCCTTCCCAGCTGGTGATCCCGCGCGAGTACGAAAGTCGCTGGCATTACGGCTACGGCTTGCAATTGCGCTTGACCGACGCGTTCACGCTGCGCTTCGGCTACGAGCCGCGCAAGAGCTCGGTGTCGCGCGAAACGCTCGACCTCATCGCGCCGTTGCCCGACATGACCATCAAGAGCGTGGGGCTGGCCTACCAGCTCGACAGCGGCATGACGATCAACGCGGCGGCCAGCTATGCCAGCGGCAAATACAACATCCCGGCCGACACCAGCTGCAACCTCAACTGCACCAATTTCTTCAACGTGATCTACAACCCCTACGCGGGGCTGGACGTGTCGGGCGTCACGCGCGTGCGCTACGGCGGCATTTCGATCTCCCAACCATTCTGAGGACTCATGAAAGCAAAGATGCAACGCCTGGTGATCGCAACGCTGGCATCGTTGGCCTGCGCCACGGCGGGCGCGCAAGCGGTGTCGCCCGAAAAGCAAAAGCTGATTGATCGCGTGTTGACCCTTTGGCACGTCGAAGACGCGGTGCTGATGATGGTGCAGCGACCGGCCGCGCGCGCCTTGGAGCAGTCTCGCGTGGTGCTGCAGGGGCGTGTGGCGGCCAACAAGCAAGAGTCAACGCTGCGAGACGTGACGGTCGATATTCAAAAGTACATCGACGAGGCCACGCCCGTTGCGAAAGCGAGCGCCACCAAGCTGAAGGCGCCCACGTTGGGACCGCTCCTGGCTCAGAACTTCACCGACGACGAACTCAAGCAACTGATCGCGCTGCTCGAATCGCCGGTGCGCAAGAAGTTCGAGCAGTTGGCGCCGCAGCTCGAAAAGACGTTCGGCGAAAAGGTGGCGGCCGATGCCTCGCCCACGATCGACCCCAAGCTCAAGGCAATGACCGAAGCGGTGGGACTCAAGCTGCGTGCCGCGACGATCGGCCAATGATCTCCCGCGGCTGAAGAGGTCAACATGGTGAAGTTGTTTCGCGCCGTCGGATCGGGCTGGCGAGTCTTGGCAGGGCTTGTTGCCGGCGTGTCCGTGGCGGTGTTCCTGTCCGGCTGCGGTGGCGGGGGCGGCGGATCGTCGTCAAGCTCGTCGGGTTCGAGCAGCACGGGCTCGCTGACGGTGCGGTTGACGGGCGGTTCTAGTGCGGGCTTTACACACTTCTATGTCACCTTGCGAGCCATGGCATTCAACGCTGATGCCTCCAAGCCCTGGGACGCGAACGACAGCACATGGAAGGTGGTTAATTTCAGCTCGCCGATTCAGGTCGATCTGGCTCAACTGATCATTGGGAGCGCTTCGCCCTTTCAAACCTTGCTATCCGGGCAGTCGGTGCCTGTTGGAACCTATCTGCAGATGCGCCTTTTTCCCGCCAGCAGCGATGGGCAGGCGGTCGATGCAAACGGAGCGACCACGCCAGTCGAATGGCCTGATGCCTTGCTCGGTGTTCGTGTTCCGGCGAGTTTCACCATTTCGAAAAACGCATCCACTCAGCTCTACCTGCAGTGGGATATCGCACACAGTCTCGTGCCTTTGGCATCAGGAGGCGCCCTGACCTTGCGGCCTAACCTTGCCACGGTAGATGTATCGAGTTCGTCGGGAGCGATTAAAGGCTATCTTGATGCCGCACAGTTCTGTCCTGGTTCAAGTCGTAGCGGCTGTATCAGCGATGTCGAGATAACCGCGCAAAGCTTGTCGCCGGATTCGACGCGTCACGTTGTGGTGTGGTCTACACAACCGAGTGGCGCAGCCACGGCGCAGTGCTCCACATGCGTTCAGTTCATGCTCTTTCCGTTGCCGCCCGGTAACACGTTTGACGTGGTTATTCGAGGGCGCAACATGAAACCCATTGTGGTTAAGTCAGTGATGGTCAGTGCCCTTGATCTGCTCGCATCTAGCGGTACGCGGCTTAATCCCGCAGGTGGGAATTCGACTACCAGTGCGACTATCGTGCCAACCCTGGTTGCCGACGAATCACCTGTCTCGCTGTCGGTATCACCAGGCGCCAGCGGCGATGCAAGCTTGTGGATTGGTCAAACTCCCGTCGGAAGTGCTCCATACGAGTGGGCTTCGGCTGCGGCCGATCCGATTAGCGGACAATTTCCCTTGTCTAGCTACCTGCCTAGCGAGGCTGTTATCAGCGTGGCAACTTATCGGGACAGCAGTACGACATTGAGTTTCAGCGATGAGGCTTTGTCTGAGACAGGCTCCAGCTACAAGATGAAGGCCTACGGCACATCGTATGACGTGTCCAGCGCTTTGCAAACGGTTGCGCCACCCAGTGCGGCGTCGGCTGCGAGCCCAGATCCCAACGTGTCATTCAATGGCTCAATCAACGTGACGCTGACGGCGCCATCGTCTACGACATTCAACCGCGCGTGGCTCGTAGTGTCGGACGTCAATGGTGTGGTGTACACGCGAGACGTGAGCAGCTATCTCACGGCATCTGGATCGCTCCCGCTACCCGGCTTGGCGCGTGGGGCCTACGCCGCCGATCAGCTTGGCGGCGGCACGGCGGTGTATGGCGTCTCAATTCGCTGCTGGAACACAGCCTCGTCGCAACCCGCGCAGTGGGTGCGAGCAACGTCGGCCGTCGACCTGCGCTCCGCCACCAGCGGCAGCGTCTCGCTCACCCTGCCGTGATGGCGCGGGGCGACGCGCCCGATGCAGGCCTCAGTGCTGGCCGGACGACTGCTTGCTGGGTAGCTGCGGCACCAGCGGCAAGCCGATGGTCGGCAAGAACACCAGTCCGAACGGCAGCATCTGCGTGATCGTGGCCATGGCCTGCGTGGCGCGCACCGTGGCTTGCACGGCGGCGCCCGCAACCTGTTTTTGCGACCACGGCAGCTGATCTTCCACGGAGCGGGCCAGATCGCGGGTTCTGTCTGCGTATGACGACGTGCCCTCGTCGCGATCACGGAGGCTCCCGTGGTACGGCAGGGTGGAGTCGTGGGGGCGCAGCTTGCCTTCGATGTCCAGATCCAGCCCCGCCGCGAAGGCGCCCGACAACTCGACCTCACTGAGTTCGACGCCGGGCGTCGAGGCGGCGTGGGCAAGGGGCCATGCGATCAGGCTGCCGATCAAGGCCGATGCCGCGTGCAAGCGCAATTTCATGGACGAGCTCCATCAAGCGATATGCGCCCATCGTGTGCGTCACGGGCGCTGGAGCCTTGCGTATCGACGCGCCGCGACGAGGCTTGAGACGCCGCCGTTTCGCCCGCGCGCGTTGCCGGTTGTTGTGTGCGGATGTGCACGAAATGCTTCGGGCAGTGCTTCGGCCGCGAGGAAGGCGCAGAAGTGGGTTCCGGTCGTAAAATCACAGGTTCCCGACCTTGCATGCGCCGCTCGCGCCACACCCCATGGGCCGCACCCTCTACGACAAAATCTGGGACGAGCACGTCGTCCACACCGAAGAAGACGGCACGTCCGTCCTCTACATCGACCGCCATCTCGTCCACGAGGTGACCAGCCCGCAAGCCTTCGAGGGCCTGGACATCGCCGGGCGCAAGCTCTGGCGCCTGTCGGCCAACCTGGCGGTGAGCGACCACAACGTGCCCACCACCGATCGCCGCGAAGGCATCACCGACCCGATCTCGAAGCTGCAGGTCGACACGCTCGACGCCAACTGCGACCGCTTCGGCATCACGCAGTTCAAGATGAGCGACAAGCGCCAGGGCATCGTCCACGTGATCGGCCCCGAGCAGGGCGCCACGCTGCCCGGCATGACCGTGGTGTGCGGCGACTCGCACACGTCCACGCACGGCGCTTTCGGCGCGCTGGCTCACGGCATCGGCACCAGCGAGGTCGAGCACGTGCTCGCCACGCAGACGCTGCTGGCCAAGAAGGCCAAGAACATGCTGGTGAAGGTCGAGGGCAAACTGCCCGCCGGCTGCGACGCCAAGGACATCGTGCTGGCCATCATCGGCAAGATCGGCACGGCCGGCGGCACCGGCTACACCATCGAATTCGCCGGCAGCGCCATCCGTGCCTTGAGCATGGAAGGCCGCATGACGGTCTGCAACATGGCCATCGAAGGCGGCGCCCGCGCGGGCCTGGTGGCGGTGGACGACACCACGATCAACTACGTGAAGGGCCGCCCGTTCACGCCGACCGGCGTCGAGTGGGACCAGGCCGTGGCCTACTGGCGCACGCTGCACTCCGACCCCGATGCCGTGTTCGACACCGTGGTCGAGCTCGACGCCGCGCAGATCAAGCCGCAGGTCACCTGGGGCACCTCGCCCGAGATGGTGCTGTCCATCGACGATCGCGTGCCGGACCCCGACAAAGAAAAAGACGCCGTCAAGCGCAGCGCCGTCGAGCGCGCCTTGCAATACATGGCGCTCGAGCCCAACAAGCCGCTGGCTGATGTGCGCATCGACAAGGTCTTCATCGGCTCGTGCACCAATTCGCGCATCGAAGACATGCGCGCCGCCGCCGCAGTGGTGCGCAAGGTGGGCGGGCGCATCGCCTCGAACGTGAAGCTGGCGCTGGTCGTGCCGGGCTCGGGGCTCGTCAAGGAGCAGGCTGAGCGTGAAGGGTTGGATCAGGTCTTCAAGGCCGCAGGCTTCGAGTGGCGCGAGCCGGGCTGCTCGATGTGTCTGGCCATGAACGCCGACCGCCTGGAGCCGGGCGAGCGTTGCGCGTCCACCAGCAACCGCAATTTCGAGGGCCGGCAGGGCGCCGGTGGTCGCACCCACCTGGTCAGCCCGGCCATGGCTGCCGCCGCCGCGATGGCTGGCCATTTCGTCGATGTTCGCCGTCTGGTCTGATGGCATTGCACAGATAGGAAGTCACTCATGAAACGCGTTGCTCTGTTTGTGGTTCTGCTGTCGGCACTGACTGCCGCGCTGAGCGCTTGCAACACCGTTCACGGTCTGGGACAAGACATCGAGAAGGCCGGCACGGCCATCGAAAACGCCGCCAAGAAATAAGGCAATCAAGCGCGAGCACACCATGCAAGCTTTCACCATTCACAAGGGGCTCGTGGCCCCGATGGATCGCGAGAACGTCGATACCGACGCGATCATCCCCAAGCAATATCTCAAGTCGATCAAGCGCACGGGCTTCGGCCCCAACCTGTTCGATGAGTGGCGCTATCTCGACGTGGGGCAACCCGGTCAGGATCCGGCTTCGCGCAAGCCCAACCCCGATTTCGTGCTGAACCAGCCGCGCTACCAGGGCGCGTCCGTTTTGCTGGCTCGCAAGAACTTCGGTTGCGGATCAAGCCGCGAGCACGCCCCGTGGGCGCTTGATCAATACGGCTTTCGCGCGCTGATCGCGCCCAGCTTCGCCGACATCTTCTTCAACAACAGCTTCAAGAACGGCCTGCTGCCCATCGTGCTGCCCGAGCACGAAGTCGCCAAGTTGTTCGACGAGGTGTTTGCCTTCCCGGGCTACGAGCTGACCATCGATCTGCCGCGTCAGGTTGTGATCAAGGCGGATGGCACCGAACTGCCTTTCGAGGTGCAGGGCTTCCGCAAATATTGTCTGCTCAACGGCTTCGACGACATCGGCCTGACCCTGCGTCATGCCGACAAGATCAAGGCCTATGAGGCTGAGCGCCTGGCGACCAAGCCCTGGCTGAATCACCGCATCGTCTGACCCGGAAACGACTCTCATGAAAATCGCAGTTTTGCCGGGCGACGGCATCGGCCCCGAAATCGTCAACGAAGCGGTCAAGGTGCTGCGCGCCCTCGATCTGACCTTCGAGATGGAATCCGCCAACGTGGGCGGCGCCGCCTACGAGGCCCACGGCCACCCGCTGCCCGATGCCACGCTGAACCTGGCCAAGGCCGCCGACGCGGTGCTGTTCGGCTCGGTGGGCGACTGGAAGTACGACAAGCTCGAGCGCCATCTGCGCCCCGAGCAGGCCATCCTCGGTCTGCGCAAGAACCTGGGTCTGTTCGCCAACTTCCGTCCGGCCATCTGCTATGAGCAGCTCACGCATGCGTCCAGCCTCAAGCCCGAGCTGGTGGCGGGGCTCGACATCCTGATCATCCGCGAGCTGACTGGCGACATCTACTTCGGTCAACCGCGCGGCCGCCGCGAAAGCCCCGATGGTGCCTTCAAAGGTGCGCCCGAGGCCTTCGACACGATGCGCTATTCGCGCCCCGAGATCGAACGCATCGCGCACGTCGCCTTCCAGGCGGCTCGCAAGCGCAGCAAGAAGGTCACCAGCGTCGACAAGGCCAACGTGCTCGAAACCTTCCAGTTCTGGAAGGACGTGGTGACCGAGGTGCACGCGCAGTATCCCGATGTTGAACTCGAGCACATGTACGTCGACAACGCCGCGATGCAATTGGTCAAGGCGCCGAAGAAGTTCGACGTGGTCTTCACCGGCAACATGTTCGGCGACATCCTCAGCGACGAGGCCGCCATGCTCACCGGCTCGATCGGCATGCTGCCGTCGGCGTCGCTCAACGAGCGCAACCAAGGTCTGTACGAACCCAGCCATGGCTCGGCACCCGACATTGCCGGCAAGGGCGTGGCCAACCCGCTGGCCACCATCCTGAGCGCGGCCATGATGCTGCGCTTCAGCCTGGGCCAAGAGCAGGCTGCGCAGCGCATCGAGGCGGCGGTGCAAGCGGTGCTCAAGCAGGGCCTGCGCACCGCAGACATTTACAGCGACGGTTGCCGCAAGGTCGGCACGGTCGAAATGGGCGACGCCGTCTTGGCGGCCCTGAAGGCGCAAGGCTGATCCCGCCCGGGTGAGGCTGTATTGAAGTGAGGCAGATGATGGCAACGAAACTGGTTGGTTTGGTGGGGTGGCGCGGCATGGTCGGCTCGGTGCTGATGGACCGCATGCAGCAAGAGAACGACTTCGCGCTGATCGAGCCGCTGTTCTTCAGCACGTCGAACGCGGGTGGCAAGGCGCCGGCCTGGGCCAAGAACGAGACGACGCTGCAAGACGCTTTCAATATCGACGCCCTCAAGCGCTGCGACATCATCATCACGGCTCAAGGCGGCGACTACACCACCGAGGTCTTCCCCAAGCTGCGCGCTGCAGGCTGGAATGGTCACTGGATCGACGCCGCCTCGACGCTGCGCATGAAGGACGACGCCGTCATCATCCTCGACCCCGTCAACCTGCCGGTCATCAAGAACGCGCTGGCCAAGGGCGGCAACAACTGGGTCGGCGGCAACTGCACCGTCAGCTGCATGCTGATGGGTGTGGGCGCGCTCTACAAGGCGGGGCTGGTGGAGTGGATGTCGACCCAGACCTACCAGGCTGCCTCCGGTGGCGGTGCGCAGCACATGCGCGAGTTGCTGACCCAGTTCGGCACCCTCAACGCCGAGGTCAAGTCGCTGCTCGACGACCCCAAGAGTGCCATCCTCGAAATCGACCGCAAGATCATCGCCAAGCAGCGCGCGCTCACCGAGGCCGAAACGGCCAACTTCGGGGTGCCGCTGGGCGGCTCGCTGATCCCCTGGATCGACAAGGATCTGGGCAACGGCATGAGCCGCGAAGAGTGGAAGGGCGGGGCGGAAACCAACAAGATCCTGGGCATTGGCGAAGGCTTCGGCTCACCGGCGATTCCGGTCGATGGCTTCTGCGTGCGTATCGGCGCGATGCGGTGCCACAGCCAGGCATTGACTTTCAAGCTCAAGAAAGACGTGCCACTTCAAGAGATCGAAGCCATGATCGCCGCTGACAATCAGTGGGTGAAGGTGGTGCCCAACACGCGTGAGGCCACCATTCGTGATCTGACCCCGGTTGCCGTTACGGGCACGCTGACCATCCCGGTCGGTCGTTTGCGCAAGATGGCCATGGGCCCCGAGTATCTGGGGGCGTTCACGATTGGCGACCAACTGCTGTGGGGTGCTGCTGAACCGCTGCGCCGGATGTTGCGCATCCTGCTGGATGCCTGACAGAAGGTGGATCGGCGCTCTGTATGGCTGTTGCAGGGCGACAACGCATGGCGGTTCAAATGCAAGTGCTGACGCGGACTTCCAATCGTCAGTATTTGCATGAGCTTGTCAGTGTATCTGCTTGATGCTATTGTGATTTCTACCGTTCCACCAGCCATGTTGCCTGGGTGGCGTCGATAACGATGGGTTCAGCCGCCTTGGTGGCTTGTACCCCTGCATGACGACTTGGGAGACGCCTTGAAAGGTAATCCACTGTCCGCAGGGCGCTTTGCTCTGCATCGCGTGGCCACTGCGGCTGCATTCACCGCTTTGTTGATGTCGACTGACGCGCAGGCCCTGGGGCTTGGGCGTCTGAACGTGCAATCGGCGCTGGGCGAAGCACTGCGTGCTGAGATCGACATCAGTTCCCTGTCGCCAGAAGAAGCTTCCGGCTTGCAGGTGAAGGTGGCATCTCCCGAAACCTACCGGGCAGCCGGCGTTGACTACAACTCCGTCTTGCCGTCGACCTCGATCTCGCTGCAACGTCGCGCCGATGGTCGCCCCTTCCTCAAGATCGGCAGCGACCGAGCGGTTCAAGAGCCGTTCGTCGATGTGATTCTCGAGCTCTCCTGGTCGACCGGCCGCTTGGTGCGCGAATACACCCTGTTGTTCGATCCTCCGCGTGAGAACACGGCACCGGCACCCGTGACGGCGCCTGTGGTGGTGGCTCCGGCTCCGGCCCCTGCTCCCACGCCTGCTCCCGCCCTTGTGGCTCCTGCTGCTCCAGCCAAGGCTGCGGAACCTGTCGCAGCCGAAGTGGCTCCTGCCAAGCGCAAGCCGGCAGCTGAAACGGCACCCACCGCCAAGGGCTCAGGTATCAAGAAGGCTGAAAAGGCTGTTCCGGTGGCACAGCCGGCGTCGGCACCAGTCGCTGAGCGGCCAGCCGCTGCGGCGTCTATCCCTGAAACGCAAGGCGCAGCTGGCACTGCCGAGATCCGCGTCCAACGTGGCGACACGTTGTCCCGTATTGCTGGCCGCGCGCAGCGTAGCGGCGTGTCGCTCGATCAGATGCTGGTGGGCCTGTACCGCGCGAACCCCACGGCATTCGTCGACAACAACATGAACCGACTGAAGTCGGGCGTCGTGTTGAACGTGCCTGGCAACGACCAACTGACGTCGGTGTCGAAGGAAGAGGCGCATCGCATCATCCAGGCACAAAGCACGGACTTCAACGCTTACCGCCAGCATCTGGCGTCGGCGGTTCCGGCTCAAGCGGCCGAAAAGCCGCAGCGCAAGGCGGCCGGTCAAGTGCAGGCTGAGGTGCAAGACCGCAAGGCTGCCTCCAGCACCACGCCTGACAAGCTGACGCTGAGCAAGGGTGGCGTCGCGCCGCAAGGCAAGGCGTCGTCTGCCGAAGACAAGCTGGCCAAGGAACGCGCCCAGAAAGACAGCGCGACTCGCGTGGCCGAGCTGTCGAAAAACGTTCAAGAGCTGAAGAAGCTGCAAGGGGCTGCCGGCACCGCTCCGGCAGCAAGCGTCGCGACCAAGGCTCCGGCGATCAAGCCAGTGACCCCGGCATCGACTCCGGCCCCGGTTGCGTCGGCTCCTCAGGCTCGTCCGGCCTCAGCGCCGGTTGCCGTGGCTTCGGCTCCGGCAGTGGCGCCCTCGGTACCCGTTGCTGCATCGGTGGCGGTGGCCGCGTCGGCGCCGGCTTCCGTGGCTTCGTCGGCCGAGGTGGCTCAAGCGGCGGCCTCCGCTGCGTCTGAAGCTGCATCCTCGACGCTGCCTGCTGTTGCTGCGTCCAAGCCTGTGGTCCACGCACCGCCCCCTCCGCCGCCCGCTCCCGAAGAGCCGGGCTTCCTCGAAGGCCTGATGGACAATCCGTTGGTGCTGCCCGGCGCCGGTGCGCTTGTGGCTGCATTGCTGGGCGGGTTTGCGTTCTTCAAGCTGCGTTCGCGCCGCAAGACCGACAGCGGGGAGACCTCGTTCCTCGAGAGTCGCCTGCAACCCGATTCGTTCTTCGGTGCCAGCGGCGGTCAGCGTATCGACACGCGCGATGCCAGCGGCGCGCCGTCCTCGATGAGCTATTCGCTCAGCCAGCTTGACGCCATTGGTGACGTCGATCCGGTGGCCGAAGCGGACGTGTATTTGGCTTATGGCCGAGATCTGCAAGCCGAGGAAATCCTCAAGGAGGCGATGCGGACGACGCCTGAGCGGTTGGCGATACGCTCTAAATTGCTCGAGGTTTACGCCAAGCGTCGCGACACCAAGGGCTTTGAGCAGTTGGCCACCCAGTTGTATGGCCTGACTGGCGGACAGGGTGAAGACTGGACCAAGGCTCAGGAGTTGGGGCTCTCGATAGATCCCGACAATCCTCTGTACGCTCCAGGTGGACAGCCTTCGGAGCCTGTCTCTGGTGGCGACAAGGCGCGTGCCGAGCCACTCGGTGCCAGCACCATGCCGTTCTCTGCTGCTCCAGCGGCGGAGGAACCGGTGCCGGTTGCTCCGGCCTCTGCGGGTGGAGCAAGCGTTGATCTTGATCTGGACATTTCCAGCCCGGGCGAGTTTGATGATGCGCCGGTAATCAGCCAGCCTGCTTCGCCTAACGTGGCGCTCGATCTGCCTCAGTTGACCCCGGCTGCCGCGCCTGCCCAGGCGCCCGCTGCCGGTGCAGGGCCTCTGGAGTTTGATCTATCGGGTATCAATCTCGATTTGAACGCCCCTGCTGTCCCGCCTGTCGCCGAGGTGTCCGAACTACCCAGTTTGGATGTGGATGGGCCAGCTGGCCTGGAAGACGGCGACCCTTTGGCACGCAAGATCGAGCTGGCTGAAGAGTTCCGTCAGATTGGTGACGTCGAGGGGGCTCGGGATCTCTTGCAAGAAGTCATTTCCAAGTCCAGCGGCGCTCTGAAGTCGAAGGCTCAAAGCATGCTCGATTCGTTGAGCTGACATGACTTATTGACGAGCTGTCGCGATGAGGGTGGCCTTGGGGCTGTGCTACCGAGGCACACACTATCGCGGCTGGCAGAGTCAACCGGGCGGCCAGACCGTGCAAGATGCACTGGAGGCCGCCCTTTCTCGTTTTGCGGATGAATCGGTGCGTACGCTCTGTGCCGGGCGCACCGATACCGGCGTGCACGGGCTGAATCAGGTGGTGCATTTCGACACCGAGCGTGATCGGGATGCGTTCTCCTGGGTCCGCGGCACAAATGCCTTTTTGCCGGCGGATATTGCGGTGCAATGGAGTCGATTTGTGCCGGCCCCGTTTCACTCGCGCAACTCGGCCATCGGGCGCCGATACGCCTACGTCTTGCTGGAGTCGCCCGTTCGGCCCGCCATCGAAGCGGGCTTGTCGGGCTGGCAGTTTCGTCCGCTGGACGGAGCGGCGATGCAATCCGCGGCGCAGTGCCTGCTGGGTGAGCACGATTTCAGCGCGTTCCGATCCGCAGAGTGCCAGGCGCTCTCGCCAGTCAAGCTGATGCGAGAGATATCTATTCGGCGGCATGGCGCTTATTGGCGCTTCGAATTCGAGGCCAGCGCGTTCTTGCATCACATGATTCGCAACATCATGGGGTGCCTGGTGGCCGTCGGGACGGGCGTGCGGCCCGTGGGGTGGATGCAATCGGTGCTGGATGGACGTGATCGCAAGCTGGCGGCGCCGACCTTTGCGGCGGCGGGCTTGTATTTCCTGGGGCCGAGGTACGATCCTGCTTTTGACATTCCCGGTCGAACCGCCGCGTTCGACTGGCTGCCTGGATGAGCCACGCCGCATCCCACTCGGTCCATCACTCGACTTCTCTCCTGCGTTCTCGCTCTACCGGCTCCGTCCGTACCCGCATCAAGATTTGCGGGCTCACTCGCGAGTCCGATGTGCTGGATGCCGTGGCAGCCGGGGCCGATGCCATTGGCTTCGTGTTGTATGAAAAGAGCCCGCGCTACGTCAGTCCGGCCAGGGCGGCGGAACTGGCGGCGCTGCTGCCGCCCTTTGTAACGCCCGCGCTGCTGTTGGTGAATGCCAGCGGTCAGGCGATCGAGGCGGCGTTGCAGGCGGTTCCTCACGCGCTGCTGCAATTCCACGGGGACGAAACGCCCGAGCAATGTCGGCGGGCGGGGCGGGCTTATCTGCGGGCCGCTCGCATGACCGAAAACTTCGATTTGGTAGACTTCGCCCAGCAATTTTCTGGCGCCCAGGCCATCTTGCTCGACGCGCACGTCGAAGGTTATGGCGGGGGCGGGAAGGTCTTCGATTGGTCACTCATTCCAACCAACGTGCCTTGTCCGGTCGTTTTGTCTGGTGGGTTGACGCCAGCCAACGTGATCGATGGGGTGCTTCAGGTGCGGCCGTGGGCCGTTGACGTGAGTTCTGGCGTCGAAAGCGCAAAGGGCATCAAGGATGCCGCGCTGATGCGTCAGTTCTGTGCGGCGGTGCGTGAAGCCGATGCCCGGCTGGCCGCCGCGCCAGTTGAATCAGCCTGAAGCAGGCATAACCCATTCCATCGACATGTTTGAATACCACCAGCCCGACGCGCGCGGGCATTTCGGCCCATATGGCGGCACGTTTGTGTCCGAGACGCTGATCTACGCGCTCGAAGAATTGCGGCAGGCCTACGAAAAGTATCGTGTCGATCCGGAATTCATCGCTGAATTTCGTGACGAATTGGCGCATTTCGTCGGGCGGCCGAGCCCGATCTATCACGCCTCGCGCTTGAGCCGTGAATTGGGTGGGGCGCAGATCTACTTCAAGCGCGAAGACCTCAACCACACCGGTGCTCACAAGGTCAACAACACCATTGGTCAAGCTCTGCTGGCCAAGCGGATGGGCAAGCCGCGCGTGATCGCCGAAACCGGCGCGGGGCAGCATGGCGTGGCCACGGCCACCATCTGCGCCCGTTACGGCCTGGAGTGCGTGGTCTACATGGGTGCGGAAGACGTGAAGCGGCAGTCGCCCAACGTGTACCGCATGCACCTGCTGGGCGCCAAGGTCGTGCCGGTGGAGTCGGGCAGCAAGACGTTGAAAGACGCGCTCAACGAAGCCATGCGCGACTGGGTGACCAACGTCGAAAACACCTTCTACATCATCGGCACGGTGGCCGGGCCACACCCCTATCCGATGATGGTGCGGGACTTCCAGTGCGTGATCGGCGACGAGTGTCTCAAGCAGATGCCCGAGCGCATCGGCCGCCAGCCTGATGCCGTGATCGCCTGCGTGGGCGGCGGCAGCAATGCCATCGGCATCTTCCACCCCTACATCCCATACGAGGGCACGCGCTTGATCGGTGTCGAGGCGGCCGGTGAAGGGATCGCCAGCGGCAAGCATGCCGCGACGCTGAGCGCCGGCACGCCGGGTGTGCTGCACGGCAATCGCACCTACCTGCTGCAGGATCCCGACGGCCAGATCATCGAGACGCATTCCATCTCGGCCGGCCTCGACTACCCTGGAGTGGGTCCGGAGCATGCTTATCTGAAGGACATTGGCCGGGCCGAATACGTCGGCATTACCGACAACGAGGCGCTCACGGCCTTCCATCGGCTGTGCCGTACCGAGGGCATCATTTCGGCGCTCGAATCGAGTCATGCCGTCGCGCACGCCATGAAACTGGCGCCGACGATGCGCCCGGACCAGCACATCCTCGTCAACTTGTCGGGGCGTGGAGACAAGGATATCGGCACGGTGGCCGACTTGTCGGGCGCTGAATTCTTCTGCCGTCCGTCGTGTCGCGGGCAATCTGTGAAAGGGCAGGGCGTGGTGAGTGTGGACGGTCTTGCAGGAGGCCAGTCATGAGCCGCATCGCTGCCACTTTCGAGGCCTTGAAAGGCCAAGGGCGCAAGGCGCTGATTCCGTACGTGACGGCGGGTGACCCGTTCCCCGATGCGACGGTCGAGATCCTGCTGGCGATGGCCGAGGCGGGTGCGGACGTGATCGAACTGGGCGTGCCGTTTTCGGACCCCATGGCCGACGGCCCCGTGATCCAGAAGGCCTCGGAGCGCGCGCTGGCCAACGGCATGACGCTCAAGCGCGTGCTCGAGATGGTGCGCGCCTTTCGCGAGCGCAACAACCACACGCCGATGGTGCTGATGGGGTATGCCAACCCGATCGAGCATTACGGACCCGAACGCTTCGTGGCTGACGCCAAGGCGGCTGGCGTGGATGGTGTGCTGGTGGTCGACTACCCGCCCGAAGAGTGCCAGACCTTTGCCGCGCAAATGAAGGCCGCGGGGCTGGATCCGATCTTCCTGTTGGCGCCGACCTCCACCGAGCAGCGCATGGCGGAAGTCGGCCGGGTCGCAACCGGTTACGTGTACTACGTGTCGCTCAAGGGGGTGACCGGTGCGGGCCATCTGGACACGGCAGCCGTCGCGGCGGCCGTGCCGCGCATCAAGGCGCATGTGAATGTGCCGGTGGGTGTGGGCTTTGGCATTCGCGATGCGGAAACGGCGAAGGCCGTGGCGGCGGTGTCGGATGCGGTGGTGATCGGTTCTCGGATCGTGCAGTTGCTTGAAGCGCAGACTCGCGATACTGTTGCAGCGGCGGCGCGGGGCTTCATTGCCGAAATCCGCGCAGCGCTCGATACCTTGAAAGGTGCTTGAGATGAGTTGGCTCGAAAAACTGCTCCCGCCGAAGATCCAGCAAACCGATCCGACCGAACGCCGTTCGGTGCCGGAAGGTCTGTGGGTCAAGTGCCCGTCGTGTGAGACGGTGCTCTACAAGACCGACCTCGAGCAGAACCTGAACGTCTGCCCGAAGTGCTCGCACCACCATCGCGTCGGTGCCCGCGAGCGCCTGGATGCCTTCCTGGACGCCGAGGGCCGTTACGAGTTGGGTCAGGAAGTGCTGCCGGTGGATCCGCTGCGCTTCAAGGACAGCAAGAAATACACCGATCGCCTGAAAGAGGCCCTCGAGAACACCGGTGAAACCGATGCGCTGGTGGTGATGGGCGGCGCGGTGCACAGCGTGCCCGTGGTCGCTGCGGCCTTCGAGTTCGACTTCATGGGCGGCTCCATGGGCTCGGTGGTGGGCGAGCGCTTCGTGCGCGGGGTCGAGGCGGCGGTTGAGCAAAAGACGCCGTTTATTTCGTTTGCCGCCACGGGTGGGGCGCGCATGCAGGAAGGCCTACTGAGCCTCATGCAGATGGCCAAGACCAACGCGGCCTTGACGCGTCTGGCCAAGGCCAAGTTGCCCTACATCAGCGTGCTGACCGACCCGACCATGGGCGGCGTGTCGGCAAGCTTTGCCTTCATGGGCGACGTGGTGATCGCCGAGCCCAAGGCCTTGGTGGGTTTCGCCGGCCCGCGCGTGATCGAGAACACCGTGCGCGAGAAATTGCCCGAAGGCTTCCAGCGCAGCGAGTTCCTGCTCGAAAAGGGCGCCATCGACATGATCATTGATCGCCGTGAATTGCGTGGCGTGGTGGCTCGCTCGCTGGCGATGCTGCAGCGCTTGTCGGCTGACGCCGTGGCGTAAGCATCCGGCTTTTCGGGTTGCACGGGCTGCGCGATCCGCAGCCCGTTTTCATTGATTGAACGATTCAGGTATTTCATGAGCAGCTACGCTTCGTTGGACGACTGGTTGGCCCATTGCGAGCGTTTGCACGCGGTGCCGATCGATCTCGGTCTCGAGCGTGTGCAGGCCGTGCGCGAGCGCATGGGCCTGCAACTCGGCGGGGGGCAGGGCCCTGTGGTGTTCACCGTGGCGGGCACCAACGGCAAGGGCTCGACCTGTGCGATGCTCGACAGCATCTTGCGCGAGGCGGGTTACCGCGTCGGGGTGTACACCTCGCCGCATCTGGTGCACTTCGAAGAGCGTTGCCGCATCGATGGCGTCCCGATTCAGGCCGAGGCACTGCTGCCGCATTTCGAGGCGGTGGAGGCAGCACGCGGCACCACGCCGCTGACCTATTTCGAGTTCACCACGCTGGCGATTCTGCGGGCACTGGCTACCGCAGGCCTGGATGCCGTGGTGCTCGAAGTGGGCCTGGGCGGCCGATTGGACGCGGTCAACGTGATCGACGCCGATTGCGCGGTCATCACCAGCATCGATATCGACCACGTCGAGTTCCTGGGGCCGGATCGTGAAACCATCGGGCGCGAGAAGGCCGGCATCATGCGGCCGGGTCGTCCGGCGGTGGTTTCCGACCCCATGCCGCCGCGCAGCGTCATCA
>NZ_JAYSBZ010000056.1:0-23094 GCF_041915145.1 Aquabacterium sp. | reverse complement strand
GGCGCCGCGCGCATCGATGCCTCGGGCGACGCCGGCGGCGGCACCGTGCTGGTGGGCGGCGACGCGCACGGCGCGGGCGAACGCCGCGCCAGCAGCACCTACGTGGGCTCGGCCGCCGTCATCGACGCCAGCGCCACGACGCGCGGCAACGGCGGCAAGGTGGTCGTGTGGGCCGATGGCGCCACGCGCTTTCTGGGCCGGATCAACGCGCGCGGCGGCCTGCTGGGCGGCAACGGCGGTTTCGCCGAAGTCTCGGGCGCGCGGCATCTCGACTATCTCGGCCTCGCGGACTTGAGCGCGCCGAGCGGCGCCAAGGGCTTGCTGCTGCTCGACCCGAGCAACATCGAGATCGTGGCCCGCACCGCCGACGCCAACAAGACCGGCGCGGCCACGCCCGCCGCGGCGCCCGACAACGACCTGCTCGCCACCGACGATGCCTCGTCCGACCCCGGCCTGCAGTTCTTCGCCACCAGCGGCGCGGCCGACAGCGTGAGCAAGATCAGCGCGGGCGCGGTCGTCGCGCAGCTCGACACCGCCGACGTGCAGCTCGCGGCCACGCACGACATCACCGTCAGCGCCGCCATCGACGCCTCGGCCAACGCCAACAGCCACGGCCTGACCCTGACGGCCGGCAGCGGCGCGAGCGACGCGGTGATCCTCAAGGCCGACGTCATCAGCAAGGGCGGCCTGGTCTTGCAGGGCCGCCAGATCCAGGTGGCCGACAACGACGTGACCCTCGACGCCGGCAGCGGCAAGCTCAGCCTGGAGGCGGCGGTCGATGGCGGCGGCAAGAGCCTGAGCCTCGTCAGCGGCAACGGCGCGGCCGATGCCGTCAAGACGGGCGGGGCCATCGGCAACGTCGCGGCGCTCACGGTGACGGGCAAGTCCACCCTGGGCGGCAGCGTGACCACCACGGGCGCCCAGCGCTACAGCGGCCTGGTGACGCTGGGCACGGCCGGCGCGTACACCTTCGCCGGCAGCGCCCTGAGCTTCAACGGCCTGGCGGCGGGCGCCAACGATCTGGTCTTTCGCGCCGACAGCGCGCTGGTGGTCACCGGCGCGCTCAGCGGCACGGGCCACGTGAGCATCGCGGGCCAGAGCGCCGACCGGGCCCTCTCGGTGGGCGGGCCCACGGCCAGCCCGGACGATCTCGAAATCAGCAACAGCACGCTGGCGCTGTTCGGCACCGGCTTTGCCGGCGTCAGCATCGGCCGCGCCGACGGCACCGGCGCCATCACCTTCGCCGACTACACCCTGACGCGCGACCTGAGCGTGCGCAACGGCACCGGCGCCATCCGCTTCGGCCGGCTCGACGGCGGCTTCGCCCTGACGGCGCAGACCGACGGGATCATCACCCTCGGCGGCGACATCGGCACCAGCAGCGCCACCCGGTCGCTCGACTTCAATGGCGCCGTCGCGCTGGCCCAGTCGGTGACGATCAAGGCCGACAGCGTGAGCTTCGGCGCCACGGTGGACAGCGCCGACGCCACCCCGCGCGGCCTGACCCTCAACGCACCCACCGGCGTGCGCTTTGGCGGCGCGGTGGGGCAGACCCACGCGCTGGCCGCGCTCGACGTGAGCAGCGCCGAGACGCGCGTGGCGGGCGACGTCACGGTTGCCGCCGGCGGGCATCAGGTCTACTCGGGCAACGTGGTGCTCGACGGCGACGCCACGTTTAAGGCGCCCACGCTGACCTTCGGCGGCTCGGTGGCGGCGGGCGACCACGACCTCGGCGTGCTGGCCGACAGCCCCGTGCTGCCCGCCGGCGGCATGACGGGCAACAAGCGCCTGACCGTCGGCGCGTTCACCGACAGCACGACCATCGGCGTGGACGGCGGCGCGGGCACCTTGCAAGTGGCCACCTCGGGCGGCTTCACCCGCGTCACCGTGGGCAGCGCCACCGGCACGGGCGAGATCAACCTGGGCGCCACGGGCGGCGCGGCCGTGGACTTGTCGAAAGACCTGACCCTGCAAAGCGCCTCGGGCAACATCAACGTGAACACCCAGGTCGATGGCGCGCACAGCCTCACGCTGACCACCGGCGGCGTCGTCACCATCGGGGCCGGCGTGGGCGGCAACACCGCCTTGACCGCGCTGACCACCGGGGGCGCGGGCGGCACCACGCGACTGAACGCCAACGTCACGACCAGCGGCGACCAGACCTACGGCCATGCCGTCGTGATCGGCACGACGGTGCGAACCCAGGCCGGCAGCACCGAGGCGCCCGCGACGGTGCGCTTCGCCAGCACGGTGGACAGCGCCAGCGGCGGCGCGGGCAGCCTGACCGTGACGGGCAACGCGCGCTTCGACGCGGCGGTGGGCGCCGTGCAGCGTCTGGCGTCGCTCTCGGTGTCGGGGGCCGCGCAACTGGGGGGCAACATCAGCACGACGGGCTCCCAGACCTACGTCGGCGCGGTGACGCTCGGCCAGGCCGTCTCGCTCGACTCCAGCAGCAGCTACATCTACTTCCCGGCCGGCAGCTCGGTCGATGGCGCCTTCGACCTGACGCTCACCAGCGCCTCGGCCAGCTACCTGTATGGCTCGGTGGGGGCGACCACGCCGCTCGGCAGCCTGACGGTCAACGGGCTGGCCTACGTCAGCGCGGCGGCGGTCAACACCAGCGGCGCGCAGACCTACGCGAGCCTGGTGACGGCCTTCAACTCGAGCACCACCTTCACCGGCTCCGACGTGGCCTTCAACGGCGGCCTGAGTTCGAGCGGCGATGTCAACGTGGACGCCAGCGGCACGGCCACCGTGGGCGGCGCCTCGGTGTCGGTGGCCAACCTGGGTGTCAGCCACGCGGCGCTGATCAACACCGCCAGCGTCACCACCACCGGCGCGCAAACCTATGGCGGCGATGTCACCCTGGGCGCCACCACCGCCCTGAGCGGCAACACCATCCGCTTCAACGGCACCGTGCGGGCGGCGGCCAACGGCGCGCAGGGCCTGACGGTGAACGACAGCGGCACCACCACCTTCACCGGCGACGTGGGGGGCGGCGGTCACGCGCTGGCCAGCCTCACCACGTCGGCCGGTGGCAAGACCGTGCTGCCGGGGCAGGTGACCACCACCGGCGCGCAAAGCTATGGCGACGTCGCCCAGCTGGCCGTGGCCACCACGCTGCAGGCCGGCTCCGTCCGCTTCGACGCCGGCCTGCTGGGCGGCAACCAGGGGCTGACGGTGAGCCTGCCGACTGCCGGCACCCTGCTGTTCAAGGTCAGCGTGGCCGATCTGGGCGGCCTGGTGGTGGACGGCGACGCCACCACCCTCACGAGCTTCGATGGCACCGGCGGCCTCGCCACCAGCGGCGAGCAGCGCTACGGCGGCGCGGTCGCCATCCTCGACGGCGGCGACGCCCGCTTCGTGGCCAGCGCCTTGCGCTTCGGCGGCAAGGTCTCGGGGGCGCGCAATCTGGTGTTGAACGCCGACACCATCGCGGCCGGCGAACTGGCCGGCACGGGCGAGCTGCAGGTGGCGCCCAGCAGCGCCGGGCGCAGCATCGACCTCACCGGCGGCGCGGCCGACGTGTCGATCGACCTGAACCGCGTGAGCGGCTTCACGCAGCGCACCATCGGCCGCGCCGACGGCACCGGGGCGATCACCGCCGGGGCGCTCCATCTCGGTGGCGACACCACGGTGCAAAGCGGCACGGGCAACCTGAACTTCAACGGCGCGATCGACGGCCCGTACGCGCTGACCGCGCAGACCGGCGGCGGCGTGGCCTTCGGCGGCGACATCGGCGGCGACCCCGCCAACCCGCTGGGCCCGAAGGCGCTCAGCCGCCTGAACGTGAGCAGCGGACAGGCGCTGACGCTGGGCAAGGTGTATCTGTCCGGCGGCGGCACGATCCAGACGGCCGGTCAACTGGAGCTGACGGACAAGCTGCAGCTCGACGGCGGCACGCTCACGCTGGCATCGACCGCCGCGCCCGGCGCGGGCTCGGCGATCATCGATGCCGACGGCAAGCCGAGCGATCAACTGCTGCTCGACAACCGCCCGCTGAGAGAGGCCGCGGCGGCCATCAGCCAGACGGGCGGCGCCGTGGTCACGGCGGCGGGCACCACGCTCGACCTGCGCGCCAGCGGCGGCGGGTCGATCGTGGTCGATTCGGCCGCCAACGACATCAAGGGCAACCTGAGCGCGGTCAGCGGCACGCCGGGCGAGGCGGGCGGCGCGCGTTTCGCGTTGGGCGCCACCCCGCTGGTGCTCGGCGCCATCCGCCTGCAGTCCAGCCAGATGCATGCGGCCGGCATCGAGGGCGACGTGGTCCGCCTCACGGCGGGCTCGCTCAACACCGTGGCCGGCACCAAGATCCGCGCGCGGCTGCCCTACGTGAACGCGCAAGGCGCGCTGACGTCGATGCCGGCGCTGACGCTGGTGCCCACCCAGCCGGCGCTGGTCAACCAGTTCGGCGCGGCCGCGTCCAGCAGCTGGATCCAGGTCGAGGTGGGCGACGCCACCGGCGGCTACCTCACCGTGCGCCCCAAGGGCGCGGGCGCGGGCTCATCGGCGGTCTACCTCGGCGGCGCCGACGGCCTGGTGCCCTTCTACGACGGCGCCGGCAAGGCCAGCGAGATCCAGGTCTACTACAACGGCCGCACGCCCTCGACGCCGCAGGAAGTGGGCGCCCTGAGCGCGGTAACCTCGGTGATCGAGGAGTCGCGCCGCTCGCGCTTTGAAGAGGTGGTGCGTACTGAAAACGTCTCCGCGCGACTGCGCACCGGCGTGATCGCCGAAGTGGGCTCGGGCCGCCCGGCCACGGTGGGCAGCGAGTCCATCCGCCTGCCCGCTTCGTGCACGCCGAACAACCGACTGGGGTGCTGATGATGACCACGCACGTTTCTCGCCGGCGCTTCGTCGGCTTGCCGCTGGCCCTGCTGGCTTCGGAGCTGGCCGCCGCCGAGTACGCCTCGGTGACGCTGCCCAAGGTGAAGGTGGCGGGCCCGCCGCGCTTTGCGCTGCTGGTGGGCAACCGCATCTACCCGACGCCGTTCGATCTGCCGCCGGTGCACAAGAACATCCGCGACATGCAGGCCGCGCTCGAAAAACGCGGCTTCGAGGTCACCGTGGTGGTCGATCAGGACCAGGCCGTGCTGCGCGACGCCATGCAGGCCTATGCGCGCCGCGTGCAGGCCGCGCCGGCCGATGCCACGGTGCTGTTCTACTTCACCGGGCACGGCGCGCAAGTCGATGCCGAGAACCTGCTGCTGAGCGCCGGCACCAACCCGGCGGGCAAGGAAGACTCGCTGGTCGGCGGCAGCCTGATGCTCAAGCGCGATCTGCTCGACGCGCTGCCGCGTCGCTCCGAGGGCTTGAGCATGGTCGTCATCGACGCCTGCCGCACCTCGCTCAAGGCCGCGCTGCAAGAAGGTGGGCTCAACCAGGTCGAGGCACCGCTGGGCTGCCTGATCGCCTTTGCCACGGCCGCCGGCAAGCCCGCCATCGCGCCGGCCGTTGAAACCATCAACACCTTCTACACCGCCTCGCTGGTGAAGCTGCTGCAAGGCTCGGCCGACGAGGTGACGTTCTCCGACCTCTTCCGGCTCGTCAAGCGCGACGTGCAGCAGACCATGGAGAACCACCCCGTCGCGGCGATCCGGCAGGTGGCGCAGCACCCGTTCATTGCCGAGAACACCCATGCCCGGCCGCGCTTGTCGCCGCGCATGGTGGGCACGGCCGCCGAGGTCAAGTTCGACAGCACCGACGAGCAGGCGCTCTGGAAGCAGGTCGAGGACAGCGCCTGGCCGGCCGACGTGGTGAAGCTGTGCGACGCCTATCTACAGCAGTACCCGCAAGGCAAGCTCGCGCCCGCCGCGTCGGTGGCGCGCGAAGGCGCCGGCGAAGCTGCCAAGGCCATGCAGCGCAACGACGTGCGGCTCTACCGCAGCGCCTTCACCGGCAAGCCCGACATGCCCGCCTCGTGGTGGCGCGACGTGCGCAAGGCCGCGCGCGGCGACAAGGACGCGGCCGCGCGTCTGGGCCACATGTACAAGACTGGCGACGACGGCCTGCCGCGCGACGCCAACCGCTTCGAGGGCTGGCTGCAATTCGCGGCGGCGCTGGGCAACGGCATCGCCAGCTACGAGCTCGCGCTGTACTACCGCAATCAAGACCAGCCGCTGCTGGCCGCGCAGTTCGAGACCCGCGCCCGCGAACTCGGCTACACCCCGCCACCGTCGCTCGATCACTATCGCAAGTGATCGGTTTGAGTGGTCGTCAGGGCGGCGTCAGGGCTTGAACACGAAGCCCACGTCGAAGCCCTTGTTCTGCACCGCCACGCGCGGGGCCGGGGCTTCGATGGCGCCGTGAGCGCCCAAGGTTAGCGACACCCCGTTGAAGGCGAACAGCCCGGCCAGACGCAGCTCGGTCTGGCCGCGCCGCGCCACGGCGGCCATCACGCCGCGTTGTGCCAGCTGCGTGGCCGCGTCGGTGGTCAGCAGTTGCTCGGTGCAGGGCACGGCTTGCGGCTCGCCGTCGGCGTCGCGGGTGATGTGCAGCGGCAGGTCGTCGACCAGCAGATCGGGCGTGTCGCCTTCGAGCGCGGCGGGGCTGCCGAGTCGCTCGGCCACCAGCCATGCGGCGTGGCCCCAGAGCAGCGCGTTGGTGAGCGCTTCTGGTTTGCCACCTGCCGGGCATTCGTCAAACGTGAAGCTCTCGATCGCGTCGCTGCGCGGGCCGTAGGGCAAGCGCAGCAAGAAGCGCGGCGCCACCAGGCCCAGGCCTGACGCGGCGGGCAGGCCTCGCAAGGCTTGCCACGCGCCGGCCACGTCGGCGCTTACGGCCGGCGTGGCTTGTGCAAAGAGCGCGGCTGCGTTCAGACCCAGCCCGGCGACCAGCGGCGCGCCGGCGTGGGCGGCGACTTGGGCGAGGCGGCCCAGCAGCTGGGCGTGCTCGGCAGTGGCGTCGAAATCGAAGGCCGCCAGCACCAGCGCGTAGCCGCCATCGCCACCGTCACCACCAATTTGAGCGGGGCGCTCGACGAGCTGCTGATACAGCCCGCTCGCGCTCAGGTCGTCGCCGGCCAAATCGGTGGCCAGCTCGGCCGCGCTCACGTCGATCAGGTGCACCTGCAGGTCGGGCCCGGTCTCGATGCGGCGCAGCAGAAAGTCCAGCCCGCGCCACAGGGCTTCGAGCTCTTGAAAGTCGGGCAGGTGCAGCACGGCCCGCATCAGGCCGGACAAGGCCGCGTCCACCGCCGCGATCAGCGCGCCCTGCTGCGGGTCGGCCGCCGGCAGCACGTAGGGCGCCACCACCTGCTGCACCAGCCCTTCGATGGCCGTGCCGCTGTGCACCTTGGGCATGTCGGCAATCGGCTGGCCGAGCAGGCGGGCGAGGTCGTCCGACGGCGCGGTGGCGGCCGGCGCAGCGGATGGCACTGCGGGCGGCGGCGCGATGCCGGCGGTCTTGCGCAACTCGGCGGCGGCGGCCGCGAAGCTGCTGCGGTCGTTCAGGCGGCGGCGCAGGTCGGCCACGGCGCTGAACACGTCGAGCGCGCGATAGAGCGCATCGGGGTGCAGGGCGGCAAGGCTGGGCAGCGGCAGGGTGACGGCGCTGCCACCGGGGCCGAGCGGCAGCGTGAGGCTGGTCTGCAGGCGGGCCATGGCGGCGTCGATCGAGTCGAACTCGACGCGCACCGGCTTGCGCTGGGCCAGTGTTTGCGTGGCCGCCGCGTGGCCGCGAAAGGCGCCGAGCACGGCGATGCGGGTGGGGCGGTCGGCCGACCACTCGGGGGCCGGGCGCTGCAGCGCGCCGAAGTTCACGGGGGTGGTCATGTGGCGCTCCTGATGGGGGGCTTACTGCACTCTTACTGCACTTCTTCGGAGCTGAACTGCGCGGCGCCGAATTCGTCGGGGCAATTGACAGCACTCCCGCCGCCCCCGCTGCATTGCGGCCGCCCGGCAAACGGCGAGCCGGCGCTGCCGGTGTAGGTCTTGACGATGGCCTCGGCCGCGCCGTCTTTCGGGAACTCGCCAAAGCCGCCGTCCATCTTCAAGCCAGACTGGTTGAAGTCGCGCGGGTTGGTCGACACGATCACCACGAAGCGGTCGGTGCCTTCGGGGCCGGCCACGTCCATCGGCCAGCTGGCTTGCGGCAGCTTCATGACCTCGCCGGCGCGGATGCGGTTGGCCTTGCCCATATTGTTCGGGAAGAGCTGCATGAAGGCGCCGTCGGTGCTGTGCAGCAGCACGTAGACGTAACCGTCGCGCGCCGACTTGACGGTGAACGCGAGCCGGTCGTGCCCGATGCGGAAGTGCTGCTTCACCGGCGCGGCCTCCACGCCGAAGCCCGGCGTCTGCGCGGCCACGATGCGGTCGAACTCGTCTTGCGGGCTGAACGGGCCGGTGCGCGGAGCGGCGGTGGGCGCGGGCGTGGGGGCCGGCGTGACTGGCGTGACAGCGACGGGGGCCGGGGTGGGGGCAACCGGCGTGGTGGGCGCGGGCTGAGGAACGGGCGTGGGCGCCGTGACCGGGGCTTGCGCCACGGGCGGTGTGGTGGTGGTGGGGGCCGGGCCGCTGTTGCGCGTGAGCGCCCAGAAAGCCCCGCCGCCCACCAGCACCAGCGCGGCCACGCCGCCGCCGATCAGCAGGCCGGTCTTCGAGCCCGTCGGGCTGGCGCCGCTGGTAGCTGGTTTGGCGGGCGTGCCCGATGCCCCGGTCTTGCCCGACTTGCCTGCGGCCTGCACGGTGACCGGCTGCGTCGCGTTCGGGTTGAAGGCCAGGCCGCTCAGGCCGAGTTCGTCGCGCAGCTGGGCGATGTTTTGCGTGCGCTCATCGGGCTTCACGGCCAGGGCGTGGTCGATGGCTTTCAAGAAGCGCTCGCTGTACTTGCCGGCCACGGCCTGCGACAGCGGCACCATGCTGTCGTTCATCAGGCGGCCCACGGCGGGTGGCGGCGTCTTGCCCAGGATGGCGTAGTAGACCGACGCGGCCAGCGCGTACACGTCCGTCCAGCTGCCTTGCTCCATGCCCGGCACTTCGGCGTATTGCTCGACGGGCGCGTAGCCCGGCTTGAGGATGACGGTGAGCGCCTTGTTCATGCCGCCGATCACGCGGCGCGCGGCGCCGAAGTCGAGCAGCAGCGGGCGGCCGCTGCCCTTGAGCAGGATGACGTTGTCGGGCGCGATGTCGCGGTGGTAGCAGTGCTCGTGGTGCAGCACGTCGAGCGCTTCTGAGAGCGGCCCGAGGATGTTCATCAGCCAGGCCTCGTCGGGCGGGCCGTTCATCTCGGCCAGCGCCTGCTTGAGCGTGGGGCCCTCGTAGAGCGGCATCACCATGTAGGCGGTGCCGTTGGCCTCCCAGAAGCGGTAGACCTTCACCAAAGACGAATGATCGAACTGCGCCAGCAGCTTGGCTTCGTTCACGAAGCTCTTGAGGCCGGCCTCGAAGGTGTCGCGATGGCGTTCGGACTTCACCGAGACCTGCGTGTCGCCGCTGCGCTGGGCCAGCGACGAGGGCATGTATTCCTTGAGCGCCACGCGGCGTTCGAGCGAGTGGTCCCACGCGGTGTAGACGATGCCGAAGCCGCCCACGCCCACGATGCCGGTCAGCTCGAACTCGCCGAGGTAGCTGCCCACTGGCAGCGCGTTGCCCTGGGCCTCGGGGTGGGCGTCGGGCGCCGGTGCCGTGCGGGGTTGCACCTGGGTCTGCACCGGCTTGATCACGGTGCGGTCGTCGTCGGGGGCGTCGGTCATGCTGCGGCGTGGTTACGGCTGGGCCGGGAGGTTCCAGAACGGATCGATGGTCTGCCATTCTGTCGGCAATCGCACGTCGATCTGCTGGGCTTGACCCTGCGTCTGCACAAAGTGCATCGCGTTGTCGAAGTTGTCCATCAGCCGGTTCATCGGGTGCAGGCCGTCGGACAGCGGGTCGAAGAAGTTGTCCCAGTGGATGGGCACGACGCGGCGGGCGTGCACCGCTTGCACCAGCTCGCGCCACAAGTCGGCCTGATAGTGCGGCGGCTGCTTGCCCAGCGGGGCGATGCCCAGGAACACCACGTCGGCCTGCCGGCCCGCCAGCATGCTGGGCGTGAAGCCGGCGCTGCCCTGCACCAGCACGCGGCGCACGTGCTGGCCGTCGTCGTGCTCGATGAGCAGCGCGAAGCAGTCGCCCATGCGGTAGTCGGCCGCGCGGGCCGGGGCGCTGAGCGGCGCGGTGATCTCGCCCTCGAAGAATGCGCCGGGGCTGTGCGGTGATTTCACCCAGGTGACCTTGAAGCGGCCGAAGCTGAGCGTGTCGCCGCCCTGCACGTGCCGCAGGCGGTCAGTCGGCAACTGCGCGCCGCGCCCGATGTTGAGGGTCGACTCCGACCCCACCAGCAGCGCGCCGGTGCTTTGCGCCACCACGGCCGAGTCGAGCGCGTGGTCGTGGTGCGAGTGCAGCGGCATCACGGCGGCCAGGCGGCTCACGTGCAGGCGCTGCAGGCTCTGCGCGATCACCTCGCGGTCGGGCTCGATGCGCAGCAGGCTCAGCAGGCCGGGGCGGGTGAAGAAGCCGTCGGTCATCAAGGCGGTTTCACCGTCGTCGAGCAGCAGCGTGGCCACGCCGACCCAGGTCACGCGCAGCGGATGCGGGGCGCCGGTGGGCGGGGCTTCGGCAGCCGGTGGAAAGCGCAGCGCGTCGTACGGTGCGAGGCTGGGGGCGCGGTGCCAGATCGCGGCGAGCACGGCCGCAGCAACGGCCAGCACGAGCACGATCCACAACATCAGGCGAAGCAGGTAGCGCATGAGGGGGTCTCAAAGCGGAGGGTTGAACAGCAAGGCGAAGCCGGTGCCCTCAGGCAGCCCTTGGGCGAGCACGCAGCGCGCGTCGCCATCGGCTGGCTCGGCCAACCACAGGCTCAAGCCGGGGGCGGGGCCGTTGGCCAGCATGCCACCCAGGTCGCCACGCGTGGCGTGCGGCAGCAGGGCGTGCGACACCTGCCCACCTCGCACGCGTTCCAGCGCATCGAGCGCGGCGGCGTGGTGCGCGCTCAGCGAGGGCGGCGCATCGAGCGGGGCCTGCCAGCTCAGGCGGTTGAGTCGCGCGAGCTCGTCTTCGAGCTGGTCGAGCGTCCAGTCGTCATGCAGGGCATCGGCGGCGAGGTCGTCGAGCTGGTGCAGCCAGTTGAGCAGGCCTTCGATCTCGCCTGACGTGGCCGGCGCATGAGGCAGCGGGGCCGCGATGGTGAGCGGAAAGTAGCGCCCCACGCGGTCCACCGAGGGCATCAGCACGCCAGCCAGGGTTTGCGTCTGCGCGGGCCCGCAAGCGCCGGCTTGCAGCACGAAGCGCCACGCGGGGCTGCCCAGGTAGGCGTCGAGCCAGGAGTCGGGCTGCTGCTCGCGCAGGCGTGCCAGGCCACGCGCGAGCCAGGCGTCCCACGGTTCGATGAAGCCGGGCGGCAGGCGGCGCGAGGCGAAGTCACCCAGCGTGGGCAGCTTGCCGTACCAGCCGGGCACATTGAGCGCGGCGGTCATGGCGCGGCGGTGATGAAAGCGAGGGTCGAAAAGACCAAGAAAAAAGCGCGCATGACAGGAGCAACGTAGCGGTTGAGTGGGCCCGCTAGTGTCCCGGCATTGCGCGCTTCAGATCAAGCGCTTTCGAGGTCGAATGAGCCGATCAGACCGTGGCGCGACGGCGCCGCGCCACGGCGCCAGCGGCCACCAGGCCCAGGCCCAGGCCGACCAGCGCGTAGGTCGAGGGCTCGGGGGTGGCCACGGCGAGCTGGGTGCTGACGCTGGCGAATTGGACGTTGGCAATGGTCGAGACGAGGACGGTCGGAACGTTCCAGCCGCGGCGCAGGATGTCGAGGGCGCCGGTGCCGCTGCTGCCGTCCCAGGTGCCGGCCAGCGTCATGGCGCTGAAGCTACCTTCTGCCGTGTAGTGGTTGACGCCATCGGTGCTCAACGTGGCCGGGTTGCCGCTGGCCGTGGTGTCGGATGACGCAACCAGAAACTTCTCATGCAGATAGGTGCCTTGCGTGGTGGCCATGTCGGCATACAGCACCACGTTGGTCGGGTCGAAGTCGAAGTTGCTCAGCGTGACCGTGCGGTCTGTCGTGCCGCGCGCCAGTACCACGCCGGAGCTGCCGGCCTGCACGCTTTGAATGGCGGCGTCTTGCGCGGTCACGCTGGTAGCCGTGTTGCCGAACGACAGGTAGTTGCTGGTGCTTCCGTCGCTGTTCGTCACTGCGGTGGTGGCGACAGTCGTCGTGGTTCCAGGCAAAGCTTCCGAGGTGACTCCCATCGTGTCCAGCACGCTGGTGCCGTCGGCCGTGAGGTCAATGTTCAGGTTGCCGAGCGAGCCGTTGAAAGTCTGCGCCGCCCAGGCGGGCGAAGCAGCGGCCGCCACAGCAAGAGCGAGGGGGGCGGTGAGGCGGGCGAAAGTCATGGGGTCACTCCACTGGTTTGATGCACGGTATGCGTTGTTTGATGAGGGAACGGGGCATTGTTGTAAGGGCATCCGCCAAGCTCACCCGGGTAAACCAGCGTCATGGCGTCGAGGGGCCCGTCCGTTCGAGGGGCTTGGGCGCCTGGTTGGTATGCAGTCGGGCTCGACCCCGCATTGACGCCCCGGCGCGATGCTGGCAACCTGCGCACCCGGTTTGGTACTTGTTGGTACCTAAGCAAGACGAAGGAGCAGCAGCATGAGCAAGGTCGTTCTCATCACCGGCGGCAATTCGGGCATCGGCCTGGCCATCGCGCATGCCGTGGCGCAGCGCGGGGCGGTGGTCTGCATCGCTTGTCGCGACCAGGCCAAGGCGGCGGCTGCTCGGGCCGAGATCATGGCGCGCACGCCGGGGGCGCAGGTCGAGCTGTACGAGCTGGACCTCGCCTCGTTCGCCAAGATCCGCGCCTTCGTCGAGGCCTTCAAGGCCCGCCACGACCGGCTCGACGCGCTCATCAACAACGCCGGCGTGCTCGCGCCGCGCCAGCAGTTCACCGCCGAAGGCTACGAGCAGCACATCGGCGCCAACTACATCGGCCCCGTGCTGCTCACGCAGTTGCTGCTGCCGCTGCTCAAGGTGGCGGCCGACGAGGGCGGCGCGGGGCGGGGCGACGCGCGCATCGTGCACCTCTCGTCCATCGCCCACACCATGGGCCAGATCGACCTCAGCACCTTCCGGGGCCGCAAGCCGTATCGGGCCTTTCCGGCCTACGCGCAGTCCAAGCTCGCCAACCTGCTGTTCAGCAACGTGCTGGCGCGGCGTCTGCCCAAGGGCATCACCTCGCAGGCCCTGCACCCGGGCGGCGTGATGTCGCCGCTCTACCGCGATCTGCCGGCCTGGCAATACGCGGTCATGAGGCCATTTCTGATCGGCCCCGAGCGCCCCGGCCAGCTGGTGGCCGAGCTGGCGCTCGACCCCAAGCGGCGCGGCGAAACGGGCGGCTACTTCTCGGTGCAGCACCCCAAGATCGTCAAGCGCGTGGCGCGCGACACCACCTTGCAAGACCGCCTCTACGAGCAGACCTGCGAGTGGGTGGGCGTCGAGCCGCTGCCGGCGCGCGGTTGAGCGTTTGCAGGCCGACCCGTCGCTCGGCCATGCCTTGCAGCAACACCGCCCGTCCTGCGGCTGCGCGTAGCGTGGGCGAACAGGTGGCCGATTTGCACGAGAGCTCCCGGTTTGTTTATTGTCAAATATGAGTATATGGCTATATAGAGTATTATTGAGTCCTTGCCACTGAGAACTTATCTGCCATGAAAACGCTCGATGCTTGCCGTGTTGCTTCCCTTGCCTCCGCCGTGATGTTCGCCGTGGCGGCCGCGCCTGTCCACGCCGCCGGTGAGCCGGCCGGTGCGGCGCCCACCGCGGCCGCGCCGAGCCCGGCCGAACAAGACGCCGCGCAGCGCGCCAAGGCCGCGGCCAAGGAGCTGGCCGAGACACTGATGGGGCGCTTGAAGGCCGCCCTGCAAGAGCGCGGGCCGGCTGGCGCGGTCGAGGTCTGCAACGCCGAGGCGCAAGGGCTCACCGCCGCCATCGGCCAGAAATACGGCCTGAGCATCAAGCGCGTGTCCGACCGCAACCGCAACCCGCTCAACGCGGCCTCCGAGGCCGAGGCCCGCTTCATTGCCGAGGCCCAGGCGCGCAAAGAGGCCGGCGAAGCGCCCGACAGCCTGGCCAAGGTCTTCACCGAGCAGGGCGCCGAGGGTCGCGTGCTGGTGCTCTACAAGGCCATGGTGATGCCCGAGCTGGGCAAGATCGGGCACGGCACTGACATCGCGCCCGACGTGAAAGCGGTGATCGACCAGCACTACCCCAACGACAAGGCACGCGGCTACCGCCCGGGCGACGTGCGCGGCCTGATCGTGGTGCGCGTGCCGCTCAAGGCTTGATCGACGAACGATTCGCGAGAACTGTCATGACTCAGCCTCAACGGATTCTGGTGATCGGCGGCGTGGCCGCAGGTGCTTCGTTTGCAGCGCGGGCGCGGCGCCTGAGTGAGGCGGCGCACATCACGGTGCTGGAGCGCGGCCCCGATGTGTCGTTCGCCAACTGCGGCCTGCCGTACGCCATCGGCGGCGAGATCGGCTCGCGTGCCGCGCTGGCCGTGCAAACGCCGGCCTCGCTCAAGGCCCTGCTCAACCTCGACGTGCGCGTGCGCTGCGAAGCCACCGAGATCGACCGCGCCGGCAAGCGCGTGGCCGTGCGGCAGCTCGACACCGGCGCCACCGAATGGCTGGCCTACGACAAGCTCATGCTCGCCCCCGGCGCCGCGCCGCTGCGCCCCGCGTGGCCGGGCGTCGATCACGCCAGCATCCACGTGCTGCGCAATCTGCAGGACATGGACCGCATCGCCGCCGCGGCTGCAAACGGCCTGCGCGCCATCGTGGTCGGCGCCGGCTTCATCGGCCTCGAAATGGCCGAGCAGCTGCACCGCAAGGGCTTGTCGGTGCAACTGGTCGAGGCCCAGCCGCAGGTGATGCCGCTGCTCGACGCCCACCTGGCCGCCCTCATCGAGAGCGAGCTGCGCATCAACGAGATCGCCCTCACGCTGGGCGACGCGGTCGAGGCCTTCGAGCCGCTCGGCCCCGAGGCGGTGCGCTGCCGCCTGCGCTCGGGCACGGTGCTCGACGCCGATCTCGTCGTGCTGGCCATCGGCGTGCAGCCCGACACGGCCCTGGCGCGCGCCGCCGGGCTGCAGCTGGGGCCGCGCGGGCACATCGAGGTCGATGCCTTCATGTGCACCTCCGACCCCGACATCTACGCCGCCGGCGACGCCGTGAGCACGCCCGATCGCGTGTTGAGCGAACACCGCGTGGCCGTGCCGCTCGGTGGTCCGGCCAACCGGCAGGGGCGCGTCGCGGCCGACCATGCCTTGATGCCCAATCGGGCGCGGCCCTACCCCGGCTCGATCGGCACGGCCATCGTGCGCGCCTTCGACGTGGCCGCCGGCATCACCGGCTGGAGCGAAAAGCGGCTGCAGGCCGTTGGCCAGCCCTACGAGACGGTCACCGTCAGCGATCAGCACCACGCCTCGTACTACCCCGGCGCGCAGCCGCTCACGCTCAAGATCGTGTGGGCGCCCGACACCGGGCGGCTGCTCGGCGCGCAGGTCACCGGCCATCAGGGCGTGGACAAGCGCCTCGACGTGCTCGCCACAGCCATCGCCGGCAGCCTGACGGTCGAAGACCTCTGCCACCTCGAGCTCGCCTACGCCCCGCCGTTCGGCTCGGCCAAAGACATCGTCAACCTCGCCGGCTTTGCCGCCTGCAACCTGCGCGATGGCTTGGTGCAGGCTGCCGCCGCGCTGCCCGCCACCCCGCAAGAACAGGCGAGCGTGCAGGTGCTCGACGTGCGCGCCCAGCCCGTGGCCCAGGCCTACCCGGCCCCGGTGCCGACGATCAACATCCCCGTGCCGATGCTGCGCGCCCAGCTGAGCCAGCTCGACCGCTCGCGGCCCGTCGTCACGCTGTGCTCGTACGGCAAGATGAGCTACTTCGCGGCGCGCATCCTGGCGCAGCATGGCTTCGATGTCAGCACCTTCAGCGGCGGCATCAAGGGCCACCTCGACCCGCGCACGCCGGCGAAGTTGCCGACGAGTTGAGGGGCCAGAGTCAGCGCGCCGCTTTGCCAAAGGGGTTGAACACCTCGACCCCCAGCGCCTTGAAATCGGCCACGTTGCGCGTTGCCACCGTCAAGCCGTGGGTTCGCGCCGTGGCCGCGATCATGGCGTCTTCAATCAGCGTGTCCGACTGGCGGTGCATGAGGCGGGCCCAGTCTCGAAATGCCGCCGCGTCCATCGGCAACACGTTGTAGGCGGCGGCCACGTGCGCGAGCCAGGCCTCGATCTCGTCGGCCTTGTTCGGGTCTTGCTCGCGCGTGAGCTCAATGCCAGCTTGAATCTCACCCACGGTGACGGCGGACAAGAACAGCTGCGCGTCGTCCAATGTCCGCAGCCAGGCCACCACCGCGCCGTGCGGGCGCGGCTTGCGCAGTTCTGAAACCACGTTGGTGTCGAGCAGGTACATCGGATTTATTTGATCGGGTTGACGCTGCGGCGCTTGGCTTGGCCTCGCGCGGGCACATTCAACTCGCTCCGAGCCGCGTCGGACAACAACAGCTGCTTCAGTGACGGGCGCGCGGCCGACTGCAGGCGGCGCCATTCATGCACCGGCACCAGCACGGCGGCCTCGGCGCCACGCTTGGTCACCATCTGCGGGCCTTCGGCGAGGCAGGCTTCAAGGAATTCACTGAATCGCGCCTTGGCGTCTTGCACGGGCCATGAGTGCATGGGGCATCTCCGGTCGAACTGGTCAGATTGCTAGTCTGATTGGGCCGGGCGAGTTTGTCAAATGCGGGCGGGGGCAGCGGGCGGCGGTGCGGCTCGTGCTGCGCACATCGCGTTCGGGTACGTTGGCGTGAGCTTGCGAACTCCAACGTTGTAGTGTGTCGATTCACGCTGGAGTTCACTGCGGTCACTCCAGCCTACGGGTCAATTCTTGGCGCGGCAAGGGCTTTCCCCGTCCAGTTGGATACCTCGGCTACTCGGAGGCGTTTAGCGTCACCGTGCGGGAGGAAGAGCTTGAGAGTCGCAGACATCATCTCAAAACGCCCCCGGACACCTGAACTGCTGCATCTCTTTCAACCTGAACGGGTTGAACACGCTGCTCGCCGTCACCTCCAGGCGCGCACGCTTGCCGTCCACGTTGATGAGCACGATGAAGCGCTCGGGCTGTTGAGTGGGTTGCACCTCGAAGCGATCGAACAACCGGAACAGCGCCCATGGCCCTTCGGCGGCGAGGCCGGCGCCCACCGCCGGTTGCGTGGTGATCTTCACTTGCGAGGCCAGGCGCTGGCTGGGCCATTGCACGCTGATGGGGGTGCTGTTGCCCTTGGTGAGCGTTTGCAGTTGGCCGTCGATGTCGAAGTTGACTTGCGTGAGGCCGTCGGCAAATTCGATGCCCTTGATGTCCATGCGGAAGGCCGGGGTGCGCGCGCCGCTGCGGAAGAAGACTTCCTTGATGCGCGCCGCGCGTTGGAACTCGGCCAGCGCGGCGGGTGAGGGCGGGCGCGAGCCGTCGGGCAGGGGCTTGAGCGACCAGGGGTTGGTGCCGGTGTCGGCCAGGTCTTGCAGCTTGCTGGTGAAGAACGCATCGAGCATGCCGCCGGGGCCGAAGAGCTGGCCGAAGTCTTCGGGCAGCACGTCGGCGCGCGAGCTGGGCGACAGCGGGTAGCGGCCGGCCACGGCGCGGTTGCAGAAGTCGGTGATGGGCTTGAGGTCGGTGGTCAGGTTCTCGGTGACGGCCTTGCGGCTTTGCGAGGCACCGGCATCAGCCAGGTTCTCCAACATCGTCTTGATCGGCTCGGGCTGCTGGCCGGCCGCGGCCTTGATGGCGGCGGCGCCCCCACCCGGCGGCGGCGGCGACTTGCTCTTTTGCGCGGCGTCGATGGCCGAGAGCTGCACGTAGACCTCGTTGAACATCTTGAGCACGTCGTCGATGGGCGCGGGCTGACCTTGCACCAGGCGGTGGATCGAGGCGAAGTGGTCGTCGACCATCTTCTCGATCGGGCCGGCAGCGGCGTCGCCGGTGGGTTGCGGCTGCGCGCCGGCCAGGGCGGCGAGCTCCTGCTTGGCGGCGTTGGCCTTGTCGAGCGCGGCCTGGGCCCCGGCGGTCACGCCGCCAGCGGGCGCGGCGGGCGGCACGAGGGTGGTTTCGCGGTCGACGGCGCGCAGGTAGGCGGCCAGCGGCGAGTCGGCCGCCGAGAGCACGCGCGAGACCTGGATGCTGCGGTCGAGCCCGCCGAGCTCCACGAGGCGCACGTCGGCGAGGTAGGCGTCCCACACCTTGATGTAGTCCTGCAGATACAGGCGGCGCACGCGGTTGGGCAGCTCGCCGCTCAGGGCCACGTCGCGCAGCTTGGCGGCGTCGGTCTTGAGGCCGAGCACCCAGCCTTCTTCGGTGGCGAGTTGCAGCGTGGCTTTTTCAACCGACGACTGGAAGGCCTTGCGGTAGCCGTCGCGCGTGAAGATGCCCGGGATGCCCTTGGTGAGCGGCTGGCCGCTGGCGCGCTCGAACACCTGCGCAGCGTTCGGGCCAGCGGCACCGGCCACCGAGAACTCGGGCACGTCGGCCCCGGCGTTCTGGCGCTTGATGCGGCTGTAGACGCGGTATTCGAGCGGGTAGGCGGCGAGCATGTCGCGCACGCTGGCCACCAATTGCTGATCGAGCGGCACGGTGGGGTGCGGCGCGCCTTGGGCGAAGGCGGCGTCGAGGTGCGCGTTGAGCGCGGCGCGTTGCTCCGGGCTCATGGCGGCGCCGAGGTTGGCGTCCCAGTCGAGGCTGATCCAGGCCTTGAGCGCGTCGGCGTCGAGCTTGTCGGGCGTGTAGAGCATCAGGTAGCTCTTGAGCGCCTCGTAGGCATATTCCAAATTGTCTTTGTTGGCGGCGCGCAGGCGTTCTTCGAGCCGCTTGGCCAGGCGCGGCAGCAGGGCGTGGTCGAGCAGGTGGTCGTAGCCGAGCGCGGCACCGGCGTCGAGCTTGTCGCCTTGAAAGAGGCCGAAGCTGTTGAGCAGCGGGGCGTGGTCGATATCGAAGCCGGCCGGGTGGGCGGCGTCGCGCACCACGGCGAGCACGCTGGGCAGCGGGGTCACGTCGCCCGTGGTGGCGGGCGGGATGTTGTCGACCGCCTTGCGCAGCTCGGGCAGCTTGGCTTCGATCTCGGCCACGTAGGCCTTGTTGCGCACGTAGCTCACGGCCCAGCCGACGACGAGCACCGTGCTCAGCACGCCGATGGCGGCGAGCGAGGCCAGGCGCAGCTGGCGGCGGCGGCGCTCGACTGCCGCGTTCACGCCGACGAGGCCCGCTTCGGTGAACACCACGTCTTGCAGCAGCCGGTGCAGGAAGAAGCTCTTGCCGCGACCACCCGCCAGCGAGGCCACCTTGCGCTCGACGCCGAAGGTGCGCGCCAGCGTGCCCATCACGCGGTCGATCGGCGTGCCTTCTTGCGTGCCGCTGCTGAAGTAGATGCCGCGCAGCAGCGGTTGTTCTTCAAACTTGCCGCCGCCCACGAAGACTTGTTCCAAGAAGCCGCTCAGCACCGGCTTGAGGCTCGCAAATTCTTGCGGGAAGGCGAAGATCGCGGCGCGCTTGAGCACATCGCGCTCGGCCTCCATGCGGTCGAGCAGGCGGTCGCGCAGGCGCTGTTCAAGCGCGTGGTATTCGGCGTCGAAGGCGCGCAGCGGGTTGTCGGTGCTGGCCTGGGCATGGGGCTCATAGGCCAGGCTGAAGCCCCACACCTGGTCGCGCTCTTCCTTGCCGAGTTCGCCGAAGGTTTCGTTGAAGCCCGCGATCAGGTCGGACTTGGTGATCAGCACATACACCGGCGCGCGCACGCCGAGCTTGCCGCTCAGCTCCTGCAACCGCGCGCGCAGCTTGGCCGCGTGCTCCTGGCGCTCGTGCTGGCCTTGCTGCAGCAGATCTTGAATGTTGATGGTCAGCAGCACGCCGTTGATGGGCTGGCGCGGGCGGTTCTTCTTGAGCAGCGCCAAAAAGCCGTCCCACGCGGCCGAGTCGACCTTGGTGTCGGACTCCTGCGTGGTGTAGCGCCCGGCGGTGTCCACCAGCACGGCGCCGTCGGTGAACCACCAGTCGCAATTGCGCGTGCCGCCCACGCCCTTGATCGACGCCTGGCCCAGCTTTTCGGCCAGCGGAAAGTTCAGCCCCGCGTTGAGCAGCGCGGTCGTCTTGCCCGAGCCCGGCGCGCCGATGAACACATACCAGGGCAGCTCATACAGATATTGCCCGCGCGCGAAGAACGATTGCTTGCCGGTGCCCTTGAGCACGTCCAGCGCCTGCGTGAAGCGCTCGTTGAGCGTGGCCACCTCGCGGTCGCTCGCCGACGGCCCGCCCGTCATGCCCGCCACCAGCGCGGCGTTGGTGCGCTTGCGCTTCCAGGCCAGATAGCCGATGCGCGCCGCCAGCAGCAGCACCAGCGCCGTGATGATGAGCAGCCGCACCAGCGCCGACTCGAACGGTCGCGCGTGGCCAAAGGCGATGATCGGCCCGACCCACCAGACGATGGCAGACACGGCCAGCAGGCCCAGCACGGCGAGGGTGATGGGGTGAAGGAGGACGGCGGCAACTTTTTTCATGTCGATAGGGCGGTTTGATTCGACGGCACGTGCGGCGGCAGCTGGTTGGCGCGGCGAAGGGCTTGGATCACTTGTAGTCGCCCCAGTCCACTGGCGCGGTGACCCAGGCACCGCCCTCGAGAACCGGGCGTAGTTGGACGTTCAGCAGGGCGCGGACGGTATCGAGCAACTTGTCGATGCCGGCTTCCAGCGATTGCTCGGACAGCCGGAACCTGAACTGCTCGGGCCCGTGCAGGCGGTGGTGCACAACGTAGTCCTTGAGAAACAGCGACGACTGCTTAGGCCGCTGCAACTCGACGTCCAGAAAATACAGATCGGGGTCCACCGCCGACTGGCCGAAGTTGAGCAGGCACAAGGCACCTGCAAAGCGAACACCGACCAGCAGCGACTCCACTGGCTTGTCGAAGCCGGGCAGCGGCGTGAGTTGCACATGGGCACTCTCCTGAGTCGACGGAGCGAGCACCGTTTTCAGCATATCGGCCAGACGGGCCAGGAACGCAGCGTAATCAGCTCGCGAGGTGAGCGGGTCGGCTTGTGCGGTCATAGAAAAAAGGCGCCACCTATTTGAAGAAATGACTCTCGATCAGCTGACCATTCGCCGGATTGACGATGGACCTGTATCCATCCCAGTCCCAGACGGTCAAGGTATTCGTCTCCGGATTGAAGCGGGACTGGGTAAATATGTTGTTTCTGGAGCGGCTTTTATCAGCGGCTTTTGTCCAGAGGACCGAAGTGTTTTGCCAGTCGATGCAATACAGGTTCGGAGCGTCTGTCGCATTGGATGGAGGGTCGGTCACGACGAAAAGCCACGAATTGCTCATCGCATCTTCAATGCAAATGATCGGATGGGGCATGTTCATTCGGGCGGCGCTGCCGTCATCTTGATGGATGACCAATTCATTGCCACTGAACGTAATCGAGTGTTTGTTCATGGATAAGGCTTCGCGTTGGCGTAACTGCTTGCAGGGATTCTGTCCATGAGTTGCACTTGTGTGCCCCCACCAGGGCCCCAGCCTGATATCGGGCCAGCCTCGCCCATACGAACCAGGGTGCCAGCGGGTGCTTGCACTTCAGTGATGTACTGGGGACTCTGTGGAAGGGCGAATTTCGCCTGAATTTGAGCGGGCGTTAGTCCACGCACTTCCGATTCAGGCATCACCCATCGTCCCAGTTGGCCTGAGTTTTCTCCGTCGTATAGACGCACGAATTTTGTTTCCTCGGTCAGGCGCCCTTCGGTAACGATGCTGCCTTCCTTGAACGGTGGTTTCTCAAATCCCTGATTTGCTTCGGATGCCGATATTCCCCGCGCGTCCTTCAGAGGGACAGAAGATGTCGGTTTTGGTTTAGGCGGGGGAGTTTCCTCAGCCGGAGGCTTCTTCGCCAGCTGACTCGGCGTCTGCGCAGTCGATTCAGCGGCAACTTTGGTGGTCGTCCCCTCGCCAGCGTGACCACGCAGCTTCGGGTCGTTGACGAGGCGGCCGAGGTTCTTTTCGACCCACTCGCCAAAGGCCACGCCCAGGCGGCTGGCCTTGAGTTCGGCGATCAGTTCGGGCGCCTTGTCGATGCCGCGCTTGAGCAGCCACGCGACGATGCCTTGCAGGATCAGCCGCACCAGCACGGCCATGGCGCGGGCCAGCGTCTGCCCGGCTTGGCGAACCTGCTGACGGCGCTCGTCTTCATGCGCATCGGCTGCGCGCCAGGCTTGCACCACCGCATGCTTGAGCAAGGTGACGACGTCGCCCAGGCTGTGCGCGATGGCGGCGGCCAGAAAGGCCAGGCCCAGCCAGCCGAGGATGATGAGGCCCAGATCGAAGCCGGCCTCGGCGCCCACCGCCGCGCCTGGAATGGCGCCCGCGCCAAACACCAGCGCGCCCAGCCCGGCGCCGATGCCCGCGCCAATGGCCGTGGCCAGCGCCTGCACGATGCACAACTGCAGCAGCGCGGGCAGCAGACCGGCCAGGAACTCTTCGACGTGGTAGCTGGTCTCGGCGTAGATGGCCGCCGGCGCCTCGCGCAAGCCGATCTCGTAGGCGCGGCTCATGTCGCGTGCGCGCTTGAGCAGCGTCCAGTCTTGATCGAGAGCCCAGCTCATGGCGCGATCAGGGCGGGCGGTGCCTCAGGACGCGTTTTGCACGAACAGCGTGATCTCGACGCGGCGGTTCTTGGCGCGGCCGGCTGGCGTGGCGTTGTCTTCCACCGGCTCGGCGTCTGCGCGGCCTTCGGCACGCAGGCGCGTGGCCTGCACCTTGGCGGCCACCAGCGCGTCGAGCACGGCCTTGGCGCGCTCTTGCGAGAGGTGCCAGTTCGACGGGTAGCGCAGCGAGCGGATCGGCTGGTTGTCGGTGTGGCCGGTGATCAGCACCTGGCCTTGCACGCCGTTGAGCCCATCGGCAATGCGCACCAGCAGCGGCTTCACGCGGTCGGCGATGTCGGCGCTGCCCGGGTCGAAGAAGCCGTCGCCCTTGATGGTGACGACCGAGCGGTCGGGCAGGTCGCGCACGGCCACGAGGCCCGCTTCGATCTCG
>NZ_JAYSBZ010000055.1:0-23354 GCF_041915145.1 Aquabacterium sp. | reverse complement strand
GCCATCACCGGCACGCCCAGGCGCACGCATTCCTCGGCCTTGCCGAGCAGCAGATCGAGGCTCAGGCGCTGCACGCCGGGCATCGAGGGCACGTCCTGCGCCTGGTTCTGGCCGTCGAGCACGAAAACGGGGTAGATCAGGTCGCTGCTGCTCAGCGAATGCTCGCGCACCAAGGCGCGGGTAAAGGCGTCGCGACGCAGGCGGCGGGGGCGGTGCAGGGGGAAGCGCTGGTTGAAGTGCATGGCGTTCAGGTTGGTGTCATTTTGATGACAGCTTGCCCGCTCAGGCCGAGCCTGACCTGTGACAAGCGTCACGTTCTGGCGCAGTTCGCGGGGTTTCGTGACATTTCACGCAGCCCTCGGCAGAAACGAGGTCTGTACAGATCGTCCGCGATACTTATAATTGTCCCTGAATGTTACGCCGCAAGGTGTTCATTCCCTGCTTTTCCTCCCTGAGCAGGTGCCTTACCGTGATGACAGCGTTAAGGCTTTGCAGCCCCGGCTCATGCCGGGGCTCCTTTTTTTGCGGCGCCGTTTTTGCAAGCCCGCCCCGCATAATCCAGCGATGCTCTGGATCAAAGCCTTCCACATCGTCTTCGTCGCCAGCTGGTTCGCCGGCCTGTTCTATCTGCCGCGCTTCTTCGTCAACCTGGCCACCGTCCCCTCCGACAGCCACGCCGAACGCGAGCGCCTGCTGCTGATGGCGCGCAAGCTCTATCGCTTTTCCAACATCCTGATGCTGCCCGCGCTGGCATTCGGCCTGACGCTGTGGCTCGGCTACGGCGTGGGCCTGCACGGCCCCGGCAATGGCTGGATGCACGCCAAGCTCGCACTGGTGATCGCCACCATCGGCTACCAGCACTACTGCGGTCGCCTGCTGCGCCAGTTCGAGAACCTCGCCAACCGCCGCCCGCACCGCTGGTTCCGCTTCTTCAACGAGATCACGGTGCTGATCTTCATGGCGGTGGTGGTGCTGGTGGTCGTCAAGCCGTTCTGACCGCCCCGCGCGCAAGTTGATGGCGCCCCGCCCCGCCGACCGCAGCGCCGCCCACACCCTGGCCTGGCTGTTCATCGGGCTGATCGTCTACGCCAGCCTGCACCCGTTCAGCGGCTGGCGCTGGCAGGAGCCGCCGTCGTCGCAGTGGTTCGCGCTGCCCTGGCCGGTGTACACCGACCGCTTCGACATCTGGTCGAACTTCGTCGGCTACCTGCCGCTGGGCCTGTTGTGGTGCATCGGGTCGCTGCGCGACGGCCGCGCGGTTGCGCGCAGCGCCATCGAAACCACGCTGATCTGCGCGGCGCTGTCGTATGCCATGGAGGTCACCCAGCACACGTTGCCCACCCGCGTGCCCTCGGCACTGGACTGGGTGCTCAACACCGCTGGCGGCATCGCCGGTTCGCTGCTGGCCTTGCTGGCGCAAAGCCGCGGTTGGGTCGATGCGCTGCGCGCCCGGCGCGACCGTTGGCTGGCGCCGCACAGTGGCAACGGCCAGGCCCTGTTGTTGTTGTGGCCGGTGGGGCTGCTGTTTCCGCCGGCCGTGCCTTTCGGGCTGGGGCAAGTGTTCAACCGCGTCAGCGAAGCCCTGCAAGAAGCTGCCGAGAACACGCCTTTCGCGGCCTGGACACCCGTGCCCGTCGAGTGGGACGAGCCCCTGTCCGCCGGCACCGAACTCTTGACCTTGGCGCTGGGCTTGCTGGCGCCCATCCTTGTCGCCTACGTGATCAGCAGCCGCCCACGTACCCGCCTCAAGTTGATGTTGCTGTGCATTGCGCTGGGTGCGGGTGCCACCACGCTGTCGACCACGCTCAACTTCGGCCCCGCGCATGCGTTGACCTGGTTGACACCACCCGTGCTGCCGGGCTTCGTGCTCGCCGCCATCATGGGCGTGGGGCTGGCGTGGGTGCCCCGCCGTGCGATTGCCGGCATCGGGCTGCTGGTGCTGGCCAGCCTGTGCGCCCTGATCAACCAGGCCCCCACCGACCCGTATTTCGCACTCAGCCTGAGCCGCTGGGAGCAAGGGCGCTTCATCCGCTTTCACGGGCTGGCGCAATGGGTGGGCTGGCTGTGGCCTTACATCGCGATCCTCTGGTTACTCGTGCAAATAGGCGCACCGGTAAAGGAGTCAGGCTCGCAAACCTAAAATCGCGCCATGAGTTATTACCAGCGCCACATCTTCTTCTGCCTCAACCAGCGCGACAACGGCGAGAACTGCTGCGCGCAACACCACGCGCAAGAAGGCTTCGAGCGCTGCAAGGCGCGGGTCAAGGGCGAAGGTCTGGCCGGCCCGGGCGGCGTGCGCGTCAACAAGGCGGGCTGCCTGGACCGCTGCGCCGGCGCGCCAGTCGCGGTGGTCTACCCCGAAGCCGTCTGGTACACCTTCGTGGACGCCGCCGACATCGACGAGATCGTCGAATCTCACCTCAAGAACGGCCGCGTGGTCGAGCGTCTGCAACTGGCCCCGAACGTCGGTCGCTAACTTCGGTCGCCAACCCACCATGCGCCCCATCACCCGCAGCGAGTTCGTGCCCGGCCCGGCCGGCGCGATCGAGTGCGCCATCGACGAACAGGCCGACCACCCCCCGCACGGCGTGGCCGTGGTGGCCCACCCGCTGCCCACGATGGGCGGCACGATGGACAACAAGGTCGTCGGCGCCCTGGCCCGCGCCTTCGTGCTGCACGGGCTGCGCGCGGTGCGCTTCAACTTTCGCGGCGTCGGCCAATCGGCTGGCGCGTGGGACGAAGGCCGCGGCGAGGTCGACGACCTGATGGCCGTGATCGACCACTACCGTCAGCCCGACCAACCGTTTTACCTGGCCGGTTTCTCGTTCGGCGGCTACACCGCCGCCGCCGCCACGGCCCGCCTCGGCGACGCCGCTCGCCCCGACCGGCTGGTGCTCGTTGGCCCGGCGGTGGGGCGCTTTCAAGTCGCCGCCGTCCCCGCCGACACCGTCGTGATCCACGGCGAGCAGGACGACGTCGTGCCACTGGCCGCCGTGCTCGATTGGGCTCGCCCCCAGACGCTGCCGATCACGGTGGTGCCGGGCGTCGGACATTTCTTCCACGGGCAGCTCACGCTGCTCAAGACCCTGGTCGGACGCGAGTTGCGCGCGGCCTCGGGCTGAGTCGCCCTGCGCCCCCCCTTGCGGCAGGCCGCCGCCTCTTTCGCCACCTCTTGCATCGGCCTGCACCGCCCTCATCTATCCGCTTCGATTGAGACTCCAACCATGAACCGCATCATTCGCACCCTCACCGCCGGCCTGCTGAGCCTGGCCAGCTGGGCCGCGCAGGCGCAAGCCCCGCAGCCGCCCGAAATCGCCGCGCGCTCCTACATCCTGCTCGACGTCAACAGCTCGCAGGTGCTGGCCGCCAAGGACCCGGACATGTCCGTCGAGCCCGCCTCGCTGACCAAGCTGATGAGCGCCTACCTGGTCTTCCAGGCCCTGAAAGACGGCAAGCTGACGCTGCAGCAGGAGGTGACCGTGAGCGAGCGCGCCTGGCGCACCGGCATGACCGGCGCCTCGCGTTCGTACATCGACGTGGGCAGCCGCGTGAAGGTCGAGGACCTCGTCAAGGGCATGATCGTGCAAAGCGGCAACGATGCCACCGTGGCGCTGGCCGAGGCGGTGGGCGGCTCCGTCGAGCACTTCGTCGAACTGATGAACCGCCAGGCCCAGGCGTTCGGCCTGAAGTCCACCTCGTTCAAGAACCCCGAAGGCCTGCCCGCCGCCGGCCACGTCAGCACGGCGCGCGAGCTGATGATCATCGCGGCGCACGTGGTGCGCGACTTTCCGCAGTACTCGTCGTACGACGCGATGAAGGAGTTCACCTACAACAAGATCAAGCAGCAAAACCGCAACCTGCTGCTGTGGCGCGACCCCACCGTGGACGGCCTCAAGACCGGCTACACCGACGCGGCCGGCTACTGCATGATCGCCACCGCCAAGCGCGACACCCCGAGCGGCCAGCGCCGCCTGCTCAGCGTGGTGCTGGGCACGGCCTCGTCCGAAGCGCGCGCCAACGAGAGCCAGAAGCTGCTCAACTGGGGTTACAGCGCCTTCGACAATGTCAAGCTCTACGAGGCCGGTCAGTCGCTGGCCGACGCACGCGTCTGGAAGGGCCACGCCAACCAGGTCAAGCTGGGCAGCCTGGAGCCGCTGCTGGTGACCGTGCCGCGCGGCGCCGGCAGCAGCCTGAAGACCGAGATCCAGCGCACCGATCCGCTGCTTGCGCCGCTCGCCAAGGGCCAGCGCGTGGGCACCATCAAGATCACGTCCGGCGGCCAGGTGGTGACCGAGCGTCCGCTGGTGGCGCTGGACGCCGTGGGCAGCGCTGGCTTCCTGGGCCGCGCCTGGGACGCCGTCCGACTGGGGATCCAATGAACAAGCCGACCAAGCCTGACGACACGCTGATCGAATACCCCAGCGCCTTCCCGATCAAGGTGATGGGCGCCAACGTGGACGGCTTCGCACAGGCCATGGCCGAGGTCGCCCTGATCCACGACCCCTCGTTCGACGCCGCCACCATCGAGATGCGCGCCAGCTCGGGCGGCAACTACATCGGCCTGACGATCACCGTCACCGCCACCAGTCGCGAGCAGCTCGACAACCTCTATCGCGCCCTCACCAGCCACCCGCTGGTCAGGTACGTGCTGTAGCAGCCCGGCGCATACCGCCGCATACCGCCGCATACCGCCGCATACAATTGGCCGGTTTTGCCCGACACAACCGAAGGATCATCCCGTGTTCATTTCTTCTGCATATGCGCAGACCGCCGGCGCGCCCGCCGCTCAAGGCGGGATCGCCGGCCTGTTGAACTCGCCATTGCCGATGCTCGTCTTGATGTTCGTCGCGATGTACTTCATCGTGCTCCGCCCCCAGATGAAGCGCCAGAAAGAGCTCAAGAACCTGCTCGACAACCTCGCCAAGGGCGACGAAGTCGTCACCACCGGCGGGCTGCTGGGCAAGATCACCAAGATCAACGAGACGATGCTGTCGCTCGAAATCGCCAGCAACGTCGAAGTGCAGGTGCAGCGCGCCGCCGTGGTGCAGGTGCTGCCCAAGGGTTCGGTCAAGTGACCCAGCCGCTGCCGCACGCCGCGTGGCGTGTTGCAACAAAGTTCTGAGACAGTAGCCCCCTTTGCGAACGGCCTGAACCGTCAGGCACCGCGCCCAACCAGCCCGTCGAGGCCCATGCCGCCGACGGGCTTCTCGCTCCGTAGGACTCGCCCATGAACCGCTACCCGCTGTGGAAGTACGCGATCATCGCCACCGCCCTGATCATCGGGTTCATCTACACCCTGCCCAACTTCTTCGGCGAAGCACCGGCTGTACAGGTGTCGAGCGGGCGCGCCACCGTCAAGGTCAACAGCGAGCTGGTGCCGCAAATCGAGTCGGCCCTGCAGCAGGCCAACATCAAGGCTGATTTCGTGCAGTTCGAGGGCAACTCGATCAAGGCCCGCTTCGCCGACACCGACACCCAGATCAAGGCGCGCGACACCATCGCCCGCGCTCTCAACACCGACCCGGCCGACCCCAGCTACATCGTGGCGCTGAACCTGCTGTCGCGCTCGCCGAGCTGGCTGACTTCGCTGCACGCGCTGCCGATGTACCTGGGTCTGGACCTGCGCGGCGGCGTGCACTTCCTGATGCAGGTCGACATGCAGGGCGCGCTCACCAAGAAGGCCGAGTCGATCGCCGGTGACGCCCGCAGCCTGCTGCGCGACAAGAACGTGCGCCACGCCGGCATCAACCGCGTGAACCAGACCGTGGAAGTGAACTTCCGCGATCGCGACAACCTCAACGCCGCCCGCAAGCTGCTGACCGACCAGTTCGCCGACGTGAACATCGCCGACAGCACCGAGGGCGCGCCGGCCGGCGCCGCGCCGGGCGACCTGAAGCTTGTCATCACGCTCAAGCCGCAGGTCGCCACCAAGGTGCAGGAGCAGGCGCTCAAGCAGAACATCACCACGCTGCACAACCGCATCAACGAACTCGGCGTGGCCGAGCCGGTGATCCAGCAGCAAGGGCTCGACCGCATCGTCGTGCAGCTGCCCGGCGTGCAGGACACCGCCAAGGCCAAAGACATTCTGGGCCGCACCGCCACGCTCGAAGTGCGCCTGGTGGACGACAGCAACGAAGCCCTGGCCGCCCTCACCGGCACCGGCCCCGTGCCCTTCGGCACCGAACGCTACGCCGAGCGCGGCGGCGCGCCGCTGATCGTCAAGCGCCAGGTGATCCTGACCGGCGACAACCTCACCGACGCGCAACCCGGCTTCGACGAAACCCAGCAACCCGCCGTCCACCTCACCCTCAACGACCGCGGCGCGCGCATCTTCCGCGACGTGACGCGCGAGAACGTTGGCAAGCGCATGGCCATCCTGCTCTTTGAAAAGGGCAAGGGCGAGGTCGTGACCGCCCCGGTGATCCGCGGCGAAATCAGCGGCGGCCGCGTGCAGATCTCGGGCCGCATGACCAGCGAAGAAGCCAACGACACCGCGCTGCTGCTGCGTGCCGGCTCGCTCGCCACGCCGATGGAGATCATCGAAGAGCGCACCGTCGGCCCCAGCCTCGGCGCCGAGAACATCAAGCAGGGCTTCAACAGTCTGGTCTACGGCTTCGCCGCCATCGCCGTCTTCATGTGCGCCTACTACCTGATCTTCGGCGCCTTCTCGACCATCGCGCTGGGCGTCAACCTGCTGCTGCTGATCGCCATCCTGTCGATGCTGCAAGCCACGCTGACGCTGCCCGGCATCGCCGCCATCGCGCTGGCGCTGGGCATGGCCATCGACTCGAACGTGCTGATCAACGAGCGCGTGCGCGAAGAGTTGCGCAACGGCAGCGCGCCGCAATCGGCCATCGCCGCCGGCTACGAGCGCGCCTGGGCCACCATCCTCGACTCCAACGTCACCACGCTGATCGCCGGCATCGCCCTGCTGGCCTTCGGCTCCGGCCCGGTGCGCGGCTTTGCCGTCGTGCACTGCCTGGGCATCCTGACCTCGATGTTCTCGGCGGTGTTCTTCTCGCGCGGCCTGGTCAACCTCTGGTACGGCGGCCGCAAGCGCCTCAAGGCGGTATCGATCGGTCAGGTCTGGAAGCCCGCTGCTGCGTCCACCAGCGCCACCCCCGACACCAAACCCGGCAACGGTGCCGCTCCGGCCGACGCGCAAAAGAGCGCCCGCCTGAGCAACCGCACCGTGCACTGACCCCGAACGCTACCCCCTGATCGACTCAGGAGCCCACGATGGAATTCTTCCGAATCAAGCGCGACATCCCGTTCATGCGGCATGCGCTGGTGTTCAACATCATCTCGCTCGTCACCTTCCTGGCGGCGGTGTTCTTCCTGGCCACGCGCGGCCTGCACTTCTCGATCGAGTTCACCGGCGGTGCCGTGCTCGAAACGCAGTACGCGCAAGCCGCCGATCTGGGCAAGGTGCGCGCCGCCGTTGATTCGCTCAAGCTCGGCGAAGTGCAGGTGCAGAACTTCGGCACCTCGCACGACGTGCTGATCCGACTGCCGCTGCGCCCCGACGTGAAGCAAAACGAGCTGGTCGGCCGCGTGTTCGACGCCCTGTGCAAGAACGAGAGCGGTCAGGTACAGGCCAAGCAGCAGGTGTCCGCCAAGGGCGAAGCCATCAGCAAACAGGCCTGCGTGGTCGGCACGGGCGACGCCGCTCGCGAACCGGTGCTGTTGCAGCGCAGTGAATTCGTCGGCCCGCAAGTGGGCAAGGAACTGGCTCGCGACGGCGCCCTGGCGCTGCTGTGCGTGGTGGCCGGCATCATGATCTATCTGGCGATCCGCTTCGAGTGGAAGTTCGCCGTGGCGGCCATCATCGCCAACCTGCACGACGTGGTCATCATCCTGGGCTTCTTCGCCGCCTTCCAGTGGGAGTTCTCGCTGTCGGTGCTGGCCGCCGTGCTGGCCGTGCTGGGCTACTCGGTGAACGAATCGGTGGTGATCTTCGACCGGATCCGTGAAGCATTCCGCACCTTCCGCAAGATGGACACGCCGGCCGTCATCGACCACGCCATCACCAGCACGATGAGCCGTACCATCATCACGCACGGCTGCACCCAGATGATGGTGCTGTCGATGCTGATTCTTGGGGGGCCGACGCTGCACTACTTTGCTGTGGCGCTGACGATCGGCATTTTGTTCGGCATCTATTCGTCGGTATTCGTCGCGGCCGCTATCGCAATGTGGCTGGGTGTGAAGCGCGAAGATCTCATCAAAAACACCCGCAAAGAGACCGATCCGAACGATCCGAACGCTGGAGCCGTGGTGTAGAGTTGAAACGGCTTCTTGCCGATTTGTTCAACTCACATGGTGCACGCCGCGTCCTCACATCCACTCGCCCAACAAGCTCGCCGCGCCTATCTCGACGCCTTGCTGCGCGAGTGCCCGAGCACGTTGCAAGCCATTCTGGATGGCGGCCGCGCCCTGGCGGCGCAAACCCCTGATCCAGCGCTGCACAGCAAGCGACGCGATGCCGTCGCCGAGCTGACCCGCAAGCTGACGATGTGGGACGAGGCCTTGCGCAAGGCGTTGCGCGATGCCGACCCGACCCGTGCCTCGCTCGGCAACAGTCCACGACCCGCGCAGAAAAGCAGCGCGCTCGACCTGGCGCTGGTGGACGACGCCACCATCGAAAACGGCATCCTGGGCTCGCGACTGGCGCAAACCATCGGCGACCGCACCAGTTGGCAGTTCTCCGATTTGCGCGCCCGCCTGTCGTCGCTCGAAAAGTTTGAAGACCTCCCGCCCAACGACATCCTGGCCCCGCAGTCCCTGTCCGACGCGGCCCTGAAGGCGTGGCTGGCCATCGGGCTGGACGCCGAGTCCTGGCGCACGCTGCAAAACAACATCCACGACGAATTTGCCCTGCTGGTCGAGGCGGCCTACCACGACGCCAACCGCTGGCTGCTCGATCGCGGGGTGTGCCCCGATATCGATTTGCGCCCCTTCATCCGCCTGTCCAGGTCGTCCCGCGAACTGCCCTCGGCTGGGCCCGCCGGCCCGGCCAGCGCGGTTGCGGGCGCGCGGGCAGCCACGGGCAACGCCACGTCGGCCGGCCCGGCTCGTTCTCCAGCCGCGCAGCAGGCCGATGTCGTGCTGAGCCAGCTCAGCCAGTTCATGAGCAAGCATTTGTCCGACTACGGCGGCCTGCCGCCCACCGGACCCGCGCGCCCCCCGTCTTCCACCCTGCGGCAGGCAATCGGTCAGGCGCAGGCCAGCATGCAGAGTCGCTTCGGCGGCGCCAACGCCCTGGCCTCCGGCCCGGCCGTGCCGAGCGTGACCGAAGAACTGCAACGCCAGAAAGTGGCGCTGAAGCAGGCCGCCAGCACGCCGGTGGAGCGCGCCACCATCGAGGTGGTGGCCCTGATGTTCCAGAGCATCCTGACGGACGAGCGCATCCCGGCCAGCGTGCGGGTTTGGTTCGCGCGGCTGCAGATGCCGGTGCTGCGCGTGGCGGTCGGCGAGCCCGATTTCTTCGCCAACATCGATCACCCCGCGCGTCAGCTGATCGACCGCATGGGCTCGTGCGTGATGGGTTTCGACGCCGCCGCGGCCGCCATCGGCGACACGCTCGAGAAAGAGATCAAGCGCGTGGTGCAGGTCGTCGAGGCCTACCCCGACACCGGCCGCCGCGTGTTCCAGACGGTGCTGACCGAATTCGAGCGTTTCTTGCAGCATTACTTCCAGACCGAGAACGAGGCGACCAAGAAGGGCGTGTCGCTGGCTCAGCAGGTCGAGCAGCGCGAAACGCTGGCCATCCAGTACACCATCGAGCTGCGCAAGATGCTCAACGAGGTGCCGGTGCAGGAAGGCGTGCGCGACTTCCTGTTCCACACCTGGGCCGACGTGCTGGCCACCACGGCCATCAAGTCCGGCACCACCAGCGAGGCCACCAAGAACATGAAGCGCGCCGCCGCCGACCTGATCTGGTCGGCCAGCGCCAAGGTGTCGCGCGAAGAACGCGCCGAGGTGATCCGCCGCCTGCCGCCACTGCTCAAGACCCTGCGCGACGGCATGGCGCAGGCCGGCATGCCGTCCGCCAAGCAAGAAGAGCACATCCAGACCCTCAACAGCTCATTGGCCGCGGCATTCACGGCCAAGGCCGCGCCGATCTCGAATGCGCGGTTGTCGCAACTCATGGATCGCCTGGAGACCCTCGACGAGCTGCTGCCCGAGTCGAGCGACGTGCAGCTCGACCCGGCCACCATCATGGATCTGTCGGGCCACGAAACGGCCGACCTCGAAGTGGTGGGCGAAGGCGGCGCGGCCCCGACGCCGGCCATGCTGGCCTGGGCGCAGCAACTGCAGGTGGGCAGCTGGTATCAGCTCGACTACCGCAACCGCGTCGAGCCGGTGCAGCTGGCGTGGCAAGGCCTGCGCAAGCATCTGTCGCTGTTCGTCACGCCGCACGGGCGCGGCGTGCTGTTCCAGCAGCATCGCCTGGCGTCGTTCCTGCAGGCCGGCCTGCTGGTGCCGGCCGAAGACGAATCGCTCACCGCGCGCGCCACGCGCAAGGCGCTGGCCAAGCTCGACGCCGATCCGCAGCGCATGCTCAACTGATGCGCCCCTGATCGATCACCGCCCCAACGAAAAACGGCGCCAGCTTTGCAGCGGCGCCGTTTCGCATTGGAGGCGGGCTTGAATCAGTGGATCAGCCGGTCATCGGGGTCAACGAACAGCTCGTCGAGGATCAAGGCGTCGGGCTCCTCGCCACGGCTCCAGAACACCATCAGCACGATGATCTTCATGTCGTCGAGCGACAGCGTGCCGGACTCGGCGCCGGTGGCCATGGCGCGATCAACCACGACCTCGCGCATCGCCGGAGGCAGCACGCCAGCCGATTCGAGGAAGGCGATGAAGCTGATCGACTCGTCGCCCAGGTGGGTGCGCTCGGCAGCGGTGTAGACGCGGATGCTCTGCGCCCCTTGCGGCCGGCTGAGCTCGTGGTTGCTGACGGTCAGACCGCTGAGCCAGCTCAGGGCCTCCTGGATCTCATCGTTCTCGAAGCCGACGGCCGTCAGCTTGCGCGCGAGCTGTGCCTCGTCGGGGCAGGCGTCGGCACGCCAATAGTTCTCGTACAGATAGACCAACACGTCAAACATGCGAACAACTATAGCGCAACGAAATGGCCTCGCCGCCGTCGCAAAGCCCTCGATAGCCGTCAGATTTCTCGTCCCTTTCGCCCGGTCGATTCCCCCCCCGGAACGCGCCGCTTGCCAGACGCCCGGCACGCGGCAAAATGGGCCGCCGCCGAATGGCTTGGCGGCTGGCAGGGCCGGCGAGCACGCCCTCACTTTCACCCCGCTGCGGCGCCCGCCCGCTGCGTTCGCACAGGTCCGTACAGGTCCGCACAGGAGCGATTGGTTTTGTCTGCGTCCACACTGTCACAACAAAAAGCGTCGTTGTGGACGCAAACCGGCGCGCATGTCTACGCCGTCATCGCCGGGGCTGAAGTGCCCGGGCTGCTGGCGCAACTGACCGCGCCCAACGTGGCGGGCTGGGACGGCCTGCACCGCGGCGCGCTGCCGCCCGACGAAGCCGAGCGCGCCACCTACATCGTGGAGCTGCGCGCCGAGTCGCCGTTCACCGACTGGCTGCTGGGCGAGGCCAGCGCCGCGCTGCCCAACTGGGGCGTGCTGGTGGTGAGCACGCAGAGCCTGCGCCCGACGCGCGAACACCTGCGCCGCATCAGCGAAGCGCTGTCGCCCGAGGGCCAACGCTTTGCGTTGCGCTGGTTCGACCGCGCCGTGCTGCGCGCGCTGCTGCCGAGTCTGTCGAGCTCGCAGCTGCAGACCTTCTTTGGCGACTGCAGCGCGCTGGTGTTGCCCGCCGCCGCCGACTGGACGTGGTATCGCGAAAGCGTCGGTCAGTTGGTGATCGACGTGCGGACTCTGGCAGCATGACGCCCATGCTGCGCCTGAGCCCCCAACAAATGGACCTGCTGGCCCGCGTGGCGCGCGAGCGCTTCGTGCAGCGCGCCGGCCGCTACTTCGCCACGCTGTGGCCGGCGATGGTCGAGCGCCTGGGCGACCGCTTCGGGGCCTTCATCGACCTGGCCGTGCAGCACGCGCAAAAGCATGGTCTGGCCGAAGGGCCGTGCGTGGCGCGCTACGTCAACCTGTGGTTCGTGTGGGGCCCGGCCTTTGAGGACAAGCCCGGCTTCGAGTGGGCGCGCGACATCCTCGCCGACCCGCGCCGCAGCGAGTTCACCAAGCCCCATCAACTCGTGCGCCGCACGCTCGACGAGCTCGAGCGCCAGCAAGCCGCGCGCGGCAACCGCCCGGGCCAAGCCGGCGGACTCAGCCCGAGCGACTTCAACGCGGCCGACGAACGCGTGGTGCGCGACCTGGCCGATCTGGGTCGCCTCGGCGACGTGGTGCCGAGCCGCCGCGACGTGCCGCGCCTGAGCTGCGACATCGAAGCCATCGACATCGGCACCATCGCCTGCGAGTGGCGCCACGAATACCGCTGCACCGAGCGCGACTGGGCGCGCGTGCCGGTGGCGCCGCTGCCGCGCCTGCGCATTGACGACCCCGCCACGCCCGCGCCCGGCGCACTCACCGTGCTGAGCCACGCCGAGGGCCAGGGCGAGCTGGCGCGCCTGCAGGTGAAGCTGCGCAGCGTGGCCGTGTGCGACGTGGACACCCACCCGCGCGTGGCCTTTGGCGGCGAGCATGGCTTGTGGGAATGGCGCGGCCACGAAGCCACCGCCGTGAGCTGGCCCGTGCAGGCGCCGCCCACCCCGCCGCTGCCGCCCGCCGACGCCGCGCGGCTCACCGGCATCGCCACCGAATGGCCGCCACGCATCCACACGCTGGCGCTGTCGAGCTGCGGTCTGCGCGACCACGGCGCGCCGCTGGGCGAGGTCAGCACGCACGTGTTGAGCTACCCCGCCGACCAGTGGCTGCTCGAATGGCGCCACGCGGCCCGCCCCGCCGCCACCTGGCCGGACAGCGCGGCACGCCCCGCCCCACCGAGCGCCGCGTGCCGGCTGGAACGCGACGGCATCGCCCAAGACGCGCGTGGCTGGCAGGCCGGCTTTGCCGCGCTGCACGAAGCCTTCGACGCCGCGATGGATCAATTGCTGCTGGCCTGGGAACGCACCAGCGGCGCGGCACAAGCGCGGCTCGACGCCGAGCCCGCGCTGCTCGCCGGCCAAGCCGGGCTGACCTGGGGCTGGCGCGAAGGCCCGCGCGGCTTGGCCGAGTCCCCCCTGATGCGCTTGGAAGGCTGGCTCGACTGCATCGCCTGCGGGCTCGACCTGCAGCTCAGCGGCGAGATCGCGCTGGGCGGCTCACGTGCCCGCGTGCGCCTGCACGCCAAGGGCAGCACGCCGCTGCGCACCCGCGTGCAGCGCGACCGCGCCGAGCCGCCGCTGCCCGAAGTACTAGCCAACGCCAAGGTGGCCTTTCGCTACCCCTTCGAGCTGGACGTTGACCCGCTCGCCGTGCCCGAGCTGGCGGCCTTCTACCCCGCAGCACCCCTGACCGGCGCGCTGGTGGGCGAAGCCGGCTTGCGGCCCCGCCTGGGTGGCAGCGGCGTGCAGTGGTTCTTGACGCTGCGCGTCGAACCCGTGGCGACCACGGTGCTGATCCACGACCCCATCCTGGGCGACAAGCTGGAGCCCCGGCCGCTGCTGCCCGCGCTGACCTTGCTGGACTGGAGCCTGGGCTGATGGAACGCATCCTCTTCTTGCGCGTCGAGGCCCTGGGCTGCGAGGTCGAGGCCGTGCTCAACGGCATGCCCGTCGTGCGGCTCGACGCCCGCGGCCAGACCAGTCCGCGCATGGCTTGCATCCCGGTGCACGAGTACACGCTGGCCGGCGGCAACCGGCTGGGCGCCGTCATCAACCCGCCGCCCATCACGCAGGCCGACCCCGCCCCCGGCCAGCCCGCGCCACCGCCCCTGCCCAACGTGGCCGACGGCCACACCTGGGTCAAGCTGCGGCTGCTGCTGCCGCGCCAGAACCAGCCGGCCAGCGAGAACTCGGCGCGCACGCTGGGTCAGCTCGACTGGGGCTTGGCCGAAAACGAACTCTTCGACACGCCGCTCGCGCTGCAGCAGGTGGTGGAGCTGCCCGTCACCTTCCCGCGCTGGCGCTGGCTCGACGCCCCGGTGGTCGAGCACCCCGACGTGCTCAAGCCGCAGGTGCTGGCCCACCTGCAGCGCCTGGCGGTCGATCTGACGCGCGGCGACCCGGAGAGCTTCATCGCCGCCGCGCGGCTGCGTTTTGAAGAGCTGGCCCTGGCCTACCAACGTCAGCCCGCCGACGAGACCGCGCGCTTTCGCGAGCACCTGCAGCAACTGGCCGCGGCCAAGGCGCTGCGCGTCAACCCGCCGCTGCCCGCCGAGCTGGTGCTGCGCCGCGTGGCCGACGGCCGCCTGCTCGAATGTCTGGGTGCCGACGGCCGGCCCGCGCTGCGCACCGTGGCCAGCGAAGGCGGCGTGAGCCACGCCTGGCCGCTGCGCCTGGCGGTGGTCGAAGGCAAGTTTTATGTGTTGCGCTAAGCCCCGCGTTGACAGCCTTTTTTCTGCGCAGAGAATCGACCCGTGATCACCCTCACCGTCCAATCCTTCAACGGCGGCGCCACCGAGCGACTGTCGGCCACCTTCGACGAGCTCGGCGGCACCATCGGCCGCGCCGACACCAACCAGCTCGTGCTGCCCGACCCCGAACGCACCATCTCGCGCATCCACGCGCAGGTCGCGTTTCGCAACGGCGGCTTCGCGCTCGTCGATCGCGGCAGCAACCCGGTGCTCGTCAACGGCCGCCCGCTGGGCAACGGCCACGAAGCCCCGCTGGCGCACGGCGACCAGGTCCAGATCGGTGGCTACGTGCTGGGCGTCGAAGTGCGCCCGGCCAGTGCCGGCGGCGCGACAGGCGCATCAAGCGGCGCCAGCAGCGGCGCCTCGTCCAGCGACCCCTTTGCCGACCTGATGGGCTTGGGCGCGGCAGGCAGCCCGGCGTCGATGGCATCGACCGTGCCGCCCGCGTCCTCGCCCTTCGGCAACCTGCTGGGCGACATGCCGCCTGCTGCGGCGCCGTCCACCGCATCGGCCTTCCCAGCCGCCCCCGCCGCGGGCCCGGGCGGGATCCCGGCCGACTGGGACCCGTTCGCCGCGCCGGCCCCCGCTGCAGCCGACCCCGCCCGCAGCCTGGGCACGCCGGGCGGCGGCATCCCCGACGACTTCGGGCTCGACCTGGGCAACCCGGTGCGCGGCTCCAACACCGCCAGCAGCGGCATGACGCCGACCCGGTCTGAAGAATCGCTCGACAACCTCTTCGGCCTCGGCGCGCCCGGTGGCAGCGACCCGCTCGCCGGCTCGGCCTTTCAAGACCCGCTGAGCCGCCCCAACACCGCCGCCAGCCAAGACCCGCTGCGCGCCTTCGGCATGCAGGCCGCGACCGGGCAGAACGCCATGGCCGACAACGTGTCGGAGCTGAACACGCCGTTCATTGCGCCGGGCGTGGCCGCCCCCGCTGCGGCGCCGTCAGCCGCCAAACCGCCCGCTCCGGCTGCCACGCCAGCTGGCAACCCGGCCCCGCAAGGCGCGGTGCTGTCCTGGGGCGACAGCGGCCCCGGCGAAGGCCGCACGATCATCCGCCCGGCGAGCAAGCCGACCGCCGCCCCGGCCCCTGCGCCAGCCCCTGCCGCCCCCCCAACGCACCCCGCCGCGTCACCCCAGACCAGCGCGGCCTTTGCCGGCGGCGCCGACGTGCAAGCGCTGCTGGCGGCCTTCCGCGAAGGCCTGGGCGTGCCCGGCCTGCAGCTCGACGCACTGACGCCCGAGCTGATGAAGCTCATCGGCCAGCTGCTGCACGAATCGACACGCGGCACGGTCGAGCTGCTGGTGGCCCGCGCCGCCCTCAAGCGCGAGATCCGCGCCGAGGTGACGATGATCGTGGCGCGCGAGAACAACCCGCTGAAGTTCTCGCCCTCGGTGGACGTGGCGCTGACCCATCTGCTGAGCCCGCCGGCGCGCGGCTTCATGCCCGCCGCCCCGGCCATGCGCGATGCCTACGACGACCTGCGCGCCCACCAGTTCGGCTTCGTGGCCGGCATGCGCGCGGCGCTCGAAGGCGTGTTGAAGCGCTTCAACCCCGAGCAGCTCGAAGGCAAGCTGACGCAGAAGTCGGTGATCAACTCGCTGCTGCCCGCCACGCGCAAGGCCAAGCTGTGGGAGCTGTTCCAGGAGCTCTACGGCCAGATCTCCGAAGAAGCCGCCGAAGACTTTCATGAGTTGTTCGGCAAAGAATTCCTGCGCGCCTACGAGGCCCACATCGACCAGCTCAAGAGCGGTCAGCGCTGACCCGTCCACCACCCGAAAGACCGACCCGCCGTGGAACTCGAAATCGCCATCCTCTCGAAGCAAGGCGGACGCAACTACAACGAGGACGCCTGCGGCCACTGGAACTCCGACCGCCACCTGTGCTGCGTGATGGCCGACGGCGCGGGCGGCCACGGCGGCGGCGACATCGCATCGAAGCTCGCCGTGCAGAGTCTGCTCAACGGCTTCGCGGCACAGCCCGCCGACACGCCCGACGCCGCCTACCAACTGGTGCTGCAGGCCAACCACGCCGTGCGCGACCACCGCACCGACGGCGCCGCCCAGCAGCACATGCACACCACGGTGGTGATGCTGGCCATCGATTTCGTCGACCGCACGGCGCTGTGGGCCCACGCGGGCGATTCGCGGCTGTACTGGTTTCGCGACGGCGCCATCGTGACGCGCACCCGCGACCACAGCCTGGTGCAGGCACTGGCCGATGGCGGCCTGATCCGCCCCGAGGAGATGCGCAGCCACCCCAAGCGCAGCGAGTTGCGCTCGGCGCTCGGCACGGCCGACGAGTCGCTCGAAATCTCGACCAGCGAACAGGTCTACGCGGTGGAGCCGGGCGACGTCTTCCTGCTGTGCACCGACGGCCTGTGGGAATACGTGGAAGACGCCGTGCTCGAACAGACGCTCACCGCGTCCACCAACCCGCAAGCCTGGCTCGACGCGCTGGAGGCCACCGTGCTGCGCAACGCCGCCAGCAAGCCCAGCCACGACAACTTCAGCGCCCTGGCCGTGTGGACGGGCCACGGCGCCGATCATCAGCCCACCGGCGAGAGGAGCGGCCCGTGACGCCAGTTGAAAGACAAAATTACGCGCGCAACCTTTTCAAGGAATATCCGGATCAGTTCCCTACCGAGCACCGGGAGTTGATCCTGCATGGCCAGATCACGCTCGGCATGGCGCCCTTTGAAGCTCGTCTGGCAGGCGGCGCCTTTTCGTACAAGGTCATCGCTGACCCCAAACGTTGGCCGCCCCACACCAACCCGCTTGACGTGATGTGGCAACAGTCCGTCAAACCGGACGACAGTGAAATCTGGATGACGTTCACCAACAAGACGCAGTATCCCGACGAGCCGGAGCGTCAATTCCGCGTTCACTTTCAACGCGGCAAGGCCGTCGACATCCAGAAGCTGGAGACCGCGCCATGACCGCCCCAAGCCAGCAGCGCGGCTTGACGCACGGGCGGCGCCTGCTGACCACCCTGTTGATGAGCGTCGGCCTGGGCAGTTGCGCCAACGGCGCGGCCCCCCCCACCGTCCCCATCGAAATTCCCTTCGCCGTCGATCAAGAGGGCTGCGTAGTCGCCTTGGAGTTTCAAGTCAAAAAATTGGATTACTACTCATTCAATCTGACCTATGTGTACAAGGATGAAAAACCAAGTGACAACGATGATCGGTCGCGGGTATGGCGGCTGGTCGGGGGCGGGGTAAGAGACCCCGTATCAAATAAACGTATTGAGCCTGGCGCTCCGCTGGTGATCCATTTGACTGTGACGCAGCTGACCGACCAAGGCGAACTGGTCGTGTTTGACAAAGAGATGGCTCATCCCAAACTGAGTTCGTGGGGTGAAACGCTCAATGCCAGGCTTGCCGCCCTTCAACTGCCGCCCGGACGTTATCGCTTCATGGCAACCAGTTTGAAAGCCGCTCCTGCGTTGAAAAGCGTGCGGACTGAGTTCAGCGTCTATCACGCCTACATGGGCAAGTGAGCCGGGAGCATCCATGCCGACCGTCACGATCAATATTGCCGGGCGAGGTACGCCGCGTGCTCAGAAATTGGAGATCACCCCATGACGCTTCGACGAATACCGCAGCGGTTGAAAGCGGGGCGCCGTGTGCTGACAGCCTTGTGCTTAGGCGCGGGCCTGAGCAGTTGCGCCGGCAGCTCATCGGTAGCGACCATCCCTATCGAAATTCCCTTCGCCGTCGATCAAGAGGGCTGCCAAATCGAATCGACGTTCCAAATCGATGAGCAGCATTTCTATGCATTCACGTTGAGCTATCTGTTTCGGGATGGGAATCAGAAGAGTGACCACGACAATCGGACAAGGGTGTGGAGACTGGTCGGGGGGCCAGAAAGAGACCCGGGATCTCATATACGGACAGAACTCGGCGCTCCACTAATGATCCATTTGACCGTGATGCGGATGACCGATCATGGCGAAGAAGCATTGTTCGATGGTGATGTGGCTCACCCCAAATTGAGCTCCTGGGGTGAAACGCTCAACGCCCAATTGACCGAAATTCAACTGGCGCCGGGACGCTACCGGTTCGTGGCTCGCAGCACGAGCGCTGCCCCTGAACTGAAAAGCGTTCGAGTGGAGTTCCGAGTAACGCGAGCCTACAAGGGCAAGTGAGCCAGGAGCATCCATGCCGACCGTCACGATCAATATTGCCGGGCGAGGTACTCCACTTGCAGAAGGAGGCACTTCTTCCGTGGGGCACATGTGGTACGAACTCACGGATGACGCCGGGCAAACCACCAGCTATGGGTTTGCGCCTGACGTTGCGCATCATGGCAAGCCGTTCGCCCCGGGCCAGATTTACCACAACGACAGCACCAACTACCAAGATAGGGCCTACACCAAGACCGTGGAAATCACACAGGAGCAGTTTGATGCCATGGAGCGATTTGGAGAAGACCCCGAAGAAGGCGGCTTCAGCAAGTGGTACAACGGCCTCACAAACAGCTGCGTTGATTTCACCTGGAAGGCGCTGGAGAAAGGCGGCCTCAATCCATCCGGATTCGAAGGAGCCATCTGGCCCACGCACAACATCGGCGCGGTCAAGAAGATCACCAACCCCGCGCTCGCAGCCGCTACAGCCAAAGGGGTGTCATCCAAAGGGAGCACCTCTTCTCAAGAGGGATCGGGCGGCATCAAGCAAACCTGCCTTGGCGCCATGATGACCTGCAGCTTCGGTGCCGCACCGAGCAGCTTGATCCCCACGCCCAAGCAGATCAACACCAGCTACGTGCCGGCCGCCAACATCATGGACAACGTGCCGATAGCGAACATTCCGCCCTTCGGCATGTGTTCGAGCCCGGCCAATCCGGCGGTGGCGGCGGCCACCGCGGCGGCAATGGGCGTGCTGACCCCGATGCCCTGCGTCCCCGTCTTCCCGGCGCCGTGGGTGCCCGGTGCGGCCACGGTGATGCTCAACAACATGCCGGCGCTCAACAACACATCGATGCTGATGTGCGCCTACGGCGGGGTCGTCCAATTCAGCAACGCCGGGCAGGCCACGCACAACATTCCCTGACCGCCCGGTCTCGTCAAACCACCCGCCAAACGAAACGGCCCACCAATTGGCGGGCCGTTTTCATTTGATCGACAGAGCCTGATCGATCAGGGCTGCGAGGCAGGTTGCGCGGCCGGCTGCGGCGCCTGCTGGCGACCGATCTCGACGCGGCGGTTCTCGCCCGAGAACGGGTGGGCCGGATCCTTCAGCTCCTTCGAGCCGGCGCCCGCCACGATCAGCATGGCCGGATCGGCACCGTGCGCCACCAGGTAGGACTTGACCGCCTCGGCGCGACGCACCGACAGCGCCTGGTTGTGCTCGGCCGAGCCCGACGCATCGGCATGGCCCTCGATCTTGACCTGCTGGCCCGAGCCGCGCTTGGACTTGAGCACCTCGGCGAACACGTCGAGCTGCTTCTTCAGCGTGGCGGGCAACTCGGCCGAGCCGACCTGGAAGGACGACGCCGGCAGCGAGTAGCGGATGGCCGGCTTGAAACCCATGCACTTGAAGCCGCTGGCTTCGAGCTCCTTGCACGAGTCTTCGGGGAACAGCCCCTCTTTGACCGACTTGGCGTCGGGCACCTTGGAGCCGACGTCCACGGCATCGCCAGCAAACGCCGACGTGGCCGACAAGGCCGAGCCGATCACGGCCAAAGAAGCAAGCAACTGAGCAAGTTGGACGCGTTTCATGAGGGCACTCCCGCAAACAAATGAGCTGATGGACAAGACGGACGAGACGGAACCCGCGCCAGCGTCGCCGCGAGGGCCGCTGGCGGGTCGAACTTGTTGATGATAGTCACTTGCGAATCATGCGTCGCCCTGAAGTTTGGGGGGCGAAACCACCGCGACCAGCCCCGCGCAGGGGGCGTGCGACGGCAGGCAAGTAACGTACAGTTCGAGGGTCTCGGCCCGGGCCACGGCGGCTCGGTGCCCATGAGGATCTTTGCCCCAACTCGCGATTCGATATGACCTGGCACAACAAGGTGGTTTGGACGGAGGGCATGTTCCTCCAACCGCAGCATTTCCAGCAACACGACCGCTACCTGGCGCACCAGCTCGACGCCCGCCTCGGCGCCAGCCTGGGCTACGGCTGGGGCTTCTTTGCGCTGGCGCTCGACGAGGCCGCGCTCACGCAGGGCAAGATCGCGCTCGGCAGCGCCGCCGGCGTGCTGCCCGATGGCACGGCATTTCAGATTCCGGGCCACGACGCCGCCCCCGCCGCGCTCGACGTGCCGACTGACGCCCGCAACGAACTCGTGCTGCTGGCCGTGAGCCTGGCCCGCCCCGGCGTGGCCGAGTCCGACGCCGAAGACAGCGTCGGCTCGATGCCCCCGCGCTTTCGCGTCGCCGAGGTCGACGTGGGCGACACCAACGCCGCCGCCGAACGCGACGCACCGCTCCAGATCGGCCGGCTCAACCTGCGTTTGATCCTGGCGCGCGACGCGAGCGAGGGCACCACCCACATCGGCGTGGCCCGCATCGTCGAGCGCCGCGCCGACAACCGCCTGGTGCTCGACACCACCTACATCCCGCCCACCCTGCACGCGCCCAACAACGCCATCCTCGACGGCTACGTGCGCGAGGTGCATGGCCTGCTGCACCAGCGCGGCGAAGCGCTGGCGGCACGGCTCGGCCAACCGGGGCGCGGCGGCGTGGGCGAGATCGCCGACTTCCTGCTGCTCGAAACGGTGAACCGCAACGAGCCGGTGTTCGCGCACCTGCACAAGGTGTCGGTGCTGCACCCCGAGCGGCTCTACGCCACCTGCCTGAGCCTGGCGGGCGACTTGTCCACCTTCCGCGACAAGCGCCGCCCCGCCGCGCTGCCCGAGTACCACCACGACGAGCCCGCACCGTGCTTCAAGGCCGTGATGCAGGACCTGCGCCAGTCGCTGTCGATGGTGCTCGAACAAACGGCCATCCCGATCGAGCTGCAGACGCGCCAGTACGGCATCCGCGTCGGACTGATCCCCGACGTCGAGCTGCAACGCACCGCCAGCTTCGTGCTCGCCGTGGGCGCGCAGATGCCGGCCGACGCGCTGCGCGTGCGCTTCCCCACGCAGGTGAAGATCGGCCCGGTCGAGCGCATCCGCGATCTCGTCAACCTGCAGCTGCCCGGCGTCACGCTGCGCCCGCTGCCGGTGGCGCCGCGGCAGATTCCGTATCACGCCGGCTTCAACTACTTCGAGCTCGAAACGCGCGGCAACGAGCTCTGGAAGCAGCTCGAAACCTCGGGCGGGCTGGCGATGCACATCGCCGGCGACTTCCCTGGGCTGGAGCTGCAGTTCTGGGCCATCCGGGCCTGAGCCCGCGCCGACCGCCTAGTCAGATTGCATTGAGGTTGCCATGAGCGAGAACGATCCTTTTGCCGCGTTTGAATCTGACCGCACGGTGATCAAGCCCAGCGCCGGGCGCGGTGCCCGTCCCAGCACACCGGCCCCGGCAGCATCCCCCGCCAGCAATGCGCCCCCCACGCCGCAAGGCCTGGCGCTCGAAGCGCTGATGACGGCCAGCCTCAACCCGCTGGTGTCGGCCGCCGCGCCGCTGCTCAACGCGGCGCCGCGCATCCGCACCACCGCCGCCCACCCCAACCCGGTGGGGCTGCGCGACGCGCTGGCCGAGGGCATCCGCAAGTTCGAGCAACAGGCTCGCGCGCAGGGCTTGCCCAACGAGCAGGTGGTGGCCGGGCGCTACATCTTGTGCACGCTGCTCGACGAGATGGCCGCCAGCACGCCCTGGGGCGGCTCGGGCGTGTGGGCCGCGCAGAGCCTGCTGGTGCAGTTTCACAACGAGACCTGGGGCGGCGAGAAGATCTTCCAGCTGATGTCGAAGCTGGCCGAGCAGATCGAGCCCAACCGCAACCTGCTGGAGCTGATCTACGTGGTGCTGGCCTTCGGCTTTGAAGGCCGCTACCGCGTGCTCGACAACGGCCGCGCGCAGCTCGACGCCGTGCGCCAGCGCCTGGCGCAGCTGCTCAAGCAAAGCAAGGGCGGCTACGACAAAGAACTCTCGCCGCACTGGCAGGGCGTGCCCGCGCAACCGGTGCGGCTGCGCGACGGCATCCCGATGTGGGTGATCGCCGCGCTGGCCGGCCTGTTCCTGATGTTCGTCTACATCGGCCTGCGCCTGGGCATCAACAGCCACTCCGACCCCGTCTTCGCGCAACTGCAGGCACTCGACGTGAAGGCCGCCCCGGTGCTGGCGCCCGCGCCCACCCCGGCCGCGCCGCCCCCGCCGCGTCTGGCCGGATTCCTGAAGCCCGAGATCGAAGCGGGCCTCGTGGCCGTGCGCGATCTGCCCGACCGCTCGGTCGTCACCATCAAGGGCGACGGCTTCTTCGACCCGGGCAGCGCCGACATTGCCGACCGCGTGAAGCCGCTGCTGGTGCGGATTGCCGATGGGCTCAACGGCGTGCAGGGCCAGGTGCTGATCACCGGCCACACCGACAACCAGCCGATCCGCTCGCTGCGGTATCCGTCGAACTGGCACCTCTCGCAAGAGCGCGCCAAGGCCGTGCTCGACGCGCTGGTGGCCGCCAAGGTGCAGGCCACGCGGATGCGCGCCGAAGGCCGCGCCGACGCCGAGCCGGTGGAAGACAACGCCACCCCGGCCGGCCGCGCCAAGAACCGCCGCGTCGAGCTCACGCTGTTCGTGCAGAACGCGTCCTGAGGCACCGCCCGCCCTGATCGCGCCATGAGCTGGGCTCTCGATCAAGACTGGACGCTGCTCAAGCGCGCACGCGACATGAGCCGCGCCTACGAGATCGGCT
>NZ_JAYSBZ010000054.1:0-24022 GCF_041915145.1 Aquabacterium sp. | reverse complement strand
GTCTGGATCGTGCCCGAGATCAACGCCGGCGCGGCCTCGCTGGCCTACGCGGCCATCAACCCGGTGGTGGGCCTGGGCACCTTCGTGGCGCAATACCTGCTGCGCAAGCCGCTGGCCGAGGCCGGCACGCGCGAGTTGCGCATCACCGGCAACTGGGTCGACCCCAAGGTCGAGCACATCGAACGTACCTCCGCCGCGCCGCGCGTCGAAGACGCCCCCGGCACCAGCCCCGGCGCCTTCATGTCGGAGCCCGCCTCGGCGCCCGCTGCGGCCCCGTCCGCCAGTCGGCCGTCGGTGGCACAGTAAGGCCTGCTCCATTGCTCGCCCCCCTGCCATGAAAGTCGCCGCGATCCAGATGGTGTCCACCCCGCGCGTGGACGACAACCTGCAACAGGCCCTGGCCCTCGTGGCCGAAGCGGCCGCCGCCGGCGCCGAGCTGGTCGGCCTGCCCGAATACTTCTGCCTGATGGGCCGGCGCGACGCCGACAAGCTCGCCATCGCCGAGCCCGATGGCCACGGCCCGCTGCAAGACGCGCTGGCCGCCGCCGCGCGCCAGCACGGCATCTGGCTGATGGGCGGCACGCTGCCGCTGCAAGTGCCCCACCAGCCCGGTCAACCGGGCCAGCCCGAGCGCGTGTTCAACAGCACGCTGGTCTGGGGCCCCGACGGCCAGCGCGTGGCGCGCTACGACAAGATCCACCTGTTCCGCTTCGACGACGGCCAGCAGCGCTACGACGAAGCCGCCACGCTGCAAGCCGGCAAGCAGCCCGTCGCCTTTGCCGCCACCGACCGCGCCGGGCAGACTTGGCGCACCGGCCTGAGCGTGTGCTACGACCTGCGCTTCCCCGAGCTGTACCGCGCGCTGATGCGCCCCGAGGCCGGCGGCCCCTGCGAGGTGCTGTGCGTGCCCGCCGCCTTCACCCACCCCACCGGCCAGGCGCACTGGGAGCTGCTGCTGCGCGCCCGCGCCGTCGAGAACCAGTGCTACGTGATCGCCCCCGCGCAAGGCGGCACGCACGAAAACGGCCGCCGCACCTGGGGCCACGCGATGGTCATCGACCCCTGGGGCGACGTGCTCGCCGTGCAGCCCGAAGGCCCCGGCGTGGCGCTGGCCGAGCTCAACCGCGCGCGGCTAGACGAGGTGCGTACCCGGCTGCCGGCGCTCACCCACCGCGTCCTCTGACACGCGCCCCCATCGCCAACCTAGGGTCAACCCTGATCCGGCCAGCAAGCAAGGCGCCGAAATCCACGTAACGATCGCCCGGCGAGGCTGGGTTTTGCAACGCGTGAAGGATGCGAGCCATGAGATTCAAGACCCTGGCCTGGTTGTCGATTGCCATTCTGAGCTGGGCGGCAAGCACCAGCGTTCGCGCCGAGGTGGTGGGCGAGCTGGACGGCGTGCAGATCGAAGACAGCGCCACCGTGGGCGGCACCAAGCTGCTGCTCAATGGCGCGGCCACGCGCAAGCGCGGCTATTTCAAGACCGACGTGACCACGCTGTACCTGGCCGAGAAGTGCCGCACGCTCGAATGCGTGTACCACGCCAAGGGGCCCAAGCGCATCCAGCTGTCGGTGCTGCGCGATCTCAACGGCGGCCTGATCTCGCGCTACTTCGTGTCGGACTTCAAGTCGGTGGCCACCGAGGCCGAGTTCAAGCAGCTCATCACCGAGGTCGGCCAGATCGGCGACCTCTACGGCCGACTCGGCCAAGTCAAGAAGGGCGACGTGTCGATCATCGACTGGGTGCCCGGCAAGGGCATCCAATGCCGCCTCAACGGCAAGGTGCAAAGCGCCGGCGGCATCGAATACATGAACAGCGAGCTGATGTTCCAGATCCTGCTGCGCATGTATGTGGGCGAGCTGGCCGCCGCCGATTACCGCCGGGGCCTGCTGGGGCTGGACGACACGCTCACCCGCCCGGCCACCGCCCGCTGAACGCCAAGCGCGCCGGGCGGCTGATCAACGCAGCCCGAACATCATCCCCCGCGCCAGGCGCGACTTCACCCCGCCGGCGTGCTGCAAGGCCGCCAGCCCGAGGCCGCGCACGGTGGCCAGCGCGGGCACCGGCCAGGTGAAGCTGCGCGCCAAGAAGTCGGTCACCCCGATCAGCGCCCAGCGGTCGGGCAAGCGCCGGCGCCCGAAGCGCGCCAAGGCCGCGTCGAGGCTCGGCTCGCGCTGCAAGACCTGCACCAGCTCGACCACGTCGCGCAGCCCCAGATTCAGCCCCTGCCCGGCCACCGGGTGCAGTGTTTGCGCCGCGTTGCCGATACGCACGCTGCGGCCGTCCACCAGCTTGCGCTCGACGTTGAGCCCGAGCGGAAAAGCCTTGAGCGGCGACAGCGCCGTCAGCGGCCCCACCTGCGGATGCGCCACGGTGCCCAGCAGCAACAGGCGCTGCTCGTCGTTCAGTGCCTGCACCGGGTCGTCGTCGCTCGGCACGCACCACACCAGCGCGGCACGGTTCGCGACCCCGCCGGGCTCGGGCGGCAAGGGCAGCAAGGCCATCGGCCCCTGCGGCGTGAAGCGCTCGTAGGCCACGCCGTTGTGCGGCTGGCTCAGCGTCACGGTGCCCACCCAGGCGGTCTGCCGGTAGTCGCGGCTCAAGCCATCGGGCCAAGTCTTCTTGGGCTGGTCGGCGAACACGCCGCCCTCGGCCACCACGGCCAGGTCGTAGTCCTCGGCGATGTCGGCGTCGAGCTCCACGCCGTCGGGCTCGGCCTTGATGCCGCGCACCGGCGTGCCGAAGCGGGTAAACAGCCGATCGGGCTCGCGCGCCTGCGCGGCCAGCCACGCGGCCTGCAGCGGCGCCACAAGGGTGCCGTAACGCAGCACCGCCCCCAGGCGCGGCACGCCTTCGTCAAGCGCCTTGATGCACACCTGCGGCTCCTCGCCCAGCGCCTGCGCCACGCCGCTCAGGAACTTGGGCAGTGCCTCGGCCACCAGGCCCGGCAGCAAGGCCGGTTGCTGCTGCGAGACGTGCACCTCGCGGATGTCGGCCACCGCGCCACCCGCCGTGATGGCGTGCCACACGTCGAGCCGCTCCAGCGTCTGCACGCTGCCCAGCGACAGCGCCAGCGTGCGCGGGTCGCCGGATACATCGCGATCCGCCGGGCGTGCATCGAACACCGTGACGCGGGCCTGCGGCAGCGTCCGCGCCGCGTGCAGGGCCAGCGCCAGCCCGACCGGCCCGGCGCCGATGACGGCCAGATGAAGGTTGACGGTCGATGTCATGTTGCTCACTCCTTGATGGGGCGCCAGCCCAACGGACAGGCCCACCCGCTATGATGAATTCCATCATTGTCAGCGACCGCCGGAGGCATTCATGGGACTGATGGATTTCGTCAAGAAACAATTCATAGACGTCATCGAATGGGTGGAAGACACCGACGGCGTGCTCGCGTGGCGCTACCCGTTTCAAGACCGCGAAATCCAGAACGGCGCCTCGCTCACGGTGCGTGAATCGCAGGTCGCGATGTTCGTCAACGAAGGCAAGGTGGCCGACGTCTTCGGCCCCGGCCGTTACACGCTGACCACGCAGACGCTGCCCATCCTCACCAACCTGAAGAACTGGGACAAGGCCTTCGCCTCGCCCTTCAAGAGCGACGTCTATTTCTTCAGCACGCGCCAGCAGATCGACCAGCGCTGGGGCACCTCGCAACCCGTCACCATCCGCGACAAAGACTTCGGCGCCGTGCGCCTGCGCGCCTTCGGCAACTACGCCTACCGCGTGGCCGACCCCAAGCTCTTCCATACCGAGATCTCGGGCACGCGCGACACCTATACCGTCAACGACCTCGACGGCCAGCTGCGCGCGCTGATGCTGCAGACCATCTCCGAGGCGGTGGCCGCCAGCGGCATCCCCTTCCTCGACCTCGCCGCCAACCAGACCAAGTTCGCGCAAGCGCTGCAAGACACCGGCACGCCGGCCTTCGCCAAGTACGGCATCAAGCTCGAGAACGTGACGCTGCAGAACGTGTCGCTGCCCGACGAGCTGCAGAAGATCCTCGACCAGAAGATCGGCATGGGCATGGTCGGGCAGGACATGGGCAAGTTCATGCAGTACCAGACCGCGCAAGCCATCCCGCAGATGGCTTCGGGCGCTGGTGGCAGCGGCGTGGCCGGCGACGCCATGGGCCTGGGCGCCGGCGTGGCGCTGGGCCAGGTGCTCGCGCAGAACCTGCAGCAAGGCTTGCAGGCTGCGCCCGCTGCTGCAGCCGCTGCACCGGTCGCCGTGAGCGCCGACGACGTGGTCGCCACGCTCGAAAAACTGGCCGACCTCAAGACCAAGGGCATCCTGACGCAGGAAGAGTTCGACGCCAAGAAGGCCGAGCTGCTGAAGAAACTGGTTTGAGACTGCTTGATGTCGCGCACAAACGGGCTCCGCCCCTCCCGAGTCCTGACCGGACTTCTTGCTGCGATGGCAATCGGCTCAGCCAGCGCGTGTACGTGCATGCTGGAGCACATCGCCATCGAGCCCATCGCGCCCGACCGCAATGATGTGTACGTCGGAGCGACTGAGTTGATCGAGGTGCAGTTCTCCAACTTCAAGACCGACGGGCCGGTCGAGGCCTTTCCGGAACCGCCGCTGATCGTTCATGACCGACGCTCGAAAACCAGTTGCTCGATCGATGGCGGCGTGTGGTCGCGCAAGTCCGTTTTCATCAGCCACGACGGCTCGGTGCTGGTCACCCACGAGTTCAGCGGATCAAACGACGCGCTGAATTTTTACGACACCAAGACTTGCTCTCGGCGCCGCTCGCTGGATGTTTCCAATGCGACCTGGGTCATTGACGGGGCGACCATCCAGATCACGCGAACCAGCACGGCAGGCAAGCACGGGGGTATGAGCGTGGTACGCCTCGATGAGCGTTGTCTGCCCGAAAAAATAATCAAAACCGTGCCCCGCAAAAAGTAATCGATATGCCGAACCTGGATCAATGCATCGTCGCTCAGTGCACCGCCAGTTGGGAAGAAGAATTCCTCAAGGGCACGAAAAACAAGAACAACTGCTCTGGCTTCGTGAAAGCCGTGGCCAAGAAACTAGGCATCCCGCTCCCTGAAACGGCCAACGCAGACGGCATCGTTGACGCAATCGGCAAGAGCTGGAAGAAACTCGATTCGGGCATCGATGCGGCCAAGCAGGCTGCCGCCGGCTACTTCGTGATCGCAGGACTCAAGGCAGCCGATCACAAGCCCGCGCGCAACAACGGGCACGTTGCCATCGTCGTGACCGGCACGCTCTACCGCGAGAAGTACCCGGTGGTGTGGGGCGGCAGCATCGGCGGTGCTCAAAGCAAGGGCGATAAATCGGTCGGCGAAGTCTGGAACAACAAGGATCGGGACAGCGTGGTGTATTGCGCCTACACGTCGGTCGCCTGCGCAAAATGAGCTCGAGCGCAGCTCATCCGTCCAGCAATCGGCAGACCCCTTAACCCGTGGCGACAGACTCCCCTCAACGCGCCTACCGCGCCGCGTGCCCCAACTGCGGCGCGCCGGTGGACTTCCGCTCGGCCGCGTCGCCGATGGCGGTGTGCACGTTCTGCCGCTCGACGCTGCTGCGCGAGGGCGAGGCGCTGCGCCGCATCGGGCAAGCCGCCGAGCTGTTCGACGACCACTCGCCGCTGCAACTGGGCGCGCAGGGCAAGTTGCAGGGCGCGGCGTTCACGCTGGTTGGGCGCATCCAGATGCGTTACGCCGATGGCGCCTGGAACGAGTGGCATGCGCTGTTCGACAGCGGTCGCAGCGGTTGGTTGAGCGAAGACAACGGCAACTACGTCTTCAGCTTCGACGCGCCCCGCCCCGCCGACGCGCCCGAGCTGAGCACGCTGCGCGCCGGCCAGCCGCTGACCGTGGGCGGCCAGCGATGGTCGGTGGGCTCGGTGACGCAGGTCACGCTGCACACGGCCGAAGGCGAATTGCCGCAGATGGTGGTCGGCCTCTCAACCGCCGCCAAGGGCGCGGGCCCGAGCTTCGTGGTGACCGACCTGCGCAACACGCAAGGCGAAGTCGCCACGCTCGACAACCGCCCCACGCCCACCAACGCCGAGCCGCAATGGAGCGTGGGCCGCAGCATCACGCTGGCCGAGCTGAGCCTCGTCGGGCTCAAGAACGACACCGACAAGTCGCTCAAGGGCCAGGGCGTCGAATGCCCCAGCTGCGGCGCATCGCTCGAACCCCGGCTCAGCACCACGCAATCGATCGTCTGCGGGCAGTGCCATGCGGTGGTCGATGTGTCGAAGGGCGTGGGCGCCGACCTGGCCTACTACGCGCAAGACAACGCCGATGCGGCCGTGCACGAGCCGCAGCTGCCGCTGGGCAAGGTCGGCAAGCTGACGATCAAGGGCCAGACGCTGCCGTGGCAGGTGGTGGGCTACGTCGAACGCATCGAGGTGGACGCGGGCGGCGATGGCGACTGGCAGAGCGCCTGGCGCGAATACCTGCTCTACAACCGCACCGCCGGCTTCTTGTGGCTGGTCGACGCCGAAGACGGCTGGAGCTGGACGCAGCCCCTCACCGGCGTGCCGGTGCGCAAGTCCGACGACCGCGTCGAGCTCGACGGCGTGGGCTTTCACAAGCTCTACGGCTACAGCGGCCAGATCACCTACGTGCTGGGCGAGTTCTACTGGCGGCTGGCCAAGAACCAGCGCACCTACAACACCGACTACCAGGGCATCGGCGGCAACAGCGGCAAGCGGCTCAACCGCGAAGAGACCCACGAGGCCGGCGCCAGCGAGGTGGTGTGGTCGGCCGGCGAGACCCTGCAGGCCGCCGCCGTGGCGCAAGCCTTTGGCCTGGGCGGTGGCCAGCAAGCGGCCTTGACGCGCGACGGCGGCCCCTCGAACGTCACCTGGGGCACGCTCAAGACCATCCTGATCTGGCTGGCGGTGATCGTGGTGCTGCTGCTCCTGATCCGCAAATGCGGCGGCGATGACTGCGACGAGGTGCGCGACACCTATGGCGCGGCCAGCACCGAATATCAACAATGCCAACGTTCGAGCAGTGGCGGACACTACTACGGCAACACCGGCAGCTCGTGGGGTGGCTACAGCTCGGGCGGCGGCCACAAGTAGGCGACAACCGATTCAAGGAGCAAGCATCATGATGGGAATCGAATGGCTCAAGCCCGGCATCTTCGTCGGGTCGTTCTTGTTCGCGCTGCTCGGCGTGTTCGTGTTCTGGCTGTGCTTCGTCATCGTCGACAAGATCACGCCCTACCACCTGTGGGACGAAATCGTCGAGAAGCAGAATGTGGCCCTGGCCATCGTGGTGGCGGCCATGTGCATCGCCATCGGCCTGATCGTGGCGGCCGCCATTCACGGCTGACCTCATTCAGAAAGACCGCACCATGCTTGACGCGCTGGCTCTGCTCATCATGTTCCTGGCCGTGCTCGCGGCCTTCACGCAGCACTACATTCCCGCGTTGATCGCCGTGGTGGTCGCCATCGCGATCTGGCGCACCGGCCACAGCCGCCGCAAGGAAATGCGCCGCGCCCGCCGGGCCATGGAGCGCAGCAAGCAGGCCAACAACACCTTCCGCCCCACGACCACGGCCTTCCCGGACGACAGCCGAGCGTGGTCGGCCGACTCCGGTTTCGGTCGTGACAAATAACGCCGCCGCCCCCCACGCCACCGCGTCCGCCCGCATCCACCCCACCGAAGTCGCGCTGCTCGCCTCGGTCTTCGTGATCGCGGCGTGCGGGCTGGTCTACGAGCTGGCGGCGGGCGCGCTGGCGGCGTATCTGCTGGGCGACTCGGTGCTGCAGTTTTCCACCGTGATCGGCAGCTACCTGTTCGCGATGGGGCTGGGCTCGTATCTGTCGCGCTTCATCGAGCGCGAGCTGGTGTCGCACTTCCTGCGCGTCGAGCTGCTGGTGGGGCTGGTGGGCGGCCTGATGCCGGCGGCGCTGTTCGCGGTGCACGGCAGCATCCCGGTCAGTTCACAAGCGCCGTTCGAGGTGGCCTTGTATGTGCTCGTCGGGCTGGTGGGCGTGCTGGTGGGGCTGGAGATCCCGCTCGTGATGCGTATCCTCAAGCGCCACTTCAGCGAACGTTATGCGCTGAAGGATCTGGTGTCGCAGGTGCTCACCTTCGACTACCTCGGCGCGCTGATGGTGTCGCTGGCCTTCCCCTTGCTGCTGGTGCCGCACCTGGGGCTGGTGCGCGCCGGCGTGTTCTTCGGGCTGCTCAACGCGGTGGTGGCCGTGTGGGCGCTGTGGGTGTTTCGCGCCAGCGTGCGGCGGTTGGCCGCGCATGCCGGCGCCTGCGGGCTGGTGATCGCGGCGCTGCTGGGCGCGCTGGCGCGGGCCGACCAGCTCACCTCGTGGGCCGAAGACCGCTTCTACGGCGACAGCATCGTCTTCAACCTGCACACGGCGTATCAGCACATCGTCGTCACCGCCAGCCCCAACCCGGGCAAGGGCACGCGGCTGTTCTTGAACGGCAACCTGCAGTTTCATTCGCGCGACGAATACCGCTACCACGAGGCGCTGGTGCACCCGGCCATGGCAGCGCACGGCGCGCCCAAGCGGGTGCTGATACTGGGCGGCGGCGACGGCATGGCGGCGCGCGAGGTGCTCAAGTACCCGAGCGTCGAGCACGTCACGCTGGTCGAGCTCGACCCGCGCATGACGCAGCTCTTTCGCGAGCAGCCGCTGCTCACCCGGCTCAACGCCAACGCGCTGAACTCGCCCAAGCTCAAGGTGGTCAACGCCGACGCCTTCGTCTGGCTCGACCAGCATCAGGCCGACCATGACGGAGATGGCGACCGCTTCGACGTCATCATCATCGACTTCCCCGACCCCACCAACTTCGCCATCGGCAAGCTCTACACGACCACCTTCTACGAGCTGGTCGAGCAGCATCTGGCCGCCAGCGGCTACGCCGTGGTGCAAACCACCTCGCCGCTGATCGCGCGCAAGAGTTTCTGGACGGTCGCCGCCACGCTCGAAGCGGCCGGCTTGCAGACCGCCGCGTATCACGCCCACGTGCCGAGCTTTGGCGAGTGGGGCTTCATCCTGGCCAGCCACCGGCCCTGGGCGCCGCCCAAGGCCCTGCCCGCCGGACTGCGCTTCTTGAGCGCGCCGACGCTGCCGCTGCTGTTCGACTTTCCGCCCGACATGGCCCGCGTGCCGGCGCAACCCAATCGCCTGAGCAACCAGGTGCTGGTGCAGACCTTCGAAGAGGAGTGGGGGCAGGTGCACCAATGAAGCGGCGCACGGTGATTCAGGGCGTCGCAGCGGCACCGTGGTTGGCCAGCTGGCTGAGTGGCTGCACGCCGCCCGCCCCGCCGAGCTACACCGGCGGCTGGCTGGGTGACGCCCCCGCGCGCGGCCACGCGCTGCGCGACGGGCGCACGCCCAGCGCCGCCTGCAACGGCGCGAACCGCCGCGTGTCGGTCGCCATCGTGGGTGGCGGCATCGCGGGCCTGTCCGCCGCCCGCGCCCTGCGCCAGCGCGGCATCGACGACTTCGTGGTGCTCGAACTCGAAGACGCCGCCGGTGGCAACAGCCGCGGCCACACGCTGGCCGGCATCGGCTGCCCACTCGGCGCGCACTACCTGCCCACGCCGGGCGAGGCCGCCACCGAGGTGAGCGACTGGCTGCACGAGATCGGCGTGGCGTGCCAGGTGCACGGCCGCACGGTGTACGACGAACGCATGCTCTGCCACAGCCCGCAGGAGCGGCTCTTCGTGCCGGCTGCGGCGGGGTCGAGCCAGCCTGAAGGCCATTGGCAAGACGGCCTGCTGCCGCGCGCCACCAGCGAGCCCGCCCGCCAGCAATACCGCCGCTTCGCGCAAGCGGTGCGCGAAGCGCAGGCGCTGGGCCCGCGCGCCTTCGCCCTGCCCACCTTGCGTGCCCGCTGGAACGCGGCGCTCACGGCGCTCGACCAACAGACCTTTGCGTCGTGGCTGCAGGCTCACGGCTTGAACGACACCAACCTGCTCTGGTATCTCGACTACTGCTGCCGCGATGACTTTGGCGCCGGGCTCGCGCAAGTGTCGGCCTGGGCCGGGCTGCATTACTTCGCAAGCCGTCACGGCTTCCATGCCCCGGTTGACGATGACGCGGCCGACGCGCCCGACGAAGGCGGCATCCTGACCTGGCCGCAAGGCAACGCGTGGCTGGTGCAGCACCTGGCGCAGCCGCTGGGCGAGCGCCTGTGCACCGGCCGCGTCGTCACCCGCATCCGCCCCGGCCGGCACGAGGTGACGCTCGACGCGTGGCAGCCCGCGCAGTCCTGCATCGAGCGCTGGACCGCGCAGCACGTGATCGTCGCGCTGCCGCTGTTCGTGGCCGCCCGCGTGATCGACGCCGCCCCGACCGCCTTGCAAACCATCGCCCCGCTGATGCGTTATGCGCCCTGGCTCGTGAGCAATCTGCAGCTGCGCGAGCCGCTGCTGCCCCGCAACGGCCCGCCGCTGGCCTGGGACAACGTGATCGCAAGCAGCCCCGCGCTGGGCTACGTCAACGCCCAGCATCAGAGCCTGACCGAAGTGCCCGAGGCGCAGCCCACCGTGCTCACGCACTACTGGGCGCTAGGCGGCAACGCGCCGGCCGAGCTGATCGCCAACCGCCAGCGCCTGCTGCAATCCCCCTGGCAAACCTGGGCGCAGGCGGTGCTCGCCGACCTGGCCACGGCCCACCCGGACCTGCCACACAAGGTGCAGCACATCGACCTGATGCGCCACGGCCACGCCATGTGCGTGCCCACGCCGGGCCTGCGCAGCCACCCGGCCTTGCAGGCGCTGGCCGAGCCGCAGGGCCGGCTGCACTTTGCGCACGGCGATCTGTCGGCCTACTCGGTGTTTGAAGAAGCGTTCACCCGCGGGCATCTGGCGGCCCGCCATCTGGAGATCCGCTCATGAAGTCGCGCCAAACCTGGGCCCTCTTGTTGACACTGACATTGACGTTGGCCCTGGCGTGCAGCGCCAGCCCGGCGCTCGCGCGCAAAGGCACCAAGCCCGCGCCGCCCCCGCCGCCCGACCTGGTGCTGACGCAAGACGTGATGGAGGCCCAGCCCATGCTGCTCGCCAAGCGGTTGAGCGAGCTGCAACCGCAACGCCCCGGCGTGGTCGATGTCTACGCCATCACCTTCGCGCCCTACTCGGACGAAGACGTGTTCCGCAAAGAAAGCAAGATGGTGGCCGACGTGATGGCGCAGCGCTTCGATGCGCGCGGCCGCGGCATCCAGCTCGTCAACAGCGTGAGCACCACCGATCAATGGCCCTGGGCGACGCGCAAGAACCTGCAGCGCACCTTGCAGCACATCGCCAAGCTGATGGATCGCGACGAAGACGTGCTGTTCATCCACCTCACGTCGCATGGCGCGCAAGACGGCGAGCTGTTCGCGGGCTTCTGGCCGATGACGGTGGAGCCCGTCACGCCGTGGCTGCTGCGGGCCTGGCTCGACGAGGCGGGCATCCGCAACCGCGTGATCTCGGTGTCGGCCTGCTACTCGGGCACCTGGGTCAAGCCGCTGGCCGAGCCGCACACGCTGGTCATGACGGCGTCGGACGCCTCGCACACCGCCTACGGCTGCGGCCGCGAATCGGAGCTGACCTTCTTTGGCCGCGCGGTGTTCGACGAGCAACTGCGCCGCCACACGCTGTCGTTCGAGCAGGCGCACGCGGCGGCGCGCGAGCTGATTCGCAAGCGCGAAACCGCCGCGCACAAGTCAGACGGCTATTCGAACCCGCAGATCAACGTGGGCGCGTCGATACGCGAGCGGCTCGAACGTCTGCAGGCCGAGCTGCTGCACCGCGCGCCGGCCCCCTGATCGACCTCAGGGCTCGGTGCCCTTGAGGTGCCACTCGGGCAGCACGAGGCGGCCGTCGCGGCTGTACTGCTGAGGCAGGTCGGCTCCCGTCTTGCCCTGATAGGCCGGCTTCTTGGCCTGCTGCTGCATGCCTTGCAGGGTCACCAGCGGCGCCTTGGTGGACACCAGGTTGGCCAGCCAGCTCGGCACCATGCCCCCCAGATCCACCAGGGTTTCAAACTCGACGCGCGTCCAGCCGCCCTTGAGCGGCACCAGCCGGAACGTGTTGTGGAGCTTGGCCACCCGCACGTAGCTGCTGTTCACGGCCATGCCGTCCACGTTGTTGCTCTCGACCACCACCGCTTCGCCGTCCTGGGTGACCGTGGTGCGAAACAGCACGTCACGATCGGAGGCCGGCCAGATGCCGTTGAAGCGCATGTAGATGTTGTCCGGCGGCAGGTTGGCCGGGTGCTCGGAAAACTGCCCCTGGTAGATCCAGTTGGACAGATTGCGCGTGTCGGCCAGCACGGCCAGCAGGACGTAGGCATTGGCATGGATCTCGGTCACGCCGCGAAACGCCTTGACCGACATTCCTTGCACCGGCCGCACCCACGACGCGATGTCTTCGCGCCCGGCACCACCTTGACGAATCACCTCCCAGTTGTCGGCCGCCTGAGCCGCCCCGCCCAGCAACAACATCAAGCCGGCCACACACCAAGCACGAAAGCTACGCATTGCAATCCTCCAGTTCATGATTCAAATGGACAAACGAGCGCGCAGGCTAAGGGCCCGCCGCCCGCTTGCGTTGATACCGCTCAAACGAGCGCGCCGCACTGGTACAAGCCCGGTAGATCAGGGGCGACCCGCTGCCAGGCGGTGTCGCGCTTTATGGCTGCAGATGCCGGGCAACGCCCCGCCAGGCGTCAGATCAGCTCATCGAGCTGCTGCGGCGTGCCCACGTTGACCCACTCGCCGGTGTAGACCTCGCCGCTGATGCGCCGCTCGGCAATGCCGCGCTCCATCACCGGGCGCAGCGGCATCTTCACGCCCAGAGGCACGCCGTCGAACAGCTCGGCGCGGCACAGGCAGGCCCCGCCGAAGTTCCAGCGCACGCGCGCCTGGTCGTGCGGCACCAGCCAGCCCTCGGCGTCGAGGCCGAAGTCGCCGCCGGCGTGGTGCGCGGGGTTGGGCACCAGCATGAAGTGGCCCAGGGCGGTGCTGCTGGCGAATTCGCGCGCCAGGCCGGCATCGAAGCGCCACTCGGGCATGTAGATGTCGCCCGCCACCACCCAGAAGGCGTCGTTGCCGGCCTCGGTGAGCCAGGGCAGCGCCTTGACGATGCCGCCGGCGGTTTCGAGCGCGCCGCCGTGGTCGCGGCCTTCTGTCGAGTAGCGGATGCGCAGCCCCCAGCGCGAGCCGTCGCCCAGCGTGCGCGGGAATTCGTCTTCGAGCCAGGCGGTGTTGATGATCACGTCGCGCACGCCGTCGCGGGCCAGGGCCATCAGATGCCATTCGATCAGGGGGCGACCGCGCACGCGCAGCAGCGGCTTGGGCGTGATGTCGGTCAGCGGGCGCATGCGCTCGCCGCGGCCAGCGGCCAGGATCAGGGCGGGGAGGTTGAACATCGTCGAGTCAAGCCAATGAAGCGGCCGATTGGCCAGGTCCGGTCAACCCGGATTCGAGATCGCCGCGCACGACGCCTTGCTGCCGCACCTGCAGCGGGTCGAAGGCCGCCACCAGCGTCTGCAGCAGGCGCCGCGCCTGCGCGCTGTGGTCGGTGCCGCGGTTGCACACGTAGACGTCGAGCGTGACCGCGCCCAGCTCGGGCCAGGTATGCACCGCCAGGTGCGACTCGGCCAGCAGCACCATGCCGGTCACGCCCGAGGTGGGGGTGCCGGCTGCCCCGGCCGCGTCGGCAAACGAATGAAAGCACTCGGCCACGGCGCGCAAGCCCACCTCGGCCACGGCCGCCACGCACATGGCCCGCAGCGCGGCGGCGTCGGTCATGGCCGGGTTAGCCGGCGGACAGCCCGTGAGATCGGCGATGAGATGCAGTCCGTGCATGAATGAATTTGACCCGTGTCAACAAGTACACAACCGAAGCCGGCGGCGTCGGCAAGAAAGCGCGCCGCGACCGGATCGGGATTATCCGTGGGGCCGGTAAAATCTCGGGTTCTGCAGCCACCGCGCCGCTCGGGCGCAGGCAGCACCGCCCTTCCGTCATCGACCCGCGTCGCACGGCGCGGCAAGAACCCAACCCACGAGGCACCTTCATGGCGAATCCGGCCCAGGACCCCCTGCGCAACCCCACCGACATGGCCAACGCGATCCGCGCCCTGGCGATGGACGCCGTTCAACAAGCCAACTCCGGCCACCCCGGCGCCCCCATGGGCATGGCCGACATCGCCGTGGCGCTCTGGAGCCGCCACCTCAAGCACAACCCGGCCGACCCCACCTGGGCCGACCGCGACCGCTTCGTGCTCAGCAACGGCCACGGCTCGATGCTGATCTACGCGCTGCTGCACCTGACCGGCTACGACCTGCCGATCGAAGAGCTCAAGGCCTTCCGCCAGCTGCACAGCAAGACGCCGGGCCACCCCGAAGTCGGCATCACCCCGGGCATCGAAACCACCACCGGCCCGCTGGGCCAGGGCATCACCAACGCGGTGGGCATGGCGCTGGCCGAGAAGCTGCTGGCCGCCGAGTTCAACCGCCCCGGTCACGACGTGGTCAACCACCACACCTACGCCTTCCTGGGCGACGGCTGCCTGATGGAAGGCATCAGCCACGAAGCCTGCGCGCTGGCCGGCGCCTGGAAGCTCAACAAGCTGATCGCCCTGTACGACGACAACGGCATCTCGATCGACGGCCAGGTCGCCCCCTGGTTCATCGACGACACGCCCAAGCGCTTCGAGGCCTACGGCTGGCAGGTGATCGGCCCCGTTGACGGCCACGACGTGGACGCGATTGACGCCGCCCTCACCAAGGCCAAGCGCAGCACCGAAACCCCGACGCTGATCGTCTGCAAGACCGCCATCGGCAAGGGCTCGCCCAACCGCGCCAACACCGCCAAGGCCCACGGCGAGCCGCTCGGCCCCGACGAGATCAAGCTGACCCGCGAAAGCATCGGCTGGACGCACGCGCCGTTCGAGATCCCCGAGTCGGTCTACGCCGCCTGGGACGCCACCGTGGCCGGCAACGAGGCCCAATCGGGCTGGGACGCCAAGTTCGCGCTCTACCGCGCCGCCCACCCCGAGCTGGCCACCGAGTTCGAACGCCGCATGGCCGGCGTGCTGCCCGCCGACTTCGCCGAAACCGCCGTCAAGGCCGTGGCCGCCGCGCACGACAAGGCCGAGACCGTGGCCACGCGCAAGGCCAGCCAGATCGCGCTCGAAGCCTTCACCGCCGCCGTGCCCGAACTGCTGGGCGGCTCGGCCGACCTCACCGGCTCGAACCTCACCAACACCAAGAGCACGCTGCCGGTGCGCTTTGACGCACACGGCGCCGCCGTGGCCGTGGACGGCCAACTCGGCCGCCACATCAACTACGGCGTGCGCGAGTTCGGCATGGCCGCCATCATGAACGGCGTGGCGCTGCACGGCGGCTACATCCCCTACGGTGGCACCTTCCTCACGTTCTCTGACTACAGCCGCAACGCCATCCGCATGGCCGCGCTGATGAAGCAGCGCGTGGTGCATGTGTTCACGCACGACTCCATCGGCCTGGGCGAAGACGGCCCCACGCACCAATCGGTTGAACACGCCGCCAGCCTGCGCCTGATCCCCGGCCTCGACGTCTGGCGCCCCGCCGACACCACCGAGACCGTGGTGGCCTGGACCATGGCCCTGGCCAACCCGCGCCGCCCCAGCGCGCTGCTGCTGTCGCGCCAGAACCTGCCCTACCTGCCCAAGCAAGACGCCGACGACATCACCAAGGGTGCCTACGTGCTGGCCGAGCCCGAAGAGGTCGGCCTCAAGAAGAAGCCCCAGGCCGTGATCATCGGCACCGGCTCCGAGGTGCAGCTGGCCCTGCACGCGCAAGCCGCGCTGGCCAAGCAAGGCATCGCCGTGCGCGTGGTGTCGATGCCCTCGAACACCGTGTTCGACCGCCAGAGCCCCGAGTACAAGGCCAGCGTGCTGCCGGCCGGCGTGCCGCGCATCGCCGTTGAAGCCGGCGTGACCGACGGCTGGTGGAAGTACGGCTGCGCGGCCGTCGTGGGCCTCGACACCTACGGCGAATCGGCCCCCGCCGGCGCGCTGTTCAAGCTGTTCGGCTTCACCGCCGAGAACGTCGCCGACACCGTGAAAGTGGTGTTGGGCCGCGGCTGATCATCGAGTTCTTTGTTTTGTTTGCTTTATCTCTGAGGACCCTGACATGACCATCAAGATTGGTATCAACGGCTTCGGCCGCATCGGCCGCATGGTGTTCCGCGCCGCGGTGCAGAACTTCGCCAACGACATCGAAATCGTCGGCATCAACGACCTGCTCGAGCCCGACTACCTGGCTTACATGCTGAAGTACGACTCGGTGCACGGCCGCTTCAAGGGCGAAGTCTCGGTGGACGGCAACACGCTGGTTGTCAACGGCAAAAAGATCCGCCTGACCGCCGTGAAGAACCCGGCCGAGCTGAAGTGGGACGAAGTCGGCGCCGACATCGTCATCGAATCGACCGGCCTGTTCCTGACCAAGGAAACGGCTGAAGCCCACATCAAGGCCGGCGCCAAGAAGGTCATCATGTCGGCCCCCAGCAAGGACGACACCCCGATGTTCGTCTACGGCGTGAACGACAAGACCTACGCCGGCCAGACCATCATCTCGAACGCTTCGTGCACCACCAACTGCCTGGCCCCGGTGGCCAAGGTGCTCAACGACACCTGGGGCATCAAGCGCGGCCTGATGACCACCGTGCACGCGGCAACCGCCACGCAAAAAACGGTGGACGGCCCGAGCAACAAAGATTGGCGCGGCGGTCGCGGCATCCTCGAGAACATCATTCCCAGCAGCACCGGCGCCGCCAAGGCCGTGGGCGTGGTGATCCCCGAGCTCAACAAGAAGCTGACCGGTATGTCGTTCCGCGTGCCCACGTCGGACGTGTCGGTGGTCGATCTCACCGTCGAGCTCAACAAGGAAGCCGGCTACGACGAAATCTGCGCCGCCATGAAGGCCGCCTCGCAAGGCGCCATGAAGGGCGTGCTGGGCTACACCGAAGACAAGGTCGTGGCCACCGACTTCCGTGGCGAATCGTGCACCTCGGTGTTCGACGCCGAAGCGGGCATCGCGCTCGACAAGACCTTCTTGAAGATCGTCGCCTGGTACGACAACGAGTGGGGCTACTCGAACAAGTGCCTCGAAATGGCCCGCGTGATCGCCAAGTAAGGCGACCGCGCCAAGCAAGCCCCGGCTTGCTGCCCCCTCCGCACAGCCCCGCCCTCGCCCGGCGGGGCTTTTTCTTGGGTCGCGCGGCATCTGCATAATGCGGCACGCCTGTCTGCCATCACCACATCAACAACCAGACCGCCGGGCGCCCAATCTGTCATGTTCAAACGCATTCTGTTGTGTGGCGCCCTGGCGCTGATGAGCACGTCCACGATCGCCGGAGGCGACCCCGCCTGGGGTCTGATCGTCAAGCTCAAGCCCGAAGCCTCCGCCAGCACGGCCACGACCGATGCCCGCGCCCAGGCGCTGGCCGCCCGACCCGCGGCGCTGGGCCACGCCCGACTGCAGGCCGCCATGCAGCGCGTCGGCTTGGGCGGCGTGGCGCACCGCGCCCTGCCAGGCGGCATGCTGCATCACGTGGGCACCGAGCAAGTCATCAGCCACGAGCAGGCGCAGCTGCTGGCGCGGCAACTCGTGGCCAGCGGGGCGGTGGAGTGGGCGGTGCCGAACGAGCGCGAGCATTTGCAGGCGGTTCCACCCAACGATCCGTATTTCAACAACGGCTCGGGGGGCACCCAATGGTGGGCGTACGCGGCCGGCGGGACGAGCAGCGACCCGTTGCCGCAACGTTTGCGCGGAGCCCCCAATTTGCTGCCAGCCTGGGCCGGCGGCACGACCGGAAGCAGCGGCCCCATCGTGGCCGTGCTGGACACCGGGCTCATCAGCCATGAGGATCTGGACACCAGCCGGCTGGTGGCCGGGCAGAATTTTCACCACAGCGTCAGCAGCAGCGGCGGCCTCGGCCCGATCGACGGCAACGCCAACGACACCACCGACCCCGGCGACTACCTGACCCAAGCCGAAAAAGACGCCGCCCCCGTGGCCTACGCCAATTGCACGGTCGCCGACAGTTCGTGGCACGGCACGGCCGTGACCGGAATAATCGCCGCGCACGCCGACAACGGCAAAGGCATCGCGGGCGCCAACTGGGGTGTACGCATCATGCCGGTTCGCGTTGCCGGCAAGTGCGGCGCGTGGGAGTCGGACATCATCGACGCGATGAATTGGGTGGCTGGAGTAGACAACAGCAATGTGAAACGTGCTGACGTCATCAATCTGAGCTTTGGCGGCGCGGGCTCCTGCGATTACCTCTACCAGCACGCTATCAACACGCTGCGCACCAACGGCGTGGTGGTGGTGGTGGCCGCCGGCAATGAGCACGGCGCGGTGTCTCGCCCGGCCAATTGCGCCAACGTCATTTCGGTGGCCGCGCTGAACCGCGATGGCTTCAAGGCCAACTATTCGAACTTCGGCACCGCCGTCACCATTGCCACCGTGGGCGGCGACCCGAGATACCGCGACCCGCCGTCGAACACGGAACCCGCAGGCGTCTGGGGCCCCTATCTGGGCGATGACGGCATCGTGACCTTGGGCAACGCCGGCAAAACCACCGCATCCAGTGATCTGCGCGGCTATTACTACTACGCCGGCACCAGCATGGCCGCTCCCATCGTGTCGGCAACGGTGGCCTTGATGCGAGGTGCGCAACCTGCTCTGGACGTGCAAACCATCACCACCGCCCTGACAGCGAGCGTCCGGCCGCACGTGATCTCATCAGCAAACCTCATCGCCGAATGCTCGTCCAGCAATCCGGGGCGCTGCATCTGCACCACGAACACTTGCGGCGCAGGCATCCTCGACGCCGACCGCGCCTTGCAGTATGCGAACGGCGCCACGCCGCCTCCACCTGCAGCGCAAAACATCGACAGCAACGAAGTGCGCCTGGCCAAAGCCAACACCAACAGCACGCAAGATTCCGTATCGGCCGCCACGACCACCGGCCCGGCTGAAAACCACGGCGGAGGCGGTGGCGCGTTCGGCGCGCTGGCGCTGATCGGCCTGGCTAGCGCCTCCGCCGCCACGGCCCGCACGTTCAGGGCTCCACGCTCCCGCAAGGCTTGAGCCGCTGCCCCAGCCAGGTGGCGGCGGGCAAGCCGTCGAGCGCCGTTTGCATGGCGCCATCGGCCCGCAACACGCGCAGAAAGTGGCCTGAGTCGGTCGGCCGCACGGGCACCAGCCGGGCCGAGCGCACGCCGCGCTGCGTGAGCTTGGCCAAGGCGGCGTCGGCGTCGGCTCGCACCTCGTAACGCCCCAGCGACAAGCCCCAGGCCAGCTCGGCCGGCGCGTTGACCACGGTGTAGTCGAGGTGGATGCGCTTGATCTCGTCCACTTTCTTGCGCAGCAGCTCTTCGGTGGCGTAGCGGCCCATGTAGACCATCCAGATGCCGGGGCGCTCGCGCGTCACGTCCATCCAGTCGCCCGGCTTCAACACGGTCTTGAGCTTGCCTTCGACCTGGATGCGCTCGGCCAGCGAATACGGCCCGGCCTCCAGGCAGGCCAGCGTGCCCGGCACGGGCTGAACCACCGAAGCCGCCGTGGCGACGCTGCTGGCGGTTGCGAACGCCGCCGAGGCGACATCGGCGGGCCCGCTGGCGGCCGACGCGGCAACGGGCGATTCAGCCACGCCCGACGCACCGGACGCCGCCGCGCTGGCCGATTCGGGTGGCAGCACGCGAACCGCCTCGGGGTGCACCTGACGCGCCATGCGCTCGGGTTCATGTTGGCCGCCCGGCTGCACGCCCACCACCGAGGTCAGCCAACCCTGGATCCAGAGATAGAACAGCAGATTGGCCAGGAACAGCAGCAGAACCAGGGCACGCAACATGGACGGATCAACCTAGGCTGATGAGGGAGGGGGTGCGCTGCGCAGACCAGGGCGGGCACTCACCTCGCCGCTGGACCACGCTTGCAGGCCGTGCGCAGTATGCACGAGCAGGCGGCCTTGGCCGTCCACGCCCTGTGCCCGTCCTTCGCCGACTACCTCGGCGCCCTGCCACAACTGCACGGGCTCGCCCAACAAGGCGTCGCGCTGCGCGAAACGTGGCGCAAAGGCGCTCCAGCCGCTGATCGAAAACAGCTTCCAGGCCCGCAGCAAGGCCGGCACCACGCGCTCGAAGACCCGCGCCGCCGTGGCCAGCGGGTCCACCTCCTGCAACGCCGCCACGGCCATCGGCGCCGGGCCGGTCACGGATGGCACCAGGGCCTCGGCAACGGGCGACGCGATCGCGATGTTGAGCCCCACGCCCACCACCACCACGCGCTGCGCCGTCGCGCCCGCCGGGGTGATCTCGATGAGGATGCCGCCCAGCTTGCGCCCCTGCAGCCACAGATCGTTGGGCCACTTGAGCCGCACGGCGGGGTCGAGCACCTCGGCCAGGGCCACGCCCACCGCCAACGACAGGCCGGACAGTGCCGGGCCGGCATCGCCCCCGACCCCGAAGGGCGACGCCCACGGCAGCGCGAGCGAAAAGGTCAGCGAGTCCCCCGGCGCCGCGTGCCAGCGGCGCCCCTGACGGCCGCGCCCGGCGGTCTGCTCGAGCGCCACCATCACGGTGGGGCTGGCGTCGCCCGCGCGGGCGCGCTGCAGCAGCTGGCTGTTGGTGGAGTCGGTCTGGGCGACGACCTCGATGCTCACGCCCGGCACGAGCTCGTCGAGCACCGGCCAGAGGGTTTCGGCCGCGCGCGCGAAGCTCGCGTGCAGGGCGGCGTGCGGCATGCTCAAGCCCGTGTCGCCCCGGCCATCACATGCGGCCGACGAGCAACGTGCCCCGGCACTTGGGGCTGCCGCACAGGCAGCGGTACTCTTTTTTCAGCTTGGCCGTGAGCGGCTCGTCGATCACCAGGCCGTAGTCGTAGAACAACTCGGTGCCGGCCTTGATGGCGCGGCGTGCCTTGATGAACACCTTGTTGCCCTGCTGATCGGCCTCGCAATTGGGCGCGCAGGCGTGGTTGATCCACTTGGCGGCATTGCCGTGGTGCTTGCCATCGATGACGAACTGATCGTCGAGATGGAAGTAGAACGTGTGGTTCGGATCGCTGGGGTCGTGCGGGTGACGCCTTAGGGCTTCGTCCCAAGTGATGATCTCGCCTTTGTATTCGATGATCACCTCGCCGCGCTTGAAGTCGCGGTTGGCGAAGACGCCCTTGCCATGCACGCCCGATCGCTTGACCACCACGCTGGGGCCGGGTCGGCTGGCCGAGGTCGAAGAGGCGTCCGGCTTGGCGGCTCCGTTGAGAGAAGCGGTTTTCACAACGGCTTGTTGGGGGGACTTGGCGGAGCGCGCTTGCGTCATCGACAGCTTTGGATACAGTGAATTCATGGGTGCGCGCGCGTGAGCGCGTGCGCGAGAGGCGCATTGTAGGGGTAGCGATTCCACGCCCCCCCGGCGATGCGCCCGGCAACACAGAACAAGTTATGAGCAAAGCACTGGTCATCGCAGAAAAACCATCGGTCGCGCAAGACATCGTGCGCGCCCTCACGCCCACCACCGGCAAGTTCGAGAAGCACGACGAATACTTCGAGAACGAACACTACGTGGTCAGCTCGGCCGTCGGCCACCTGGTCGAGATCAAGGCGCCCGAAGAGTTCGACGTCAAGCGCGGCAAGTGGAGCTTCGCCAACCTGCCGGTGATCCCGCCGCACTTCGATCTCAACCCGATCGACAAGAGCAAGGGCCGGCTCAACGCGCTGGTCAAGCTCATCAAGCGCAAGGATGTCGAAACGCTGATCAACGCTTGTGACGCGGGGCGCGAAGGTGAATTGATCTTCCGCCTGATCGCGCAATACGCGCAGGACAGCACCGCCACCACGCGCGCCAAGGGCCTGGGCAAGGGCGTGCGGCGCCTGTGGCTGCAGAGCATGACGCCGCAAGCCATTCGCGAGGGCTTCGAGAAGCTGCGCACCGACGAGCAGATGCTGCCGCTGGCCGACGCGGCGCGCTGCCGCTCCGAGGCCGACTGGCTGGTGGGCATCAACGGCACGCGCGCCATGACCGCCTTCAACTCGCGCGACGGCGGTTTCTTCCTGACCACCGTGGGCCGGGTGCAGACGCCGACGCTGTCCATCGTGGTCGAGCGCGAAGAAAAGATCCGCAAGCACGTCTTCCGCGACTACTGGGAAATCAAGGGCACGTTCGGCGCGCAGGCCGGCAGCTACGAAGGCAAGTGGTTCAACCCGAATTTCAAGAAGGACAAGAACGCGGCTGAAGGTTCGCTCGAAGCCGAGCAGAAGGCCGACCGCGTCTGGAGCGCCGCCGAAGCCCAGGCCATTGCCGATGCCGTGCGCAACCAGACCGGCACCGTCACCGAAGAAGCCAAGCCCAGCACGCAGGCCAGCCCGCTGCTCTACGACCTGACCACGCTGCAGCGCGAAGCCAACTCGCGCTTCGGCTTCAGCGCCAAGACCACGCTGGGTCTGGCGCAGGCCCTGTACGAAAAGCACAAGGCCCTGACCTACCCGCGGACCGACTCGCGCGCCCTGCCCGAAGACTATCTGACCACCGTCAAGCAGACCGTCGGCATGCTGGCCGAGGGCGACCTGCCCGGCCCGCTCAAGGCCTTGTCGCCCCACGCCGCGAAGGCACTCAAGGAGGGCTACATCAAGCCCACCAAGCGCGTGTTCGACAACGCCAAGGTGTCAGACCACTTTGCCATCATCCCCACGCTGCAAGCACCGGGCTCGTTGACCGAGGCCGAAGCCAAGCTCTACGACATGGTGGTCAAGCGCTTCCTGGCGGTGTTCTACCCGAGCGCCGAATTCATGGTGACCACGCGCATCACCAAGGTCGCCGCAGCGGGCGCCGAGCATCACTTCCAGACCAACGGCAAGGTGCTGGTCAACCCCGGCTGGCTGGCCGTCTACGGCAAAGAGGCGCAAGACGACGACGCCACGCTGGTGGCCGTGCAGCCCAATGAGCGCGTCACCAACGAAGACGTGAGCGCCAACGCGCTCAAGACCCGCCCGCCGGCTCGCTACACCGAAGCCACGCTGCTGAGCGCGATGGAAGGCGCGGGCAAGCTGATCGACGACGAAGAGCTCAAGGCCGCGATGCAAGAGAAAGGCCTGGGCACGCCGGCCACGCGCGCCGCCATCATCGAAGGCCTGATCCTCGAAAAATACATCGTGCGCGAAGGCCGCGAGCTGATCCCGACGGCCAAGGCCTTCCAGCTCATGACGCTGCTGCGCGGCCTCGACGTTGAAGACCTCACCAAGCCCGAACTCACCGGCAACTGGGAGCACAAGCTCGCCGAGATGGAAAAGGGCCGCCTGAGCCGCGACGCCTTCATGGCCGAGATCGCCGCCATGACGCAACGCGTGGTGCAAAAGGCCAAGGAGTACGACCGCGACACCATCCCCGGCGACTACGCCACGCTCGCCACGCCCTGCCCGCAATGCGGCGGCGTGGTCAAAGAAAACTACCGCCGCTTCGGCTGCATCGGCCCGGCAGGGGCGGCCGAGGGCGAAGGCTGCGGCTTCTCGATCGGCAAGAGCCCGGGCGGGCGCACCTTCGAGCTGGCCGAGGTGGAGCAGTTCATCCGCGACCGCAAGATCGGCCCGCTCGAAGGCTTCCGCTCCAAGGCGGGTTGGCCCTTCACGGCCGAGCTGAAGCTGGCGTTCGACGACGAGATCAAGAACTACAAGCTCGAATTCGACTTCGGCGAAGACGCCAAGAAGGCCGAGGGCGACGGCGAGCCGGTGGACTTCAGCGGGCAGACCTCGCTGGGCACCTGCCCCAAGTGCCAGGGCCACGTCTACGAACATGGCACCAGCTACGTCTGCGAGCACAGCGTGGGCGCGCACACCACCTGCGACTTCAAGAGCGGCAAGATCATCCTGCAGCAACCCATTGCGCACGAGCAGATGGGCAAGCTGCTGCACGGCGGCAAGACCGATCTGCTCGAGAACTTCGTGTCGAACAAGACGCGGCGCAAGTTCAAGGCGTTTTTGGTGTGGAACGCCAAGGACGGCAAGGTCGGCTTCGAGTTCGAGCCC
>NZ_JAYSBZ010000053.1:0-24170 GCF_041915145.1 Aquabacterium sp. | reverse complement strand
TTTTCGTGCTCGACGGCCAGAACCAGGCGCAGGACGTGCCCTCGATGCCCGGCGTGCAGCGCCTGAGCCTCGATCTGCTGCTCGGCAAGGCCGAGGAATGCGTGCGCCTGGGCGTGCCGGTGATGGCCTTGTTCCCGGTGATCGACATGGCGCTCAAGACGCCCGACGGCCGCGGCGCGACCGACCCCGACGGCCTGGTGCCGCGCGTGGTGCGCGAGCTGAAAAAGCGCTTCCCCGAACTGGGCGTGCTGACCGACGTGGCGCTCGACCCCTACACCACCCACGGGCAGGATGGCCTGCTCGACGACACCGGTTACATCCTCAACGATGAGACCGTGGCCGTGCTGACGCGGCAGGCGCTGATGCACGCCGAGGCGGGCGTCGATATCGTCGCGCCCAGCGACATGATGGACGGCCGCATCGGCGCCATCCGCGAGGCGCTCGAAGCCCAGGGCCTGATCCACACCCGCATCATGGCCTACAGCGCCAAGTACGCCAGCGCCTACTACGGCCCGTTCCGCGACGCGGTGGGCAGCAAGGGCAACCTGGGCAAGGCCGACAAGAAGGTCTACCAGATGGACCCGGGCAACTCCGACGAAGCGCTGCGCGAGGTGGCGCTCGACATCGCCGAGGGTGCCGACATGGTGATGGTCAAGCCCGGCCTGCCGTACCTTGACATCGTGCGCCGCGTGAAAGACGAATTCCGCGTGCCGACCTTCGCCTATCAGGTGAGCGGCGAATACGCCATGCTCAAGGCCGCGGCCGCCAACGGCTGGCTCGACCACGACGCCGTGATGATGGAGACCTTGCTCGCCTTCAAGCGCGCCGGCGCCGACGGCATCCTCACCTACTTCGCGCTCGACGCCGCCCGCCTGCTGAAGCAGCGCTGAGACTGCCCGGCGACGCTACAGTCGCCGGATGCGTATCTTCCACATCAGCGACGGCTTCGAGGAGCTGCCGGCCATTCCGCACACCTTGCCCGAAATGGGCTTCTTGTGGATCACCTGCGGGCGCCGCGTCTTCGAGGTCAACCAGCACACCATCCAGGACTCGCTGCTGCGGCTGGCCGGCGGCCAGTTGGTGGAGCTGCATGTGTCCGACCTGATCAACAGCCAACTGCCCTCGCAGTTCGACTACACCTCGTGGTACGACCTGCTGGTGTTTCGCCGGCTGGCGGCGGGCTCGGGGGCCAACGATCTGTTCGTTGACGACGAGCACGGCACGGCGGCGTCGGCGCGGCGCGCGCTGCAGGCCATCGACACCAGCCCGGTCGGCTTCGCGCTGTTCGACCGCGTGCTGCTCACCGTGCACCCGGCCGACTGCCAGGTGCGCGAGTTCTTCGTCGGGCGCCTGTCGCAGATGGCCTTGAGCCTGGCCGACCCGCGCGGCGGCTCGCGCCTGCCGCCCAGCCCGGCCGACCTGATGCTGCGTGTCGTCAACCACATGGTCGACAGTTACCTCGAACTGCGCCGCCTGCTCACGCGCCAGTTGGGTTACCTGCAACAAGAGCTGCTGAGTCAGCGCGCGCAGTTCGTCAACTGGCAGGCGCTGCTCGATTCACGCAACGCGCTGCACATGCTGGAGGACGTCTGCGAAGACCAGCGCAGCGCGATTCAAGAGTGGATGGACGCCCTCGACGAATGGCCCGCCACCACCGACGAGCGGGCCTCGCGCGAGCGCGACCTGCTGCGGGTGCGCTCGCGCGACGTGCTCGAGCACATCGAGCGCGTGCTCAACCACGTGCGCCGGCTGGAGGCTTCGGCCGAGAGCGCGGTGCAGATGCATTTCTCGGTGCAGAGCAACCGCACCAACGACATCATGCGAACGCTCACCGTGCTCACCGCCATCTTCCTGCCGCTCAACCTCATCACCGGCGTCTTCGGCATGAACTTCGATGCCTTGCCGCTGATCCACGCCAAGACCGGCTTCTGGATCGCGGCCTTGCTGATGATGGGGGTGGGCATCGGGCTGGGGGTGTTCTTCTGGCGCAAGCGCTATCTGGGCCCTGAAAACTAGGCAAAGTAGCCGGGCTTCAGGGGGCTGATCCGCTGTTCGGCGGGGCGGATTTGGTGCCCAATCAGGGCACAGCTCCGTCAAGCCATGAACGCCACAGCTCCTTCCGACGACCCTTCCGACGCCGCCGGCACCGCGCCCGAGGCCGAGTCCAACGCGACTCTCGAATTCCTGCTGCGCCGCATGCGCCACAAGTCGGACTTCCCGGCGCTGTCGGACTCGGTGGGGCGCATCCAGGCCATCTCGGCTTCCGAGAACGAAAGCCTCGGCAGCCTCGCCAACGAGATCCTGAAAGACGTGGCGCTGACCAACAAGCTGCTGCGCGTGGTCAACACCGCCCACTACCGCACTGCGGGCGGCGGCACGATCAGCACGGTGTCGCGCGCCATCTCGCTGATCGGCTTCGCGGGCATCCGCAACTTGGCGCTGTCGCTGATGCTGGTCGAGCGCATGGAAGACAAGCATCATGCGCAACAGCTCAAGGAAGAGTTCTTGCGCGCGCTGATGGCCGGCATGCTGGCCAGCGACCTCTGCCCCGGCTCGCGCGAAACCGAAGAGGCCTTCATCGGCTCGCTGATGCGCAACCTCGGCCGGCTGCTCGCCGAGTTCTACCTGCCAGACGAGGCCGAGCAGATCCGCCTGCAGGTGCGACCGCCGGGTGGAGCGGCCAAGGCCGTGCCCGAGGCGGCGGCCTCGACCGCCGTGCTCGGCATCTCGTTCGAAAACCTCGGCTTGGGTGTCGGCCGCACCTGGGGGCTGCCCGACAGCCTGATGCGCTGCATGCGCGCGCCCGTGGGCGAGCTGCCCCGGCAGGGGCTGGCGCAGAGCCCGGATCGCCTCGGCTGGCTCGCCTCGGTGGCCAACGAGGCGGCCGATGCCTTGCTGTTCAACACGCCCGACAAGGCGGCCGACCGCCTGCGCGAGCTGGCGCAGCGCTACGGCTCGGCCTTGCATTTCAAGGCCGACGACATTCTTGACGCGGCCTCGCGCGCGCGCAAGCGCATGGCCGAGCTCACGCAGGGCATGGAGCTCAAGATGGAGCCCGGCGAGCGCGCCGAGCGGCTGGTCGATACCTACTACGTCGATGCGCCCAATGCCGGGCCGAATGCGTCAAACGATGCCGCTCCCGGCGTGGCCTCGCTCGACGAGGTGGCCATCCACGAGGACACGAACGTGCCGGCCGACGACCCGGCCAGCGTGCTCACGTCGGGCATCCAGGACATCACCAACGCGCTGGTCGAGAACTTCAAGCTCAACGAAGTGCTGCGCATGGTGCTCGAAACCGTCTACCGCTCGCTGGGTTTTCGCCGCGTGATCTTCTGCATGCGCGATGCCAAGTCCGGCAACCTGGTCGGGCGCATCGGCCTGGGCGAGCGCGGCAACGAGCTGGCGCCCTCGTTCGTGGTGCCGCTCAAGGCGCCGGCGGGCGGGGCGCTCGATCTGTTCGGCATGCTGTGCCTGAAGGGCGTGGACATCATGATCGAGGACGCGGCCGTGCCCAGCATCGCGCAGCGTCTGCCGGAGTGGTTCACGAGCAAGGTGCAGGCGCCCACCTTCTTGCTGTTGCCCCTGGTGATGAAGGGCGCGGGCGCGCAAAAAGACACGGTGATCGGCTTCATCTACGCCGACAAGGCCGTGGCCGGCGCCATCTCGCTGAGCGACCACGAGCTCTCGCTGCTGCGCACGCTGCGCAGTCAGGCGGTGATGGCGTTCAAGCAGGCGTCCTAACCAAGACTTCGCGCGCCAGGCACAGGTCTTCCCAGGCCAGCGCCTTGTCGGCGGGGCTGCGCAGCAAGTAGGCTGGGTGGTAGGTTACGACGACCGGCACGCCGGCGTACTGGTGCTCGCGACCGCGCAACTTGCCGATCGGCTCTTGCGTCTGCAGGATCGACTGCACCGCGAAGCGGCCCATGGCCACGATGATCTTCGGCCGCACCAGCTCGACCTGACGCTTGAGATAGGGCTCGCATTGCGCCACCTCCTCGGGCAGCGGGTTGCGGTTGCCGGGCGGGCGGCACTTCAGCACGTTGGCAATGAAAACCTGCTGCTCGGGCGGGGCCTCGGCGCGGGTCAGGCCGGTGGCTTCGAGCATGCGGTCGAGCAGCTGCCCGGCCTTGCCGACGAAGGGCTCGCCCTCGCGGTCTTCTTGCTCGCCGGGCGCCTCGCCGATGATCATCCAGTGGGCTTGTTCGTTGCCGACGCCGAACACCGTGTGGCGCCGGCTCTCGCACAGCTTGCAGGCCCGGCAGCCGGCCACCGCCTCGCGCAGCGCGGGCCACGCCATGGTCTCGACGCCGAGCTGGCGCAACGGCTGCGGGGCCGTGGTCGGCGCCACGGGTGCCGCCACGGGTGGCGCAGCGGGCGCGGCCATCGGTGCCCGGCGCGCGGGGGGCTCGACCGGGGCCGACTCTGCCGGGGCGTTTTCGTCGCGCTGCGGCGCGCGGCTGCCATCGAGCCCGCGCGGGGCGGCGCCGGGCCACCACAGCGTCAGGCCCATTTCGCGCAGCATCGCGAGTTGGCGGGCGGTCCAGCTCATGCGGTCACGTCCAGTCCCATCACGATGGCGTCTTCGCGCCCGCCTCGGGCGGGGTAGTAGCCGCGCCGCGTGCCGACCACCTCGAAGCCGAAGGCGGTGTACAGGCGCTGGGCGCGGGGGTTGCTCACGCGCACCTCCAGCCACACCTTGCGCGCCTGATGCTGCTGGCTGCGCACGCGCAGCAGGTGCAGCAGGGCGTGGCCGAAACCCCGCCCCTGCTGGGCGGGGGCGACCGTGATGTTCAGCAGGTGCATTTCTTCAAAGCCCATCATGGCCACGTAGTAGCCGAGCAGCGCGCCGCCAGCGGCGTCGAACAGGCATTCGGCCAGGTAGCCCGAGGCCAGCGAACTCGCGAAATTGCCTTGCGTCCACGGGAATTCATAGGCCTGCCGCTCGATGCGCAGCACCTCGGGCAGATCGGCCGGCAGCATGGCCCGCAGCCGCGTGCCGATTGGCAGGAAGTCGGGTTGCGCGGGGAGCGACGAGGGTTGCGGCACGGCGTTCATGGCGGGGCGGCAAGGTGGTCAGACGGCGGCGGCGCGCGCGGCTGCTTGCGCCTCGCGTTCGGCCAGGCGCTCGGCGGTGGTCTGGGCGACCTTGTCGCGCACGTACAGCGGCAGCGCCTGGGCGGCATCTAGGGCGAGGCCGTCGGCCCAGGCGGCTTGCGCCAGCGCCAGCAGCGCCGCGCCGCGCGGGGCGGCGTCGGGCCAGCGCGGCAGCGTGGTCGGCAAGCCGGCGGCGTCGAGCGCGGCGCCGTGGGCCCGCAGGGCATTGCCGGCCAGGGCCACCGCGTCGGGCGTCGCGTTCACGGCGGCCTGCACGCGCATGGCCAGGTCGGCGGGGCGCAGCAATTGCGGTTCGACCAGGGTGTGCCAGCGCGAGCCGTCCCAGCGGTAGGCGGCGGCGTAGATCTCGCCCATGCGGGCATCGGTGGCGGCCCAGACGCGCTGCAGCGCGGTGCCGGACGCAGCGGCGGCTTGGCGCGCGTCTTCGGCCACGGCCAGCAAGGTGTCGAGCGCGAGCACCGGCTTGCGCGCGCCGAACGCCAGCCCCTGCGCCACGGCGGCGGCGGTGCGCAGGCCGGTGAACGCGCCCGGGCCGCGGCCGAAGGCGATGGCGTCCAAGTCTGCCCAGCTCAACCCAGCGGCCGCCAGCAGCGCCTGCGCGGCGGGGATCAGCGCGGCCGAGGCTTGCGCGCCCCCTGCGTGCTGCTCGACATGCGTCGCCCCCTTGGCCAGCAAGGCCAGGTGCAGGGTTTCGGTGGCGGTGTCGAGCGCCAGCAGGGTGGGGGGCGTGGAGGTCGCCGGGGCATGGTTCATCCGCGCAGTTTACCGAGGGGCCTCGCGCGGGCCGCCAGCGTGGGCGCCTTGCGGCATGATCGGCGACCATGTTCACCAAATCTTTTGCATCGTCGGGTCGCCAGCGGGCGGGCCATGCGGCTCGGCTGGCCTGCGTCGCGGTCGGTTTGGTGGTGGGCGGGGCGGCTCGCGTGGCCTGGGCCGCCGACGCCTGGCCGCCCGCCGTGCGGGCCGCGCTGACGCAAGCCGGGCTGACCGACGATGCCTTGTCGGCCGTGGTGGTGCCCTTGGGGGCCGCTGGCGAGCGCTTGCCACCGCGCCTCAGCGTGCAGGCCGAGCGCCCGATGCAGGCCGCCTCGGTGATGAAGCTCTTCACCACCTACGCGGCGCTCGATCGGCTCGGCCCGGCCTGGACGTGGCAGACGCCCGTCGAGCTGGGCGGCCCGGTGGTGCGCGGGGTGTTGCGCGGGCCGCTGGTGATCCATGGGCAGGGCGACCCGACTCTGGTGATCGAGCGCTGGTGGCTGCTGCTCAAGCGGGTGCGCGAGCTGGGCGTGCAAGACATCCACGGCGACATCGTGCTCGATCAGGGCGCGTTCCGCGTGCCGACCGAGCAAGCGGGCGATTTCGATGGCGAGCCGCTCAAGCCCTACAACGTGCTGCCGCGCGCGCTGGTCGTCAACTTTCAAAGCGTGACCTTGCGCGTGCGCCCCGAGCCGGGCGCGCGCTGGGCTCGCGTCAGCGCGCAGCCCAGCTTGGCCGGCGTGCGCTGGCCGACGCGCGTGAAATTGCAGGGCGCGGCATGCGGCGACTGGCGCGCCGGCCTGCAACTCGATCTGACGCAGCCGGCCCGCCCGGCGTTGCGCGGCGGTTATGCGGCGGCCTGTGGCGAGCGCGAGTGGGAGCTGGCCTGGCCCGACGACGCGGCTTACGGCCCGCGCGTGGTCGAGGCCTTGTGGCGCGAATTGGGCGGGCGACTGCACGGGCACGTGATCGAGCGCAGCGAGCAGCCCGAGATCGCACGCGGCGAGGCGGCGTTCGAGTTCGCCTCGCCGCCGCTGCACGCCGTGGTGCGCGACATCAACAAGTTCAGCAACAACCTGATGGCGCGCCAGCTCTTCCTGACGCTGGGGCTGAGCCAGGGCGAAGGCAGTCTGGAGCGCGCCCGCGAAGTCGTGAGCACCTGGGCCAAGGAGCGCGCCGGTTGCGACGCGAGCGAGCTGAGTCTGGACAACGGCTCGGGCTTGTCGCGCAACGAGCGGGTCAGCGCCGGTTGCCTGGCGCGGCTGCTGCAGGCGGCCTGGGCCGGGCCGGCGATGCCGGAGCTGCTGGCGTCCTTGCCCGTGGCGGGGGTGGACGGCACGGCGCAGCGGCGCACCGCCGAGGCGGTCGGCCCGGCAGCGGGGCGCGCGCACATCAAGACGGGCTCGCTGAAGGACGTGGCCGCCGTGGCCGGCGTGGTGCAGGCGGCGTCCGGGCGGCGTTACGCGGTGGTGGGGCTGATCAACCACCCGTCGATCAACTCGAATGGCGGCGCGGCGCGTGCGGTGCTCGACGCCCTGTTGCGCTGGAGCGCGGAGGACACGGCACGATGAATGCCAACCTGGTCAACACCTTGCAGACGCTGCTGAGCCAGCACGGCGACTGGGTGGGCTACGTGGCCGCCACCCTCACCACCTCGGCCTTCGTGCCGCAGGTCTGGCTGACGTGGCGCACCAAGGACGTGAGCGGCATTTCGCTGGGCATGTACAGCGTGTTCACGCTGGGCGTGGCGCTGTGGCTGCTGTATGGCCTCGCGCTGGGCGCCTGGCCGATCATGATCGCCAACACCGTCACCCTGACGCTGGCGCTGGCGATCCTGACGATGAAGCTGCGCTACGGGCAGGCGTCATGAGTCCCAGTTGTAGTCCACCCGAGTCATGGCCAGGTTGGCCAGCAACTGGTGCCCGGCTATGCTCAGCCAGGGGCCGAAGCTCCACAAGTAGGTTGCGCCGCTGATGTCTGCGGTGGTCGTCGGGCTGCTCGGGGTGGTGACGTTGTCGTAATTGCAGGTGGTGGGGTCGTAGGTTGCTGCCGTGGTGTGGGTCACCGAGGCGCATTGCGCGGCGTAAGGGTAGGTCACGCTGGTGTTCTTGGCGATCAAGATGCTCCAGTCGAAGGCATTGATCAGCGCGATCTTGTGCCCGTCATTCGTGATGCCGTTTGCGCCGCGCAGGCCATAGTTGAAGCAGGACGTCAGGTAGCTCATGGCCTTGGCGTATTCGTCGGTTGCCGCCGGACGACCGTCGCCGGTCGAGCAGTCGACCGACTGGGCCGGGTCGCGGTGGCCGTGGCTGGTGTCTTCGGCCACGGCGTAGGGCGAGAGCCCGATATCGGGGAGCGTGACCACCGCCACGCGGGCGCCGGTGGTCACGATGGCGTTGATCTTCTGCGCCAGCTTGATGCCGGCGTTTTTCATGCCGGCTTCGTCGAGCGTGCCAGACGATTTGAAGGTCTGATACGCGTTCAAGACGTCCCTCGTGCCCGCCATGATCACGACCAGCTCGTCTTTCTGGAAGTTCTTGGTGTTGATCTTGGTGATCGTGTCGTCCACGGTATCGCCCGGCGCGCTGCACAAGCTTGTCTGATCGGCGTCCGTGTTGGCGCATGGCGAGGTGCCCTTGCCGTAGTGCGACGACAAGTATTGCGTCCAGGTCCAGGGGTATATGGCCGAGTAGACGGTGATGGGCGAAATGCTCGTCACGTAGTTCACCGAATAGCGCGCGTAGGTGTTGTTGCTGGATGGCGTCTGGTTGACGTCGATGTAGCTGTATTCGTCGCCAAACACATACATGTGCCCCGGGTGAAAGGCTTCGCGCTTGCCGCCGCCGCAGCTGGCCAGCAGGGCCAGGCTGAGCACGGCCAGGCCGCCGCGGACGACTTGTTGCCAACGATTCTTCGAGTTCAAGCTTTTCTCCAGCACGGGTAAGAGGGGGGCGCGGCGTGGGCGGTCAGCCCGCCGCCGCCGCGCGTTGCAGTCGATCACGAACGCCTTCCCATTCGGGGGTGTCCGGCGGCGTTTCGACCCAGATCAGAGGCACGCCGGTGGCGTCGAGTTCGCGCAACGCGGCAAAGAGTTCGTGGGCCGCCAGCCGGGGTTGCGAGGGCATGGCGCGGTGGGCGATGGGGCCGTGGCGCACGCCTTCGGGCCACAGGGCCGACAGCGAACTGCGGGAATATACCGCCAGCGTGTTGCCCGTTCTTTGCGCGTTGGTTAACTCCGGCCCCAGCACGGCCAGCGCCGAGCGCAGCGCCTCGGTGGGCATGAGGCGCAGCTTGGCGCGCGGCGCGTAGTGCGCTTCGAGCGTGCCCGAGGCGCGTGGCGAGTGGCCGCCGCGCTCGCCGAGCGGCCCGATCACGGCCTCGATGGCCTCGCGCGTCAGCACGCCGGGGCGCAGCAGCACGGCGCGGCCCCCTTGGCTCAGCCCCGAGCAATCGACGATGCTCGACTCGATGCCCACGTCGCAGGCGCCGCCGTCCACCACGGCCAGCGCGGCGTCGCTCAGGTCGGCAAATTCTTCGACGACGTGCGCGGCGCGCGTCGGGCTGATGCGGCCGAAGCGGTTGGCGCTGGGCGCGGCGATGCCCATCACGCCGGCTTGGGCGGCCCGTTGCAGCAGGGCGTGGGCGACCGGGTGGGCCGGGCAGCGCAGGCCGATGGTGTCTTGCCCGCCAGCGGCGGCCGTGCCCACGCCGAGGCGGCGCGGCACGATCACGGTGAGCGGGCCGGGCCAGAAGGCGGCCATCAGCTTGTGCGCGGCGGGCGGGATCTCGGCGGCGAAGGTGGCGGCGGCGGACGCGTCGGCCACGTGCACGATCAGCGGGTGGTCGCTCGGGCGGCCCTTGGCGGCGAAGATCTTGGCCACCGCCGCGTCGTCGTCGGCACGCGCGCCCAGGCCGTAAACGGTTTCGGTGGGCAGCGCGACCAGCTCGCCCGCGGCCCAGCGCCGCGCGGCCTCGGCTAGCGCGGCGTCGTCCTGACCGTTCAGCAGCAGGGGCATGGTGGATGCAGGCGAAGCGCGGTCACCACAGCGGCAGGCCGAGCAGCGCGGCCGCCAGCAGGGCGTTGGCCCGAGCGTCGTCGGCCGTGGCGCCGGTGATCGTCAGGTGGCCCATCTTGCGGCCCTTGCGCGCCTCGGTCTTGCCATAGAGGTGCAGGTGGGCGCCCGGCAGTTGCAGCACGCCGGGCCAGTTGGGCTCGCGCAGCTTGCCATTGGCGTCGAACCACAGATCGCCCAGCAGATTGAGCATCACGGTGGGCGAGTGCAGGCGCGGCGTGACCAGCGGCAGGCCGGTCATGGCGCGCACTTGCAGGTCGAACTGCGAGAGGTCGCAGGCGTCGATGGTGTAGTGACCCGAGTTGTGCGGGCGCGGCGCCATCTCGTTGGCCACCAGCGAGCCGTCTTGCAGGATGAAGAACTCGACGCACAGCACGCCGACGTAATTCAGGCGCGCGGCGATGGTGCGCGCAGCGGTGCAGGCCTGGGCTTCGATCTCGGGCGTGAGCTGCGGTGCCGGCACGGTGGTGACGGCCAGGATGCCGTCGCGGTGCAGGTTCTGTTGCAGCGGGAAGTTGACGACCTCGCCGGCCGCGTTGCGCGCCACGATCACGCTCACCTCGAACTGCAGCGGCAGCATCTTTTCGAGCACGCAGGGCACGCCCTTGAGCGCGGCCCAGGCGGCTGCCAGTTGCTCGGGGGTGTTGACGCGAACCTGGCCCTTGCCGTCATAGCCCAGTTGCGCGGTCTTCAGGATGCCGGGCAGCAGGGTGGGGTCGAGCGACGCGAGCTGGTCGGTCGAGGTGATCACCGCGTGCGGGGCGCAGGGCACGCCGCAGGCCACGAAATGCGCCTTCTCCTTGGCGCGGTCCTGGCAGACCGACACGGCCGCTGCGCCTGGTGCCACGGGCCGGTGAACGGCCAGCGCGGCCAAGGCGGTGGCGGGCACGTTCTCGAACTCGGTGGTGACGGCGGCGGCGACCTGCGCGAGCTGCTGCAGGCCGGTGGCGTCGAGGTAGGGGGTCGAAATGTGCACGTGCGACACCTGCCCGGCGGGGCTGCGCGGGTCGGGGTCGAGCACGGCGGTGCGGTAGCCCAGGGCCTGCGCGGCGTGCACGAACATGCGGCCCAGCTGGCCGCCGCCCAGAACGCCCAGCGTCGCGCCGGGCTGGATCACGTGTTGCGTCATCTGCGTTCTTCGGATTAGTCGAGCTTCATCGCGCGCGCCGCATCAGTCTGGCGGACGCGGAAGGCTTCGAGCTTGGCGTGCAGGGTGGCGTCTTGGTTGGCCAGCATGGCTACGGCAAACAGCGCGGCGTTGGCGGCGCCGGCCGCGCCGATGGTGAAGGTGGCCACCGGCACGCCCTTGGGCATCTGCACGATCGAGTGCAGCGAATCGACGCCGCTCAGGTGCTTGGACGGCACCGGCACGCCCAGCACCGGCACGGTGGTCTTGGCCGCGAGCATGCCGGGCAGATGGGCCGCGCCGCCCGCGCCGGCGATGATGGCCTGCAGGCCCCGGCTGCGCGCGGTCTCGGCGTAGCGGAACATGTCGTCGGGCATGCGGTGGGCCGAAACCACCTGCGCCTCGTAGGCCACGCCGAACTCGGCGAGAATGTCGGCCGCCTGGCGCATCACGTCCCAATCGCTGTTGGAACCCATCACCACGCCGATGATGGGTTGGCTGTTGTTGGCGGACGTGCTCGTCACGGCTTGCTCCTGCACAAAAGGGCCGATTTTAGGCGCTCGGCAGGTTCCTGCTGGCTTTCGATTGAATCGCTCCATGATCACCATCACCCTGAAGAATTTCGAGCACGACCTGATCGCCGCGTCGGCCACCACCCCGGTCCTGCTGGACATCTGGGCCGAGTGGTGCGGGCCGTGCAAGCAACTCGGCCCGGTGCTCGAAGCGCTCGAAACCGAGTACGACGGACGCTTCACGCTGGCCAAGGTGAATGCCGACGAGGAGCCCGAAATCGCCGGGCAGTTGTCGCAGATGTTCGGCGTGCGCAGCATTCCGTTCTGCGTGATGTTCGCGGGCGGCCAGCCGGTGGACGGCTTCGTCGGCGCGTTGCCGGCCGACAAGATCCGCGAATTTCTCGACAAGCATGTGCCCAGCGAGGCGGCTGTCGAGGCCGAGCAGGAACTGGGCGAGGCCGAGGCCCTGGCGGCCGGTGGTGATGCGGATCAGGCTCTGGCCAAGCTGCAGCAGGCGCTGGAGCACGATCCGGCGAACGTCGAGGCGCGGCTGGAGCTGATCAAGCTGCTGCTCGAGCGCGGCCAGGTCGAACCCGCCAAAGAACTGTTCCAGGCGATTGCCGCGCAGGCATCCGGCCCGCTGGCCGACCCGCGCGTGGCGGCGTTCGCGGCCTATCTGGCGGCGTGCGAGGCGGCGCCCCGGGCGCGACCGGAGCAAGCGTTGGCCGACGCGATCGCCGCCAACAAGCGCGATTTCGAGGCGCGCTTCGAGTTGGCGCAGACTCACTTCGCCGCAGGCCGTTTCACGGCGGCCATGGACGAGTTGCTCGAAATCATCATGCGCGACAAGAAGTGGCAAGACGAGCTGGCGCGCAAGACCTACGTGGCCATTCTCGAAGTGATGACCAAGCCGCAGCCCAAGACGCCGGCCAAGGCGCCCGGCAAGCCCGACGCCAAGCCCGGTCTCGAATTGGCCGGCAAGGCCGTGGTGGTCAGTGCCGACCCGCTCATCGACCAGTACCGGCGCAAGCTCAGCATGGCCCTGTTTTGAGGCGGCGGCCGGCTCGGCGACGAGTTCGACGCACCGGTTTGTCGCACGCTTGTCGCGAAAGCCCGGTAGAACAGCGCATCGTTGGTAGTCATGCTCCCCGCAGCCCGGGGGGCTCCCGGCGGCCTGGGGGTAGGCACAGCGCTTGCTCGCAGGTTAAGGTGCGGATTGATGTCGATGCAGGTGAGGCGGGAGCCCGGCTGCCGTGGTTCAAAGGGTTGTAAACATGAAGCGTCTGATCAAGTTGAGTGCGGTGGCGGCCGGTTGGTTGCTGGGCAGCATGGCCGCGCAAGCGGTAACCGTGACGTCGGCTGATCTGCAGTCGTTCGCCGACGGCAGCACGTCGAATGTCACCGTCAATGGCGTCCACTTCAATGCCGTGGGCGGCAAGCTCGACGCGAAGAGCGTGGCGGGATACCTCGGTATCGGGGTGACGGGCAAGGCTGCCGACAAGACAGCGGGCGAAATCAATATCGGCGAATCGATTCGCGCGTCGTGGGGCGCGCCCGAGACCCTGAGTTCGTTCTCGGTGGCTTTTCTGTACAACGGCCCCGAATTTGGTGACGTCAACGAAGTAGCCAAGGTGGCGCTCACGGGCGCGAATGGCATTTACGGCAAGCTCACGGCCGTTTCGGACACCCAGGCGAAGTGGCAGCTGTTCAGCGCCTCGAACGTGGCGCTGGGGGCGGCGAGCTTCGTCAACGCCGTCAGCCCCGCCGATGCCAGCGGCGCGGGCGTCTGGACGGTGGTCAACCCGTTCGCCAACTACGTGGGCACCGGGGTCAAGTTCAGCGCGCTGAAAGGCGCTTGCGGCGTGGGCGATTGCACCGATCAATCCGACTACGCCTTTTTCAGCCTCACCACGGCCGCCGTTCCGGAGCCGGGTTCATTCAGCATGCTGGTTGTCGGTCTGTTGGCGGTGAGCGGGCTGGTGCTGTATCGCCGCCCGCGCGACTGACTCAGGGCTCGAGCCTGAGCAAGGCTTCGTCGCGCCAGTACACCAGCGCGGCGTAATAGCCCTCCCAGACGCAGCCGTTGCAGCCGCGTCCGCAGCAGCTGGTGGGCTCGGGCGGCGGCGGTCGTAGCGACAACCCCGTCGCCTGGGCTCGTTGCTGCACGGCCTCGATCAGGCGGTGCGCCGAGGCGAGGTCGGTGAGCGCGGGCAGATCCACGAAGCAGTGAAGCGCAGCGCGCCGGTCACGCGCCGGTCAGGCGCTCCAGGGCTTCGCGGTACTTGGCGGCGGTCTTTTCGATCACGTCGGCCGGCAGGGCGGGCGAGGGCGCGGTCTTGTCCCACGGTTGGCCGTTGACGGTGGCCTGCTCCAGCCAGTCGCGCACGAACTGCTTGTCGTAGCTCGGCGGGTTGGCGCCGGCCTCGAACGCGGCCTGGTAGCCCTCGATGGGCCAGAAGCGCGACGAGTCGGGGGTGAGCACTTCGTCCATCAGCGTGAGGGTGCCGTTGGCATCGAGACCGAACTCGAACTTGGTGTCGGCAATGATGATGCCCTTGGTCAGCGCGTAGTCGGCGGCTTTCTTGTAGAGCTGGATCGACACGTCGCGCACCTTCTCGGCCAGCTCGCGGCCGATCAGGGCGACGGTTTGTTCGAACGAGATGTTCTCGTCGTGCTCGCCCACCTCGGCTTTGGTGGCGGGGGTGAAGATGGGCTCGGGCAGCTTGCTGGCGTTCTTCAGACCGGCGGGCAAGGCCACGCCGCACACAGATTGGCTTTGTTGGTATTCCTTCCAGCCGCTGCCGGCCAGGTAACCGCGCACCACGGCCTCGACGGGCAAGGGTTTGAGTCGCTTGACCAACATGGCGCGGTCTTTCACCTGGGCTTGCTCGGCGGGCGTGACGACCGACAGCGGGTCGTCTCCGGTGAGGTGGTTGGGCACCACGTCTTTCAGCAGCTCGAACCAGAACAGCGCCATGCGGGTGAGGAGCGCGCCCTTGCCGGGGATGGGCTCGCCCATGATCACGTCGAAAGCCGAGATGCGGTCGGACGCGACCATCAGGATGCGATCGGTGCCGACGGCGTAGTTGTCGCGCACTTTGCCGCGTGCCAGCAGCGGCAGGGTGCTGAGGGTGGAGGTGTGCAAAGAGGCGGTCATGTCGGCACTTTCTACGCGAGCGGTCAAACCTCGAATTGTGCCGCAGGCCCCGCGAGCCGGGGCACGGCCGATCAGCGCCGCGAGCCGCCGCCCAGCAGGCTGCCCAGCACGCCGCGGATGATTTCACGCCCCACGGTCGAGCCGATGCTGCGCGCGGCGGACTTGGCCAGCGTCTCGACCACCGAGTCCTTGCGGCCCGACCCCTTGAGCAGTCCACCCAGGCCGTCGAGCGCGCCGTCCATCCAGCCGCCGCCGGCCGGGGCGGGCGCGGGGCTCGATGGTGCGGGGGTGGACGCGGTCGGTGCGGGGGCCGGGGTGGGTGCCGTAGTGGGCGACGCCGCCGCGCGGCCCTTGAGCTTTTCGTAGGCCGATTCGCGGTCCACCACCTTCTCGTACACGCCGGCCACCAGCGACTGCTCGATGAGCGCCTTGCGCTGCTCGGGCGTGATCGGGCCGATCTGGCTGCCGGGCGGCAGCACGAAGACGCGCTCGGTGACGCTCGGGCGGCCCTTCTCGTCGAGCAGGCTCACCAGCGCCTCGCCCACGGCCAGCTCGGTGATCGCGGTGGCGATGTCGAGCCCGGGGTTGGCGCGCATGGTGTCGGCCGCCGCCTTCACGGCCTTCTGGTCGCGCGGCGTGAAGGCGCGCAGCGCGTGCTGCACGCGGTTGCTCAGTTGCGCGAGCACGCTGTCGGGCACGTCGAGCGGGTTTTGCGTCACGAAGTACACGCCCACGCCTTTTGAGCGCACCAGGCGCACGACGAGTTCGATGCGCTCGAGCAGCGCCTTGGGCGCGTCGTTGAACAGCAGGTGGGCTTCGTCGAAGAAGAACACCAGTTTGGGTTGATCGAGATCGCCCACTTCGGGCAGCCGCTCGTAGAGCTCGGCCAGCATCCACAGCAGGAAGGTGGCGTAGAGGCGCGGCGCGTTGAGCAGCTTGTCGGCGGCGAGCACGTTGATCACGCCCCGCTGCTGTCCGCTCACATCGATCGTCTGCATGAAATCGGCGATATCGAGCATCGGCTCGCCAAAGAATTGATCGCCGCCCTGCTGCTCGATCTGCAGCAGGCCGCGCTGGATGGCGCCCACCGAGGCGGCGCTGATGTTGCCGTATTCGGTGGTGAAGTCTTTCGCGTTCTCGCCCACGTGCTGCAGCATGGCGCGCAGGTCTTTCAGGTCGAGCAGCAGCAGGCCGTTGTCGTCGGCAATCTTGAAGACGAGTTGCAGCACGCCCTCTTGCGTGTCGTTCAGATTGAGCATGCGCGCCAGCAGCAGCGGGCCCATGTCGGACACCGTTGCGCGCACCGGGTGGCCCTGCTCGCCGAACACGTCCCACAGCGTGGCGGGGCAGGCGGAGCTCTCGGGTTTGTCGATGCCGCGCTCGGCCAGCACTTTCGCGAGCTTGTCGCTCACGTTGCCGGCCTGCGTGATGCCGGTCAGGTCGCCCTTCACGTCGGCCATGAAGACGGGCACGCCGATCTGCGAAAAGCTTTCGGCCAGCTTTTGCAGCGTGATGGTCTTGCCGGTGCCGGTCGCGCCGGTGATGAGGCCGTGGCGGTTGGCAAGCTGGGGCAGCAGGTGGCAGGCGATGTCGCCGTGCTGGGCGAGGAGGATGGGGTCGGCCATGGCGGGCTTTCGGTCGGCGTCAACAAACAGGGAATAAGGGCGCAGTCTAAGACTCCTGGGGCTGCCGGGGCAGCGCCTTGAGCTTGGCCACCAGCTCGATCATGCGCGGTCGCACCTCGTTCAGCAGCAGCTCGCGCGACAGGTTCGGCGCGCCGCAGTTGAGGGCCATGAACGGCCGGCCTTCTTCGGGCTGGAAGGCGATGGCGATGCCGTTGGTATCGGGCACCCAGTCGCCGAATGACGTGGCGCAGCCGTAGCGCGCCATGTCGGCCTGGCCGTGCGCGATGCCTTCGATGATCTGCTGCGCGGCCAGCTCGTCGAAGTCGTGCGCGCGGGCCAGGATCTCGGCGCGTTCGCTGTCGGGCACGGCGGCTAGCAGGGCGCGCCCCATGGCCGATGTGGCCAGCGGCATGCGCGTGCCCACGCCGATGGTGAGGTCGTAGGTGCCGGGGCCGCGGCAGACCTCGACGTGGATCATCGACAGCCGGTCGCGCACGGCCATGCTCACGCTGGCGTTCGAGAAATCGGCCAGCTCCTGCATCAGCGGGCGCGCGGCCTGGCGCAAGTCCATGCGCGCGAGCATCGAGCTGGCCAGGCCCAGTGTGGCCGAGCCCAGGCGGTATTGGCCAGAGGGTTCGTCCACCACCAGGTAGCCCAGCTTGGTCAGGGTGTACGTCAGGCGAGACACCGTGGACTTGGGCAGCTTGCAGCGCTGCGCGATCTCGGTGTTGCCCAGCACGCGGTCGCTGGAGCGAAAGCACGCCAGCACCGACAAGCCGCGCGCCAGGGCGGTGACGAAGTGGCGGTCGTCGGCGGGCAAGGGGGAGGCGCGGGGTTTCATGCTCGCCATCATAACGGAAGTTCTGCAGTGCAGAATGGCGCCCCTTGGATTGCGCCTGAATCGACTTGAACCGGGCCTGCTCAAACGTTGTCGGCGGTGGCATGCTTGTGGCTGTGATGCTAGACTGCCGCTCATCAAACGGAGCGAGATGAGCTGGCCAGTTTTGGCATCGTCCTGTTTGCGCCTTGGTTGTTCTGCATTGCAGAATTGTGTGACCCATCTGGAGAATCCTGTGACCACCGAGTCCTCTCAAGCCCAGGCTGTTTCGGCAGTGGCCGTGCGCCGGGTCGGCATCGTCGGCAGTGGCGTGATGGGCCAGGGCATTGCGCAGATCGCGGCGCAGGCGGGTTGCCGCGTCCAGCTGTTCGACAACCGCGAGGGCGCGGCGGCTGCGGCGGCCGAGCAACTGCGGGCCACGTTCGCCAAGCTGGCCGACAAGGGCAGGCTCAGCGCCGAGCAGGCCGCGGCGGCCACCGCCGGGGTGGCGCCGGCCGCGGCGCTGGCTGAGCTGGCGGATTGCGAGCTGGTGGTCGAAGCCATCGTCGAAGACCTCGCGGCCAAGCGCGCCTTGTTCGCGCAGCTCGAAGGCGTGGTCGGGCCCGGTGCGATCCTGGCCACCAACACCTCGTCGCTGTCCGTCACCGCCATCGCCGCCGGCCTGCAGCGCCCGCAGCGCGTGGCGGGCTTTCACTTCTTCAACCCCGTGCCGCTGATGAAAGTGGTCGAGGTGATCGACGGTTTGCTCACCGAACCGGCGGTGGGCGACACCCTGCTCGCCGTGGGCCAGGCCTGGGGCCACACGGCGGTGCGCGCGCAAGACACGCCAGGCTTCATCGTCAACCATGCCGGTCGCGGCTACGGCACAGAGGCCTTGCGCCTGCTGGCCGAGGGCGTGGCCGATGTGGCAACGCTCGACCGCATCCTCACCGACACGGCGGGCTTTCGCATGGGGCCGTTCACCTTGATGGACCTGACCGCGCTCGATGTGTCGCATCCGGTGATGGAGTCGATCTACCGCCAGTTCTTTGACGAGCCGCGCTTTCGCCCGCAGCCGCTGACGCGCCAGATGCTCACAGCCGGGCTGGTTGGGCGCAAGAAGGGGCGCGGCTTCTACGCTTACGAAGGTGGCTCACAACAGTGGCCCGCCGAGCCTGATGTGCCGGGCCGCGAAGCCTTGCCCGCCAGCGTGTGGGTCAGCCGCCAGGCTCCGGCCGAGTTGCAGGCACTGGTCGCGCAACTGGCCGAAACGGCGGGCATCACCTTCGATGACGACGATCGCCCGGCGCACGACAGCCTGTGCCTCGTTGCCCCGCTGGGTGATGACGCCACCACCTGCGCGCTGCACGAGGGGCTCGACGCCGAGCGCACCGTGGCCGTCGAGACCCTGTTCGACGCCAGCAAGCGTCGCGTGCTGATGACCACGCCGGCCACCTCGCGAGCCGCGCGCGATGCGGCGCAGGCGCTGCTCGCGTCCGACGGCGTGCCGGTCAGCGTGCTGCGCGACAGCTACGGCTTCGTTGCCCAGCGCGTGGTGGCCACCATCGTCAACATCGCTTGCGAGATCGCGCAGCAGCGCATCGCCACGCCGGCCGATATCGACCGCGCCGTCACGCTCGGCCTCGGCTACCCGCGCGGCCCGCTGGCCTGGGGCGACGCGCTGGGCGCCAGCACCGTGCTGACGATCCTGCAGCGCCTGCAGGCCCACACCGGCGACCCGCGCTACCGCCCCAGCCCCTGGCTCACGCGCCGAGCCAGTCTGGGCCTGAGCTTGCTAACCGAAGAGGTCTGATCCATGCTCGACGCCTACCTCTTTGATGGCCTGCGCTCGCCCTTCGGTCGCCACGCCGGCGCGCTGGCCAGCGTGCGCCCCGACGACCTCGTGGCCGAGGTGATGCGCGCGCTGTTGGCCCGCGCGCCGTGGTCACCCGAGCAGATCGACGACGTGATCCTGGGCGACACCAACCAGGCCGGCGAAGACTCGCGCAACGTGGCGCGCAACGCCTTGCTGCGTGCGGGGCTGCCGGTGACCGTGCCGGGCCAGACGGTGAACCGCCTGTGCGCCAGTGGCCTGGCGGCGCTGATCGACGTGGCCCGCGCCATCACCTGCGGCGAGGGCGATCTCTTTGTGGCGGGCGGCGTCGAGAGCATGAGCCGCGCGCCCTTCGTGCTGGGCAAGGCCGAGAGCGCCTACAGCCGCGATGCCAAGCTCTTCGACACCACCATCGGCGCGCGCTTCCCCAACCCGGTGGTGACCGCGCAATACGGTGCCGACACCATGCCCGAGACGGGCGACAACGTGGCGCGCGAATTCGGCATCACACGCGAGCAGGCCGACACGTTTGCGGCCGCGTCGCAAGCCAGGTTTGAAGCCGCGCGCGCGGCGGGCTTCTTTGCGGGCGAGATCACGCCCATCACCATCCCGACCGGCAAGAAGACGCCGCCCATCGTGCTCAGCGAAGACGAGCACCCGCGCCCCGAGTCGACCTACGACCAGCTCGCCAAGCTCAAGCCGCTGTTCGACGGCGGCGTGGTGACGGCGGGCAATGCCTCGGGCATCAACGATGGCGCGGCGGCCTTGCTCGTCGGCAGCCGAGCAGCGGGCGAGCGCGTGGGCGCGCAACCGATGGTGCGGCTGCTGGCGGCGGCTGCAGCGGGCGTCGAGCCGCGCATCATGGGCGTGGGCCCGGTGCCGGCCATCACCAAGGCCTTGCAGCGCGCTGGCCTCACGCTCGCGCAGATGGACCTGATCGAAATCAACGAAGCCTTTGCCAGCCAGGTGCTGGCCTGCCTCAAGGGCCTGGGCGTGGCGTTGGACGACGCGCGTGTCAACGTGAACGGCGGCGCCATCGCGGTGGGCCACCCGCTGGGCGCATCGGGCGCACGCTTGGCGCTCACGGTGGCGCGCGAGCTGCAGCGTCGACAAGCGCGCTACGCGGTGGTCAGCCTGTGCATCGGCGTGGGCCAAGGCCTCGCGCTGGTGATGGAAAGAATCTGAATCGAGAGGACGACAACATGAGTGCGAACAAAGCCGAATTCCACTGGGACGACCCCTTCTTGCTCAACGCCCAGCTGAGCGAAGACGAACGCATGATCTGCGACGCCGCGCGGGCCTACGCGCAAGACAAGCTGCTGCCGCGCGTGCGCGATGCCTTCCGCCACGAGCGCATGGACGCGGGCATTTTTCGCGAGATGGGGGAGCTCGGGCTGCTGGGCGCGACCATCCCCACGCAATACGGTGGCGCTGGCCTCAACTACGTGAGCTACGGCCTCGTGGCGCGTGAAGTCGAGCGCGTCGATTCGGGCTACCGCTCGATGATGAGCGTGCAGTCGTCGCTCGTGATGGTGCCGATCAACGAGTTCGGCTCCGAGGCGCAGAAGCAGAAGTACCTGCCCAAGCTCGCCTCGGGTGAGTGGATCGGCTGCTTCGGCCTGACCGAGCCCAACCACGGGTCCGACCCCGGCGGCATGCGCACGCGGGCCAAGAGCGTCGAAGGCGGCTACAAGCTCAGCGGCGCGAAGATGTGGATCACCAACTCGCCCATCGCCGACGTGTTCGTGGTCTGGGCCAAGAACGACGCCGGCAAGATCCGCGGCTTCATCCTCGAAAAAGGCATGCGCGGCTTGAGCGCACCGGCCATCGAAGGCAAGGTCGGCCTGCGCACCTCGATCACCGGCGAGATCGTGATGGACGAGGTCTTCGTGCCGGCCGAGAACGAGCTGAATGTCGAAGGCCTCAAGGGCCCGTTCACCTGCCTCAACTCGGCGCGCTACGGCATCGCGTGGGGCGCGATGGGCGCAGCCGAATTCTGCTGGCATGCCGCGCGCCAGTACACGCTCGACCGCATCCAGTTCGGCCGCCCGCTGGCCGCCACGCAGTTGGTGCAGAAGAAGCTGGCCGACATGCAGACCGAGATCGCGCTCGGCCTGCAAGGCGCGCTGCGCCTGGGGCGCATGAAGGATGAAGGCAGCGCCGCGCCCGAGATCACCAGCCTGATGAAGCGCAACAACTGCGGCAAGGCGCTCGACATCGCCCGCGTGGCGCGCGACATGCACGGCGGCAACGGCATCAGCGACGAATACGGCGTGATCCGTCATGTGGTCAACCTCGAAGTGGTCAACACCTACGAGGGCACGCACGACGTGCATGCGCTCATCCTCGGTCGCGCGCAGACCGGTCTGCAAGCCTTCAGCTGATCGGCTCGCGGAGACGCCCATGGATCTGAACTTCAGCGCTGACGAACTCGCCTTTCGCGACGAGGTGCGCGCCTTCGTGCGCCAGCAGTTGCCCGACACCATCCGCCGCAAGGTGACGAATGGCGGACACCTGACGCGCGCCGAGCATGTGCAGTGGCAGCGCACGCTGCATGCGCGCGGCTGGGCCGGGCAGGCGTGGCCGAAGGAGTTCGGCGGCACGGGCTGGACGCCGACGCAGCAATACATCTTCGAAGAAGAATGCGCGGCGGCGGGCGCGCCTAGGTTGATTCCGTTCGGCACCAAGATGGTCGCGCCGGTGATCATGGCTTTTGGCAACGCGGCGCAGAAGGCTCGCTTCCTGCCGCGCATCCTGTCGTGCGAGGACTGGTGGTGCCAGGGCTACTCGGAGCCCGGCGCGGGGTCGGACCTCGCGTCGCTGAAGATGAAGGCCGTCCGCCACGGCGACCACTACCTCGTCAACGGCCAGAAGACCTGGAACACGCTGGGCCAGCATGCCGACTGGATCTTCTGCCTGGCGCGCACCGACAGTGAGGCCAAGCCGCAGCGCGGCATCTCGTTCCTGCTGATCGACATGAAGTCGCCCGGCATCACGGTGCGGCCGATCATCACGCTCGATGGCGCGCACGAGGTCAACGAAGTCTGGTTCGAGGACGTGCAGGTGCCGGTGGCCAACCTTGTGGGCGAAGAGAACCAGGGCTGGACGTATGCCAAGTTTCTGCTTGGCCACGAGCGCACCAACATCGCGGGCATCGGCGCGTCGAAGCGTGAGCTGGGCCGCTTGAAGCGCATCGCGGCTGCCGAGCAGAAGAACGGCAAGCCGCTCGCCGAAGACCCGTTGTTTGCCGCGCGCATCGCGCAAGTCGAGATCGAGCTGATGGCGCTCGAGATCACCAACCTGCGCGTGCTGGCCGACGAGAGCCAGGCCAAGGCCGAAGGCAGCAAGAAGGCTCCGGGGCCGGCCGCGTCCATCCTGAAGATCAAGGGCACCGAGATCCAGCAGACGATGGCCGAGCTGCTGCTCGCGGCCGTCGGCCCCTATGGTTTGCCGTACTTGAAGCGCAGCACGTTCGACGACGCACGCAGTGCGATGGAGGCCGGCTGGCAGATCGCTGAAGATGAAGTGGGTGACTTCATCAGCGTCGGCCCGGCGCACGCCGCGCACCTCGGTGCCAACTACCTGAACCTGCGCAAGGTGTCGATCTACGGTGGCAGCAACGAGATTCAAAAGAACATCATCAGCCAGATGATGCTGGGCTTGTGAGGCGGTGGCGATGAACTTCGAACTCAACGACGAACAACGCGCCCTGCAAGACACGCTGCAGCGCTTTGCGCAGCGCGACTACGGCTTCGAGCGCCGCCGCGAGATCCTGCGCGGCGGCGGCTTCAGCCGCGAGGCGTGGCGTGCGCTGGCCGACATCGGCGTGCTGGCGCTCAACGTGCCCGAGGCGCACGGCGGCCTGGCGGCGGGCGATGTCAGCCCAGTCGAGACGCTGGTGGCGCAGCAGGCGCTGGGCGCGGCGCTGGTGGTCGAGCCCGTGTTGAGCAGCGCGGTGGTGGCCACGTCCTTGATTGCCGAGTTGGCCGACGCCACGATGCAAGCGCGCTGGCTGCCCGAGCTGGCGAGCGGCGAGCGCATCGCGGTGCTGGCGCACTTCGAGCCCGCTTCGCGTTTTGACGACGCGCGCATCGCCACCCAGCTGGAGCCATCGGGCGACGGTTATGTGCTCACCGGGCGCAAGGCCGTGGTGTTGCATGCGGGCGTGGCCGACGATCTGCTGGTGTCGGCGCTCAATGGCTCGGGCGTGTCGCTGCTGCGTGTGCCGCGCGATGCGGCGGGGCTGGTCATCAAACCCTATCCGACTCTCGATGGTCAGCAGGCCGCCGAGATCGAGTTGAACGGCGTGGCCTTGCCGCCCGGCGCCTTGATCGGCACGGTGGGCCAGGCACTGCCGGCCATCGAACGCGCGCTCGACTTCGGCCTGGCCGCGCTGTGCGCCGAGGCCGTCGGCGTGATGGACGCCACCGTGGCCGCGACCGTCGAGTACCTCAAGACGCGCCAGCAGTTCGGTCAGCCCATCGGGCGCTTCCAGGCGCTGCAGCACCGCATGGCCGAGATGCTGATCCACCTCGAACAGGCCCGCTCGATGAGCCTGCTCGCCACCGCGCGTTGCCGCGACACCGATGCGAGCGCGCGCCGCCGCGTGCTCTCGGCGGCCAAGGTGGTGGTGGGCCAGGCCTGCCGCTTCATCGGCCAGCAGGCCGTGCAGTTGCACGGCGGCATGGGCATGACCGACGAGCTGATCGTCAGCCATTACTTCAAGCGCCTCACGGCCATCGAATTGACGCTGGGCGATACCGACACCCACTTGCAGCGCTTCGCGGCGCTGTCGAATCAATGAAATGGGAACGAACATGAATGCCATCACTGCACCCGTCAAAGCCAAGGCCGTTGTGTGCCGCGACCTCGCGCAAGGCGTGCACGTTGAAGAAGTCACCGTGGCGCTGCCCCGGCGCGGCGAGGTGATGATCAAGCTCGCTGCCTGCGGTGTGTGCCACAGCGATCTGTCGGCCACCAATGGCGTGATCGGCTTGCCACTGCCGCTGGTGGTGGGGCACGAAGGCTCGGGCGTGGTGGTGGCGGTGGGCGAGGGCGTCACCGAATTCGCGCTGGGCGACCACGTGGTCAGCTCTTTCGTGAGCATGTGCGGCAAGTGCCGCTACTGCCAGAGCGGCCGCCCGCAGTTGTGCGA
>NZ_JAYSBZ010000052.1:0-24283 GCF_041915145.1 Aquabacterium sp. | reverse complement strand
CGTGCACGAAGCTCATGCCCGAGGCTTCGATGACTTGTCCGCCGTGGTCGGTCTGGTCGCCGAGCACGATGAATGGTCTGCCCATGGCAGCACCCTCCCGAGTTTTGTTTTGTTTTGTGCAAACGCCCCTCGTGCATTGACGCAGCGCGCGTGCGCTGGCGGGGCGGTCAACGAGTCTAGCGGCGGGGGCCTTGGCGACGGCCCGCCCGAACGAGGGTGGGGGATGTTGCCGGGGAGCTTGCCGAAGGCTGCTTTGCCTCGAACATGCTGTAGCAGGCGTGTTCGTCGTCGAGTCCGAAACGCGCTGAGCAGAACATTGCAAAGCGTTGTCGCGCGTCTTCCGTCATCAGGCTCCATGGGCGCAAATCGCACTCGCCACATTGCGCAGTGTTCTCGAAAACGAACGTGAACGATGGCGCATGCTTGATGAACGGGTCATAGGCGACCTCGCCGTGCTCGCGATGGATTTCTTCGACGCCAACGAGGAGCGAGGACACGAGGATCAACGGGGCGATTGCCAGGGCGTAAGCGATGCGGCGATTCATTTTGTTGGCGGGCCGATCTTGAATTCTTTGCGAAGCATGTTCACCAAAATCATTCCGTGAGCACCCGGGCACGCGCGTCCTTCGCCGTTGCTGAGTTTCTGGAACTCACGATGCCCGCCGAGCATGGTGACAGGGAAGTGCCGCTGCAGTGTATTAACCAGGGCGAATAGCGCCTTGATTTGGTTTTCTTGGGGCTCGTCGTTCGCGGTGTCCAGTTGATCGGGCAACCATTTGAAGACCCCCCCGGACTTTGCCGAATGCCGACTGATTCGAGTACTCCTCTCGATAGGCTTCGCCATGTACGCTGAGGTCTGCCAGCATGACGATGCCGATCACACCGGTGTTGCCGCTGCTGATGTGTGCACCCTTTTGTCGAATATCCAGCGCCTCGTAAATCGTGCCGTCGCATGCGATTGCGTAGTGATAGCTGATGTGGCCATACGATGTTTGATCTATCTGCTCGGCCTTGCGAATTTGCGCAGCGCTGTCGGCTTGGCAAGAAAAGCTGTTGCCGGCGTGATGCAAGGCGATGCCGTGATGATTCCAGTCAGGACCGTCTGAGCTCTTGTTTGGCAGAGCCTTCCAGTCAGACCGCGTCTTGAAGACTTGCCCAGCGCGCCTGAGCGAAGCGATGATGGCTTGACGAGTTGCCGCTTGGTTGTCGAGCCGCACAGGAATCGCGCGAATATCAGTCTTCGATTTGAGTGCCAAAGAGGCCTGCGTTTCGAAGCCTGCGAGCTTCAGATCAGAGGCTGCCTGACGGGGCTCGGTGATCGAGTCGACGTCGAGCGATTGCCCGGTTGGTGAAGTGAAGGCGAATTGAACCTTTATCTGCTCCAGGTGAGGGGACTCAATCGCTTGCGTTAAACCGAGCGCGTCCGTGGCGCCGCGAACGGTGGAGCCATTTGTTCGAGTCACGACGTAATGGCTGCCTGGCAGGGGCTGATTCGTTGCAGCATCAAGCGCCTGAAATCGCAAGGCATAAACCGCATGGTCGATCTTGTCGCTACGCTTTGGCCTCGCCCTCAGCGGTTGCTGCACCGCCAACCCCTTGCCCACCTCGGCCTCCACATTCGGCCGCTGCGGTGCGGCGGGTGCGGCTGCGCTGCCGGCACCCGCCACACCCTGGCTGGCGATGAGGGTGGCGCCGCAGGCGCATTGGTCGCCGTGGCGGGCCACGGGTTGGCCATCGACGACCATGGTGGGGTCGCCGGTAACGATGACGGTGGTGTGGCCGTGGCCGCGCTTGGGGCAGGTGACCTTGTCGCCGACGCGCGCGATGCGCTTGCCGTGCACGAAGCTCATGCCCGAGGCTTCGATGACTTGTCCGCCGTGGTCGGTCTGGTCGCCGAGCACGATGAATGGTCTGCCCATGGCAGCACCCTCCCGAGTTTTGTTTTGTTGAGTGCGGGGCAGTCTAGCGCCCCGCTGCGCTGTCATCGGTTCACCATGACACCGCGTTGAGGTGCGGGTACGCTGTGCTCCTCAACGTCCACATCCAGGAGGCCCCCCTTGATCGCTCGCACCCACCATGTCGCCCGCCCCATCGCGGCTGCCGCGCTCTGCGCCATCACGGGCCTGACCCTGCCGCTCGCCGCGTTCGCCAACGAGGCGGTGCACGAGCAGACCTCCACCGCCGCCGACCGCGAGGCCACGGCCGTGACCGTCTACAACAGCGATCTCGCGCTGGTGAAAGAAGTGCGCCACGTGGATCTGGCCAGCGGCCTCAACCGGCTCTCGCTGCGCGAGGTGTCGGCCCAGATGCGGCCCGAGACGGCGCTGCTCAAGGCCACCACCGGCAAGCCGCTGGAGCTGGTGGAGCAGAACTTCGATTTCGACCTGCTCACGCCCGCCAAGCTGCTCGACAAATACGTGGGCCGCGAGGTGACGGTGATTCGCACCAACCCCGCCACGGGCACCGAGACGCGCGAGAAGGCCACGGTGCTGTCCGCCGGCCAGGGCACGGTGCTGCGCTTTGCCGACCGCATCGAGACCGGCGCGCCGGGTCGCCTGGCCTTCGACAACGTGCCTGCCAACCTGCGCGACCGCCCGACGCTGTCGGTGCTGCTCGACGCGGCGGGCGGCAAGCAGAACGTGGAGCTGTCCTACCTGACCAGCGGCCTGTCGTGGAACGCCGACTACGTGGCCAATTTGTCGAGCGACGGCACGAAGCTCGATCTATCGGGCTGGGTCACGCTGACCAACAAGAGCGGCACGGCATTCGACAACGCCACACTGCAGCTGGTGGCGGGCAACATCAACCGCGTGCAGGAGCGCGGCGGCGTGTTCCCGATGGCGGCGGCGCCGATGCGCGCCAAGGCGTATGAGGCCGCGCCACGCGAAGAAGCGCTGGGCGACAACCACCTCTACACCTTCGACCGCCCGACCTCGATCGCCGACAACCAGACCAAGCAGCTCGCACTGCTGTCGGCCGCCAACGTGCCCGTGAAGCGCGAATACCTGCTGACCGGCTCCGACTACTACTACCGCGAGGCGCAGCCCGGCCTGATCGGGCAGAAGCTCAAGCCCTCTGTGTTTGTTCAGTTCGACAACAAAAGCGACAACAAAGGCGGCGCGATGGGCAAGCCGCTGCCAGCCGGCGTGGTGCGCGTCTACGCCAAGGACAGCAAGGGCGCGGCGCAGTTCGTGGGCGAGGACCGCATCGAGCACACCGCCAAGAACGAGACCGTGCGGCTGCGCCTGGGCGAGGCCTTCGACATCACGGCCGACCGCAAGCAGACCAACTTCAAGCGCATCAGCGGCAACGCCAACAACTACGTGAGCGAAAGCAGCTACCGCATCGACCTGCGCAACGCCAAGGACGAAGCCGTGACCGTGCACGTGCTCGAAACCCTGCCGGGCGACTGGGAGGTGACGAGCGAGAGCGCCCGGCACGTGAAGGATTCGTCGCGCCAGCTCTCGTGGTTCATCACCGTGCCGGCCGGCGGCAGCGCCGCGCTCGATTACACGGCCCGCGTGCGCTGGTAAGCCGCAGCGGGCGCGCCCAGCGCATCGGGCGCGTAGAGCGCATGCCAGCTGACGTGGGTGAGCGCGTCGATGACGCGCTCGACCTCGGCCGGCGTCTTGTTGCCAAGCAGCTGATGGCAACTGCGCTCGAGCGCCCAGACCAGGATGTCCGACACCTCGGGTAGCGGCGCCGTGGCGCCCTTGGCGCGCGCCACGTCTTCAATGGTCTGGCGCGTCTGCTGCGCCATGAAATTCATCTTGTCGTAGAAGATGCGCGCCACCTCGGCGTCGTACGCTGCGGTTTCGACCGCCGCCAGCATCACGGCGCGATGCTGCTGGTAGGCATGCACCACACCGCTGATCGCGGCGCGCAAGTCGGCGCGGTCGGCCAGTTGCGGGCCTGACAGCCACCCCGCCACGGCTGCCAGCACCTCGCTCATCACCCGCTGCATCAAGGCCTGCACCAGCTCGCCCTTGTCGCGAAAGTGCAGATAGAACGTGGAGCGCGCGATGCCGGCCTCGCGGGCCAGCTCCTCCACGCTGACCGACGTGAAGCTCTGCCCAGCCGCGAGCAGACGCTCCATGGCCCCGAGCAGCAGCTCTTCGACGTTGGCGGCGGGCACGGCGGCGCGCGATTTGGCTCGGCGGGTGATGGACGGCATGGCGTGGGAGGTGGCAGGCTGGCGCGCAAAAAGCGCCGGGCATGTTAGCAAGCGAGGTGACGCGAACCAGCCCGCGCTGCAAGGGGAAAGCACCAAGACAAGCAGTCTGGACATTGTGTCCATTGATGGCAAATAATGCGCCCCATCAATCCATGGTGACCCGTCGTGAGGCAATCGCCGCCCTCGCCGCCTGAGCCTCCAGACGCCATGCCCGCTGCTTCGCCGCTTCGCCACCCGAACCCATCACGCCATGAATCTTCGACAAGCCTATCTCCTCACCTGCGCCGCCGGCGTGGCCCTGCTCGCCCTGAGCTACGGCGCCATGCCGGTGCAGAGCATGAAGCTGCTGTTCGGCATCACCGTGGCAGACGTCAACACCGCGCACATCCTGCGCGCCGTGATGGGGCTGTATCTGGCCATGGCGCTGTTCTGGGTGATCGGCGCACGCCGCGCCGAGTTGCGCCAGGCCGCGCTCTACAGCCAGCTCGCCTTCGTGGCGGGCCTGGGCGGCGGGCGCGTGGTGAGCTTGCTGACCGACGGCCTGCCGCACCCGTTGCTGCTGGCGTATCTGGTGGTCGAGGTGGTGTTCTCCGTGCTGACCTGGCTGATGATCCGGCGCCCCGACTGATCGACGCATCGCCCTGGTCACCCGTCAGTCAGGCTGTGTGCCTACACTGCCGGGATGCACACCCACGACCTCGGCGCCTGGCGCCACGACCACCAGTTCGACCGCGGCAACGCGGCCGCCGAACGCAGCACGCGCCTCGTGACCTGGATCACCCTCGCGATGATGGTGATCGAGATCGCGGCCGGCTGGTGGTTCAACTCGATGGCGCTGCTGGCCGACGGCTTTCACATGAGCTCGCACGCCATCGCCATCGGCCTGAGCGCCCTGGCCTACACCACGGCGCGGCGCCACGCGGGCGACCCCCGCTATGCCTTCGGCACCTGGAAGATCGAGGTGCTGGGCGGCTTTGCCAGCGCCGTGCTGCTGCTCGGCGTGGTGGCTCTGATGGCCGTCGGCTCGGTCGAGCGGCTGATTGCGCCGCAGCCCATCCACTACCGCGAGGCCATCATCATCGCCGTGATCGGCCTGCTGGTGAACCTGGTGTGCGCGCTGATCCTGGGCGACGCCCATCATCACGGCCACGACCATGGGCACGATCACGGGCATGGCCACCACGACGATCACCATCACGGTCACCCCCATGACCACCCCCACGACCACCAGCACGACCTCAACCTCAAGTCGGCCTACGTGCACGTGTTGGCCGACGCGGCCACCTCGGTGCTGGCCATCGGCGCGCTGGTGTGCGGCTGGCTGTGGGGCTGGAGCTGGCTCGACCCGGTGACCGGGCTGGTCGGCTCGGTGGTGGTGGCGCTGTGGGCCAAGAGCCTGATCGCCGACACCAGCAAGGTGCTGCTCGACCGCGAGATGGATCACCCCGTGGTGGACGAGATCCGCGAGGTGGTCGCCCGCCACGGCGCGGCCCGCCACACCGAGCTGACCGATCTGCATGTGTGGCGCGTCGGCCGGGCCGCCTACTCGTGCGCCCTCGGCGTGGTCACGCACGACCGCGCGCTCACCCCTGGGCAGATCCGCGCGTGGCTGGCCGAGCACGACGAGATCGTGCACGCCACCATCGAGATCCACCTCTGCGAAGCGGGCGAGTCCGAGACCGGCTGAGCGGCGCGGCGGCGGCGGGCGCGTCCACTATTTCACACCCCGCTCGAGCGCGCGCCCTCGGCGAGCCGCGACGGCGTTCAACGAGGGAGGCGGCGTACCGATACTGTTCGAGTCGCCCGCTGCCCCACCCCGATGCCCCCCGCCTTCCCCTCCTTCGTCACCGACGCCCGCCAAGGGCTCGATCGGCGCAGCCTGGGCGCGCGGCACCAGCGTCGCGTGGAACTGCTGTTGCTGCTGGGCAGCGGGTTGCTGATCGCGGTGGGGCTGGGCTGGGGCGGGTTCTTCGTGCTGCGAGGACAGTGGGCGATCACCCTGGTGGACGCGGTACTGATCGGTGCCGGGCTGGGCACGCTCGCACTGACCCGCCGCAAACGGATGTTGCCGGCGTCGCTGGTGCTGCTGGTCACCCTGTACATCGTGATCTGCGGCATCTGCCTGCTGCTCGACCTGCCCAGCGCGCAGGTGCCGCGCTCGACTCATCACTTCCTGATCGCGCTGGGCGTTTGCGCCCATTTGCTGTTGCGCAGCAACGAGCACCCCTGGCTGCATCACGGCGTGGCGCTGGGGTTCTTCGCCACCTTCCTGGTGCTGGCGAGCACCTCGGGCGGTCTGAGCACGGCCTACGCGCTGCCCGACTCGCTGCGCGTGGGCGGCACCTGGGTCAACAACGGGCTGTCGCTCATCACGCTGTACCTGGCGCTGCACCTGATGCAGGCCGACGTGGCCGCGCGCAACGCGCTCGAATCGGATCTGCGCGTGGCGCTCGTCGAAGGCCAGTTCGTGCTGCATTACCAGCCGCAAGTCGGCGAGCACGGCGAGGTGATCGGCGCCGAGGCGCTGGTGCGCTGGCAGCACCCGCAGCGCGGCCTGGTGCTGCCCGGCGAGTTCATTCCGCTGGCCGAGCAGACCGGCCTGATCCTGCCGCTGGGCGACTGGGTGCTCAAGCAGGCCTGCACGCAGTTGATGGCGTGGGCGCGGCAGCCGCACACGGCGCACCTGATGCTCGCCGTGAACGTGAGCGCGCGACAGTTTCGCCAGCCCGACTTCGTGGCGCAGGTGCTGAGCGTGGTCGAGCGCAGCGGCGTGCCCGCGCACCGGCTCAAGCTGGAGCTCACCGAGAGCATGCTCGTCAACGACGTCGAAGACATCATCGCCAAGATGACCGCGCTCAAGGCGCACGGCGTGGGCTTCTCGCTCGACGACTTCGGCACCGGCTACTCGTCGCTCGCCTACCTCAAGCGCCTGCCGCTCGACCAGCTGAAGATCGACCAGGCCTTCGTGCGCGACCTGCTCACCGACGCCAACGAGGCGGCCATCGCCCGCACCGTGGTCAACCTGGGCCGCGACCTCGGCCTCAACGTGATCGCCGAGGGCGTCGAGACCGCCGAGCAGCACGATCACCTCGCGCGCCTGGGCTGCCACGCCTTTCAGGGCTACCTCTTCGGCAAGCCGCTGCCGGCGGACGGCTTCATGGCCTACATCGATCGCCGCGCAAGCCGCTAGCAGCCCTCCATTTCGAGACACGGTGTGGCCTTTGGCCTACTCTCATGATGTGCATCAGGGACTCGGCTTGACGCGGTTTTGCCGCCGCGCTCATGATGTTGCAGTGCGTCAAAACCGTCTTTCGCTGTCATGAACAACAAACGAGTCGCCTGGGGTCTGGGCGTGGTGGCCCTGCTGGGCGCGGCCGGCTGGGCCACCTGGGTCAACCTGCATCGCGATCGCGTGCCCGACGGCCTGATGCGGGCCAACGGCCGGCTCGAAGTCGAGCGCATTGAAATCGCCGCCAAATACCCCGGCCGCATCATCGAGTTGCCGATCAAAGAGGGCGACCTCGTGAAGGCCGGCGACGTGGTCGCGCGGCAAGACAGCACCGAGCTGGTGGCACAGCGCGCTGCCGTCGAGGCCGCCCGCCAGCGCGCCGAGCAGGCCATGGCCCGTGCCGGCGCCGAGACCGAGGTGCGCAAGGTGCAGGCGCGCATCGCCCAGCTCGAACTCGACCACACCGCCAAGCTGCGGCAGGACGCGCTGGTGTCGGGCGCCGAGCTCGAGCGCCGCACCGCGCAGCGCGACGGCGAGCAGGCCGGCGTGAAGGTGGCCACCGCCGCCATCGGCGAAGCCACCGCCGCCCGCGCCGAGGCCGAGGCCCAGATGAAGCGCATCGACGTGGCGATCGACGACATGACGCTGCGCGCGCCGGTGGCCGGCCGCATCGAATACCGCGTGGTCGAACCCGGCTCGGTGATCCCGTCGGGCGGACGCGTGGCCACGCTGCTCGACATCAGCAACGTCTACATGACGGTCTTCCTGCCCACCTCGATCGCCGGCAAGCTGCAGGTGGGTGACGAGGCGCGCATCGTGCTCGACGCCGCCAAGCAGTTCGTGGTGCCGGCGCGCGTGTCCTTCGTGGCCGCCGAGGCGCAGTTCACGCCCAAGTACGTCGAGACCGCCACCGAGCGCGACAAGCTGATGTACCGCGTCAAGCTCAGCGTGCCGGTGGACGTGGCGCAGCACTACGCGGCCTACGTGAAGGCCGGGCTGACCGGCAACGGCTTCGTCCGCATCGACCCGGCAGCCGCCTGGCCCGCCGAGCTCGCCGTGAAACTGCCGCCCCAGACGCCGCAACAGACGCCGACGCCGATACCGACACAGACAGCGCCCGCGCCATGAACGCCGTCGAGATCGACGATCTCTCGCACCGCTACACCAACCACGGCACGCGCCCCGCGCTGGCGCACGTCTCGCTGAAGCTGCCGGCCGGGCGCACCATCGGCCTCGTGGGGCCGGACGGCGTGGGCAAATCGACCCTGCTGGCCATCATCGCCGGCGTCAAGGCCATCCAGCGCGGCCGCGTGCAGGTGCTGGGCGGCGACGTGGCCGACGCGCGCTTTCGCCAGCAGCTCGCGCCGCGCGTGGCCTTCATGCCGCAGGGGCTGGGCCGCAACCTCTACCCCACGCTGTCGGTGGGCGAGAACATCGACTTCTTCGCGCGGCTGTTCGGCCAGGGCGCGGCCGAGCGCGAGGCGCGCATCCAGCGCCTGCTCGACGCCACCGGCCTCGCGCCGTTTCGCGACCGCCCCGCCGGCAAGCTCTCGGGCGGCATGAAGCAAAAGCTCGGGCTGTGCTGCTCGCTGGTCCACGACCCCGACCTGCTGATCCTCGACGAACCCACCACCGGCGTGGACCCGCTCTCGCGCCGGCAGTTCTGGAGCCTCGTCGAAGCCCTGCGCGCCGAGCGCCCCGGCATGACGGTGATCGTGGCCACGGCGTATATGGAAGAAGCCGAGCGCTTCGACCATCTCGTGGCGATGGACGACGGCCGCGTGCTGGCCTGCGACGCCACCGCCGCCGTGCTGCAAGCCGCCGGCGCCACCACGCTGGAGGCCGCCTACGTGGCCCTGCTGCCGCCCGACAAGCGCGGCAGCGGCGAGCCGCTGGTGATCCCGCCGCGCCCCGCCGCCGACGGCCCGCCCGCCATCGAGGCCGAGCACCTGACGCGCCGCTTCGGCGACTTCGTGGCGGTGAACGACGTGAGCTTTCGCATCGAGCGCGGCGAGATCTTCGGCTTCCTGGGCAGCAACGGCTGCGGCAAGACGACGACGATGAAGATGCTCACCGGCCTGCTCGACATCTCGGCCGGGCGCGCGCAACTGCTGGGCCAGCCCATCAACGCCGGCGACCTGGCCACCCGCATGCGCGTGGGCTATATGTCGCAGTCGTTCTCGCTCTACGAAGAGCTCAGCGTGCGGCAGAACCTGGAGCTGCACGCCAAGCTCTACCAGCTCGAAGGCCCGGCCGCCGCGCAGGCCATCGAGCAGGGGCTGCAACGCTTCGACCTCGTCGAGCACGCCGAGGCCGCGCCGAACCAGCTCTCGCTGGGCATCCGCCAGCGCCTGCAGCTCGCCGCCGCCTGCCTGCACCGGCCCGAAGTGCTGATCCTCGACGAGCCCACCTCGGGCGTGGACCCGGCCGCGCGCGACCTGTTCTGGCGCCAGCTGGGCCAGCTCTCGCGCGACGACCACGTCACCATCTTCGTCTCGACGCATTTCATGAACGAGGCCGAGCGCTGCGACCGCATCTCGCTGATGCACCGCGGCACTGTGCTGGCTGTGGGCACGCCGCAGGCCCTGCGCGACAGCCGCCAGGCCGACACGCTCGAAGCCGCGTTCATCACCTACCTCGAAGAGGCCGACGACACCGTGCAAGCCGCGCGCGCCGCGGCCACGGCCGACGCCGCGCCGGATGCGCCCGACGCGCCTGCATCATCAACCGCATCATCAACCGCATCATCAACCGCATCATCAACCGCATCATCAACCGCATCCTCAGCCGCCTCGGCCAACGCCGTGGCGCCGCGCGGCGCACGGCCTCGCCCGGCCGCGCACCCGCTGGCCTGGCTGCACGCGTGGCTGGCCGGCGTGTGGGCCTTTGCCCGGCGCGAGAGCATGGAGCTCAAGCGCGACCCGATCCGCCTGACCTTCGCGCTGCTGGGGCCGATCATCCTGCTCGTCACCGCCGCGTGGGCCATTTCGTTCGACATCGAGAACGTGGCCTTCGCGGTGCTCGACCACGACCAGAGCTTCGACAGCCGGCGCTTCATCGAGCATTTCGAGGGCTCGCGCTACTTCGTGCAGCGCCAGCCGCTGCGCGACGCGGCCGAGATCACGCCGCGACTGCAATCGCACAGCGTGGTGCTGGTGATCGAGATCCCGCCCAGCTTCGGCCGCGACCTGATCGCCGGCCGCCACCCCGAGGTCGGCTTTTTCGTGGACGGCGCGCAGCCCTTCACGGCCGAGAACGTGCGCGGCTACGCGCGCGGCATCGTGCTCGAACACGCCATGCGCCTGGCCGCCGACACGCCGGGCGTCACCGCCACCAGCCTGCCGCAACTGCCCGCCAGCCTGCAGCCGCGCTACACCTACAACCAGGACTTCCGCAGCATCTACGCCTTCACGCCGGGGTTGCTGATGCTGGCGCTCATCATCATCCCGACCATGCTCACGGCACTGGGCGTGGTGCGCGAAAAAGAGATGGGCTCGATCATCAACCTCTACGCCTCGCCGGCCAGCGTCGGGCAGTTTCTGGTCGGCAAGCAACTGCCTTACGTGGGGCTGGCGATGCTGAGTTACCTGACGCTGGTGTTCCTGAGCGTGACGCTGCTCGGCGTGCCGCTCAAGGGCAGCTTCATCGCGCTCACGCTCGGCGCGCTGTGCTTCGTGTTCGCGGCCACGGCGCTGGGCCTGCTGGTCTCGGCGTTCTTCAAGTCGCAGGTGGGGGCCACCTTCGCCACCGCCATCCTGTGCCTGATCCCGTCGGTCAACTTCTCGGGGCTGCTCTACCCCGTTTCAACGCTGACCGGCGCGGCGCTGTGGGTGGGCAAGGGCTTTCCGTCGTCGTGGTTCCAGCTCATCAGCCTGGGCGCCTTCACCAAGGGCCTGGGTATCGGCAGCTTCGGGCCGATGTACGCCGCGCTGATCGGCTTCGGCCTGTTGTACTTGTTCAGCGCGCGCGCCGCCGTGCGCAAGCAGGAGGCCTGATGAAGCGCTGGCTGCTCAACGTGGCGCGGCTGTCGGTCAAGGAGCTGCGCAGCCTGTTCGGCGACGTGCCCCTGATGGCGCTGATCCTGTTCGCCTTCTCGGTGGCCATCTACAGCACGGCCAAGGGCGTGAAGGCCGAGGTGGCCAACGCCTCGGTGGCCATCATCGACGGCGACCACTCGGCGCTGTCGCGCCGCCTGCGCGACGCCATCCAGCCGCCCTACTTCAAGCCGCCGGTCGATATCGACCGCGGGCAGGTGGACGCCGCGCTCGACCGCGGCGACTACATCTTCATCCTCGACATCCCGCCGAACTTCGAGGCCGACGTGATCGCGGGCCGCGCGCCGTCCGTCGCGCTGCAGGTGGACGCCACCGCGATGACGCAGGCCGGCCTGGGCGTGGTCTACCTCAACGAGATCATGCTGCGCGAGATGCTCGACTTCCTCAACGCGCGCGGCATCGAGGCCCGGCTGCCCACGCGCTCGGTGACGCGCGTGCTGTTCAACCCCAACAACCAGGGCCACTGGTTCACCGGCGTGATGCAGATCGTCACCAACGTGACGGTGCTGGCGATCATCCTGGTGGGCGCGGCGGTGATCCGCGAGCGCGAGCACGGCACCATCGAGCACCTGCTGGTGATGCCGGTGCGCCCGAGCGAGATCGCGATGGCCAAGATCGCGGCCAACGGCGGCGTGATCCTGCTGGCGGTGATGCTGTCGCTGTGGTTCGTGGTGCATCTGGTGCTCGACGTGCCGCTGGCCGCGCCGCTGGGGCAGTCGCTGGGCCTGTTCCTGCTGGGCACGGCGCTGTATCTGTTCGCCGTGACCGCGCTGGGCATCTTGCTGGCGACCCTCGCGTCGTCCATGCCGCAGTTCGGCTTGCTGGCGGCGCCGGTGTATGTGGTGCTGTACTTGCTATCGGGCGCTGCCACGCCGGTTGAGAGCATGCCCGCATCCATTCAAGGCATCGTGCAGTTCTCGCCCACCACGCAATTCGTCAAGCTCACGCAGGCGGTGGTGTACCGTGGGGCGGGGCTGGACGTGGTCTGGCCGCACCTGCTGATGGTGAGCGGCGCGGGCGCGCTGTTCCTCTTCATCGCCCTGACACGCTTTCGTTCAATGCTGGCCCGGCAAGGTTGATCACTCTTTACCGATTGAGGTTTCATCATGGCCACCCGTAAAGCCGCCACCGCTACCACCTCGGCTCGAACCCCGACTGCCCGCAAGCGCAGCACCCCCGCCACGCGCACCGAGGCGAGCGCCAAGCCGGCACGACCGTCTCGCGCGGTGACGCGCCCCGCCCCGGAGTTCACGCCGGTGACGCCGCTGGCCCGCACGCCGGCCGTGCCGTTGACGCCCCAGCCGGGCGACGTGGACCACTCGCTGCAAGAGGCCTATGCCACGCTCGACCGCACCTATCGCGCGCGGCTGGGGCACCTCACCGGCGGCTTGTCGCCCATCCAGACCACGCTGGCCTACCTCGATTGGGCCTGGCACCTGATGGCCGCGCCCGGCAAGCAGCTGGAGCTGTGGCACGCCGCCGCGCTGGACGCCGAGCAGGTGGCCCACAAGCTGGTGGCCGACGCGCAAGCCGCGCCTGAAGCTGCCGAGTCCGAGCCGCGCTACAACCCGCGTCAACCCGGCGTGCCCAAGGACAAGCGCTTCAACCACCCCGGCTGGGCGCACTGGCCGTTCAACATGTATGCGCAGAACTTCCTGGCGCTGGAGCGCGCCTGGGACCGCGCCACGCATCACATTCCGGGCATGAGCCGCAAGACCGAGCGCACCGCGTCGTTCGCCGCGCGGCAGTTGCTCGACATGGTCTCGCCCAACAACGTGCCGTGGCTCAACCCCCAGGTGCTGCAAGTGGCCGCCGACGAGCACGGCCAGAACTTCGTGCGCGGCCTGCGCAACTGGGCCGACGACATGCAGCGCTCGGTGCGCGGCCTGCCGCCCGAAGGCGTCGAGGCCTTCAAGGTCGGCGAGAACGTGGCCGTCACGCCCGGCAAGGTGGTCTACCAGAACGACCTGATGGAGCTGATCCAGTACAGCCCCACCACCGAGAAGGTGCATGCCGAGCCGGTGCTGATCGTGCCGGCCTGGATCATGAAGTACTACATCCTCGACCTGTCGCCCGAGAACTCGCTGGTGAAGTACCTGGTCGACCAGGGACACACGGTGTTCATGATCTCGTGGAAGAACCCCACCTCGATCGACCGCGACCGCGGCATGGACGACTACCGCCGCCTGGGCGTGATGGCGGCCATCGACACGGTGTCCGAGATCGTGCCGAACCAGAAGATCCACGCCGCCGGCTACTGCCTGGGCGGCACGATGCTGATGATCGCGGCCGCCACCATGGGCCGCGAGGGCGACCACCGCCTGGGCTCGATGACGCTGCTGGCCGCGCAAGGCGACTTCACCGAAGCCGGCGAGCTGCTGCTGTTCATCAACGAGAGCGAGGTCTCGCTGATCGAGGCCATGATGTGGGAGCAAGGCGTGCTCGAAGGCAAGCAGATGGCCGGTGCCTTCCAGTTGCTGCGCTCGAACGACCTGATCTGGTCGCGCATGCTCAAGGAATACATGCTGGGCCGCCGCGACGCGCCCAACGACCTGATGGCCTGGAACGCCGACACCACGCGCATGCCCTATCGCATGCACAGCGAATACCTCAACAAGCTCTTCTTGCGCAACGAGCTGGCCACCGGCCACTACGAGGTGGACGGCGCGCCGATCTGGTTCACCGACATCCACGTGCCCTGCTTCGCCGTGGGCACCGACACCGACCACGTCGCGCCCTGGAAGTCGGTCTACAAGATGCACCTGCTGCCGGTCGACATGACCTTCGTGCTGACCAGCGGCGGGCACAACGCCGGCATCGTCAGCCAGATCGAGAACTCGCACCGCCACTACCGCATCGAGCACCGCCCGGCCGACCAGCCGTATGAGCCGCCCGAGACCTGGAAGGAACACGCCCCGCGCGTCGAAGGCTCGTGGTGGCCAGCGTGGCACCAGTGGCTGGCCGCGCATTCGAGCGGCCAGGTCGCGCCGCCGCGCATGGGCCTCAACGGCAACCAGAACCTGCCCGACGCCCCGGGCAGCTACGTGCTCGAAGCCTGATCGGACGCCCGCCATGAACCACCTCAACCCGGCGCCGCTCGTGCTTGAAAACCGCACCTTCGACGAGATCGAAGTGGGCGAATCGGCCCGCCTCACGCGCACCCTCACCAAAGACGACATCGAGCTCTTCGCCGTGCTCAGCGGCGACGTCAACCCGGCGCACCTCGACGAGGCCTACGCCCGCGAGACGCCGTTTCACAAGGTCATCGCCCACGGCATGTGGGGCGGCACGCTGATCAGCAACGTGCTGGGCACCAAGCTACCCGGCCCCGGCACCATCTATCTGAGCCAGCAGCTGAAGTTCTTGCGCCCGGTGGGGCTGGGCGACGTGATCACGGTCACGGTGCAGGCCGTCGAGAAGCGCGCCGACAAGCACATCGTGGTGTTCGACTGCACCTGCACCAACGCCGAAGGCAAGCCCGTCATCACCGGCGTGGCCGAGGTGATGGCGCCCACCGAGAAGGTGCGCCGCGAGGTGCCCCCGCTGCCCGAGGTGCGCTTGAAGCGGCACGCGCGCTTCGACCGCCTGCTCGAAGTCTGCAAGGACCGCCCGGCCGTGCGTACCGCCGTGGTCTACCCCTGCGACGACACCTCGCTGATCGGCGCCGTCGAAGCCGCCGAGGCCGGGCTGCTGCAACCCATCCTGATCGGGCCGGCCAGCGCCATTCAACGCGTCGCGCAAGCCAACCAGCTCGACATCAGCAAGCTGGAGCTGATCGACGTGAGCACCCCCAGCCTGGCCGCCGAGCGCGGCGTGGCGCTGGTGCGCTCGGGCGACGCCGCCGCGTTGATGAAGGGCAGCCTGCACACCGACGAACTGCTGCACGCCGCCATGCACCGCGAGCACGGCCTGCGCACCGGCCGCCGCGTCAGCCACGCCTACGTGATGGACGTGCCCGACTACCCGCGCCCGCTGATCATCACCGACGCGGCCATCAACATCCTGCCCACGCTCGACGAGAAGCGCGACATCGTGCAGAACGCCATCGACTTGGCGCATGTGCTGAGCATCGACGCACCCCGCGTGGCCATCTTGTCGGCCGTTGAAACCGTGAGCAGCAAGCTCAGCTCCACGCTCGACGCCGCCGCGCTGTGCAAGATGGCCGACCGGGGCCAGATCAAGGGCGGCGTGCTCGACGGTCCGCTGGCCTTCGACAACGCCGTGAGCCTGGCGGCGGCGCACACCAAGCACATCGAGTCGCCCGTGGCCGGTCAGGCCGACGTGCTGGTGGTGCCCAACCTCGAAGCCGGCAACATGCTGGCCAAGCAGCTCACCTTCCTGGCCAACGCCGACGCCGCCGGCATCGTGCTCGGTGCGCGTGCGCCGATCATCCTGACCAGCCGCGCCGACGACGAACGCACCCGCATCGCCTCCGCCGCCATCGCCGTGCTGCTGGCCACCTCGCCCACCTGGGCCGCCGCGCAAGGCCACGCGGGCGACTAAGCTGCCCACGTTGACCGCCTCACTCCGCCCTCGCTCGAATCGATCATGTCCGTGACCCGCCTGCCCCTGCTGCCCACCACCTTGCTGACCGTGAGCGCCCTGAGCGTCCTGGCCGCCTGCACCACGGTCGAGGTGAAGGTGGACCCGGGGGTGGCGGTGCCCGCCGCGTTCGCCGCGGCAAGCGGCGCGGCGGGCGGCACGACCACCGACCTGGCCCGCTGGTGGGACGGCGTGGGTGACCCCACCTTGACTCGCCTGATCGACAGCGGCCTGCAAGCCAACACCGACATCCGCATGGCCCTCGACCGCGTGAAGGAAGCGCGCGCCGTGGTCACGCAGGCCGAGTCGGCCCTGTACCCCACCATCGAGGCGGTCGGCGGCGTGGCCAAGACCAAGCTGGATCAGCGCGTGCCCAGCGGCAGCCTGCCCGGCATCACGCTGCCCAACGGCACGCAGTTGCCGCCGGTCTCCACCGCGCAATTGCCGGTGCCGCTGCCGAGCAACGTCTCGCTGCCCATGACCTCGCTGGGCACGGGCGGTCTGGCTGCGGCCTGGGAGGTGGACATCTTCGGCGCGCGCCGCAGCGATGCCGAGGCGGCCCGCCAGGCCGCGCTGGGCTACGAAGAACGCCTGCACGGCGCGCAGATGATGGTGGTGTCCGACATCGCCACCAACTACTTCGAGGCCCGCAGCATCGAGCGCCGCCGCGACGTGCTCGCACGCAGCATCGCCACCGCGCAACGCCTGCAGCGCTACGCCGAAGGCCGCTTCGAGGCCGGGCAGGCCAATCGATCCGACATCGACCGCGCCCGCAGCATCGTCGAGGCCCTGCAGTCGCAGCGCCAACCGCTCGACTTGCTGCTGGGCACCCGCTTGCGTCGCCTGGCCGTGCTGACCGGTCAGCCGCCGCAATCGCTAACCAGTCTGCCTACCGGCACCACCGACCTGCCCGCGCTCGACGCCCTGCCACGCGTGCTGCCGTCTGACGTGCTGGAGCGCCGCCCCGATGTGCGCGGCAGCGCCAACGTCGTGCGCGCGCAAGCCGCGCGGCTGGGCGGCGCCAAGGCCGAGCTGTTCCCCAAGTTCACCATCGGCTTTCTGGCGCAAGACGGCCACATCGACATCTCGGGCGTCGGCACCACCGGCGGCACCTTCACCTCGTGGGGCGTGGGCGTGACGCTGCCGCTGTTCGAGGCCGGTCGCATCCGCGCCAACATCGCCGCGCAAGACGCCCGGCTCGATGCCGCCGCCGCGCAATACGAGCAGGCCGTGCTGAACGCGCTCGAAGACGTCGAGAACGCCTACAGCGCCCGCCACGCGCTCGACGCCCGCGCCACGCTGCTGGCGCAGTCCACCCGCAGCGCGCAAGACAGCGCCCGCCACGCCGACCGCCTGTTCGACGAAGGCACCGGCCTGCTGCAACCCGTGCTCGAAGCGCAGCTGCGCGCGCTGCAAAGCGAGGACGATCTGATCCAGGCCGAAACGGCCCGCGCCGTCACCACCGTGCTGCTCTACAAGGCGATCGGCGGTGGTTGGGTGCCGGGCAAGGTCTGAGCGGGCGGCGCCACTGCCTGCCCCGGTAAGCCGCACTTAATCTGCCGGCGCCACGATGACACCACTAGGAGGTGTCACATGCGACGCTGGATCAAGATTCTTTGCTGGGCAGCGCTGCTGCCGTTGAGCGCGGCCACCACGGCGGCGCAAGCCGCTGGCCCCACGACCGGGCCGGCCACCGACAAGCTGGCCGAATACGCCGCGCAAGCCGGCACGCCGGGCAACGCAGCGCGCGGCCAAACGTTCTTCACGCAGAAGCACGGCCGCGAGTGGAGTTGCGCCTCGTGCCACCAGAGCCCGCCCAGCACGCCGGGCCGCCACGCCAGCACCGGCAAGACGCTGCAGCCGCTGGCGCCCGCCTTCAACCCCGAGCGCTTCACCGACGCGCGCAAGACCGAGAAGTGGTTTCGCCGCAATTGCCAGGACGTGCTGCAACGCGAATGCAGCGCCCGTGAAAAGGCCGACGTGATGGCCTACCTGATCAGCATCCAGTGAGGCGAGCCATGACCCACCACACCACTTCAGCCCATCGATCCAGACGCGGCCCCGCGTGGCTGGCAGCCGCCTTGCTGCTGGGCGTCGGCGCGCTGATTGCGAGCGGCGTGAGCCGCGCGGACGACGACGATGATGACGAACACGAGCACCGCGACCGCGCGCCGCAATCGGCCCAGATGGTCAGCAGCCCGGGCTACAAGCTCTATCAACAAGAGTGCGCCGGCTGCCACCTGGCCTACCCGCCCGGCATGCTGCCGCCGGCCTCGTGGCAACGCATCATGGGCTCGCTCGACAAGCACTACGGCACCAACGCCGCGCTCGACGCGCCCACGGTGCGCGAGCTGAGCGCCTGGCTGGCTACACAAGCCAAGACCGCGCCGAGCCGACGCACCGCCGAAGCGCCGCCGCAAGACCGCATCACGCGCTCGGCGTGGTTCGTGCACGAGCACGACGAGATCGGCGCGCGCGTCTGGCAGCGGCCGTCGATCAAGAGCGCGGCCAATTGCATGGCCTGCCACGCGCAGCGCGCCGATGGTCAGCCCAATTTCAGCGAACACGCCGTTCGCATCCCCAAACAGTGAGCCTGTCATGAACACCACCGTTTCACCGCTGCCGTCCACCCCGGTCGCGTCCCCATCCACGGCCACGCGACGCCGCCTGCTCATCGACGCCCCGACGCGCGTCTTCCACTGGCTGCTGGCCGCCTCGTTCGCCGGCGCCTACCTCACCGGCGAGGGCGAGCGCTGGCGCCTGGTGCACATCACGCTGGGCTACACGATGGCCGGGCTGATCGGCTTTCGCCTCGTGTGGGGCCTGATCGGCCCGCCGCAGGCGCGCTGGTCGGCGCAGTGGCGCAAGCTGCGCGCCCTGCCCGAGGTGTGGCGCGGCTGGCGCGCCGGGCGCCCCCTGGCGTCAATCTGGTTGCAGACGCAGCACGTGGCCAACACGCTGGCGATCTGGGCGCTGCTGGGGCTCAGCGTGCTCAGCGCGGCCAATGGCTACGCCACCTACGCCGAGATCGGCGGCGAGTGGATGAGCGAGTTCCACGAGTTCACCGCCAACGCCGCGCTGGCCACCGTGTTCGGGCACCTGGGCCTGATCGTCGTCAGCAGCGTGCTGCGCCAGACCAATCTGGTCGCCACGATGATCACCGGACGCCAGCCGGGCGCGGGGCCCGACGTGGTCAAGCGCAACCGCATCTGGCTGGGTCTGCTCATCGCGATGGCGGTGGCCGGCTACTGGGTATACGCTTGGCAGACCGCGCCGGCGGCCGACCCCACGGCGGTCACGCACTCGCAGCGCGGCCACGATGACGACTGAAGCCCTTAACTGACTCACCATGCGCGTCCTGCTCGCTGAAGACGACCCCCTGCTGGGCGACGGCCTGTGCGCCGGCCTGCGCCAGCTCGGCTTCGCGGTCGATTGGGTGCGCGACGGCGTGGCCGCCGAGCGCGAGCTGTGCAGCGGCAGCTACGCCGCCGCCGTGCTCGACCTCGGCCTGCCCCGGCAAGACGGGCTCGACGTGCTGCGCGCCGCGCGCGCCCAGGGCCTCGCCACGCCGGTGCTGGTGCTCACCGCACGCGACGCCGTGCCGCAGCGCGTGCAGGGGCTCGACCTCGGCGCCGACGACTACGTGATCAAGCCCATCGACCTGAGCGAGCTGGCGGCCCGGCTGCGCGCGCTGGTACGCCGCGCCCACGGCCAGGTGCAAGACGAACTGCATGCCCGCGACGTGGTGCTGCAACCGGCCACGCGCCGCGTGCTGCAAGACGGGCAGGAGGTGACCCTGTCCACCCGCGAGTTCGACCTGCTGCAGGCGCTGATGCTCGGCGCCGGCCGCGTGCTCACGCGCGAGCAGCTCGAACAGCATCTCTACAGCTGGGGCCACGAGGTCGAGAGCAACGCCGTCGAGGTGCACATCCACCGGCTGCGGCGCAAGCTGGGCACCGAGCTGATCCAGACCGTGCGCGGCGTGGGCTACGCCATCGCCACCGGGGCCGCGGCGTGATGCGCTCGCTGCAAGGCCGCCTGCTGGCGGGCGTGCTGGGCGTGGCCGTGGCGGTGTGGCTGCTGGCCGCGGCCTGGACGTGGTTCGGCGCGCAGCACGAGCTCGACGAACTGCTCGACGGCCACCTCGCCCAGGCGGCCGCGCTCGTCATCAGCCGGCAGTCCGAAGGCGGCGAACGCGATCACCATCGCGGACACAGCCGCGGCCATGCCGACGACGACGATGACGACCCGCGCCACCCCGCCGCCACGCTGCACCGCTACGCCCCGCGCGTGGCCTTCCAGGTCTGGCAGGACGGCCAGCTCGTGGCGCGCTCGGGCACCGCGCCCGAGCAACCCTTCGCCACCGCCGCGAGCGGCTTCAGCAGCGTCGAGCACGATGGCGTGCGCTGGCGCGTGTTCGGCGCGCCGGGCCGCGACCCGGGCTCGCAGGTGTGGGTCGGCGAGCGGCTGGACGCGCGCGACGCCATCTTGCGCGCCGTGCTGCGCGGCCAGCTCGCGCCGCTGGCGCTGGCCCTGCCGTTGCTGGGTCTGGCCGTGTGGGTGGCCGTGCGCGCCAGCCTCGGCCCGCTGCGCGAATTGCGCCAGGCCGTGATCGAGCGCGCCCCGCAGGCCACCACGGCCTTGAACCTGCCCCAGGCGCCGGCCGAGCTCGCGCCACTCGTGGCGGCGCTCAACGAGCTGTTCGCGCGCATCGCCCAGCTCATCGAAGCCGAGCGCCGCTTCACTGCCGACGCCGCGCACGAGTTGCGCACGCCCATCGCCGCCATCCGCATGCAGGCCCAGGTGGCGCAGGCGGCCACGCAAGACGCCGAGCGACAGCGCGCGCTGTCGGCCACGCTGACCGGCTGCGATCGCGCGGCGCACCTCGTCGAGCAATTGCTCACGCTGGCCCGCGTGGAGGGCAGCGACGGCGCGCCCGCCCCGCAAGCGCTCGACCTCGCCGCCCTGGCGCGACGCGTGGCGGCCGAGGTGGCCCCGCAGGCGCTGGCCCGGCGCCAACAGCTCGAACTGCACGCCGACCAGCCCAGTGCCGTGGTCGGGCACGAGGCCTTGCTGAGCGTGCTGCTGCGCAACTTGCTCGACAATGCCTGCCGCTACAGCCCCGCTGGCGCACGCATCGAATTGCGCATTGATGCCCACGCGGGCCAGCCCCGTTGCCAGGTGGCCGACAGCGGCCCCGGCCTGAGCGACGCCGACCGCGCCCGCCTCGGCGAGCGCTTCTTCCGCGTGCTCGGCAACGAGCAGCCCGGCAGCGGCCTGGGTTGGTCCATCGTGCGGCGCGTCGCGCAGTTACACGGCCTGCAGATCGACGTGGCGCGCTCACCCGCGCTCGGCGGCTTGCAGGTCACGCTGACCTGGCCGGTCGCCATGCCCTCATCCACCACGACAACATGAACAACGACCCCGGTTTCCCGTCCGTCCACCCGCTGCTCGCCCAGGACGACCACGAAGAAGACACCCCCGAGCGCCACGCCGCCGCGCGGCGCAGCACGCTGGTCAGCGTGGTCGTCAACCTGGTGCTCTCGGCCGTGCAGATCGTGATCGGCCTGTTCTCGGCCTCGCAGGGCCTGGTGGCCGACGGCATCCATTCGCTGTCCGACCTGCTGGCCGACTTCGTGGTGCTGTTTGCCTCGCACCACAGCCGCAAGGAAGCCGACGACGACCACCCGCACGGCCACCAGCGCTTCGAGAACGCCGCCTCGCTGGCCCTCGGCGGCCTGCTGCTCGCGGTGGGCGTGGGCATGCTCTGGTCGGCCGCCAACAAGCTGCAGGCGCCGCACGCCGTGAGCCAGGTGCACACCGTGGCGCTGTGGGTGGCGCTGGGCGCCCTGGTGGCCAAGGAGCTGCTGTTTCGCTACATGCTGCGCGTGGGCGAGCGGCTGCGCTCGAGCATGCTGATCGCCAACGCCTGGCACGCCCGCTCCGACGCGGCTTCGTCGCTCGTGGTGGCGGTGGGCATCGGCGGCAACCTGCTGGGCTACACGCTGCTCGACCCCGTCTCGGCGCTGATCGTCGGGCTGATGGTGAGCAAGATGGGCTGGAGCTTCGCGTGGGACGCGCTGCACGACCTGATGGACCGCGCCGCCAGCGATGAAGACATCGAAAAGATCCGCGCCGAGCTGCTCGCCACGCCTGGCGTGCTGGGCCTGCACGATCTGCGCACCCGCAAGATGGGCGACCTGATCGCGGTGGACGTGCACCTCGAGATCGACGGCACGCTCAACGTCGAGCAAGGCCACGACATCGCCGCGGCCGCCGCCGCGCAAGCCAAGGCCCGGCTGCCGATGGTGCTGCGCGTGATGACCCACGTCGACCCGGTGCGCGTGCGTCGCGCCGAATTTGATCTACCGCAATAAAGACGTGGGTTGGGCGCCACGGCCCGGGCAAGGTATGAAAACATTCGGCCCATGCTCAAGCCCGTACGCAACGAAGACCTCCGCACCGACGGCAAACCGTGCTCACAGTGCACGGTGCATCTGCTGGCTGCTCCGGCTGGGGTGCCTTTGCTGCCGCTGTCCGCCGCCGACCAGCCGCGCCCCCTGGCCCTCGAACCCGACGCCGAGCTGTACACCGAAGGCTCGCCAGGCGCCACGCTCTACGCGGTCTGCCGCGGCATGGTCAAGCTGACCCGCCGACTGCCCAACGGCACGCAGCGCATCGTGCGCGTGCTGCGCGAGGGCGACGTCATGGGGCTCGAACTGCTCGTCAATGGCCGCTATCACCACACCGCCAGCTGCCTGGGCCGCACCACCGTGTGCCCTGCAAGCGCGCTGACCCTGCAAGAAATGGCGCAAGTCCAGCCCGAGCGCTATGCCCGGCTCCTGCAACGCTGGCAGGGCATCGTTGACGAGGCCGACCTCGTCATCACCCAGCTCTCGACCGGCGGCGCGCGCGGCCGCGTGGCGCGCCTGCTGCTGCACCTCGCGGCGCGCAGTCAAGAAGGCCAATGCCACTCGCTCACCCGCGAAGACATGGGCGCGCTGCTCGGCCTCACCACCGAGACCACCAGCCGCGTGATGGCCGCCTTCAAGCGCGACGGCGCCGTGCGCGAAAGCCGCGGCCGCCTGCAATGCGACACGCAAGCCCTGCAGCCCTACGCCAACGAGTGAGCCTTTGAGCGGCGGCGCGCTCAGCGCCGCACCACCAACAGCCCCTTGAGGTATTCGCCCTCGGGGAAGGTGACCGTGGTCGGGTGGTCGGGCGAGGCTTCGAGCCGCTTGACGATGTAGCCGTCCACCTCGGCGTCCATGCCGGCGCCGGCCACGATCTTGTGGAACAGGTCCGGCCCCACGCCGCCCGAGCACGAGAAGGTCAGCAGCAGGCCGCCCTCGTTGAGCAACTTGAAAGCCAGGCGGTTGATGTCCTTGTAGGCGCGCGCCGCGCGGTCGGCGTGCGCCGCGCTGGGTGCGAACTTGGGCGGATCGAGCACGATGGCGTCGAAGCGCTGGCCGTCTTTCAAGAACTGGCGCAACGTGCCGTTCACGTCGGCGTCGAGCGCGGTGTGGCGCGCGGCGCCGAAGCCGTTCAGGGCGACGTGCGCCGTGGCCCGCGCCAGCGCCGGGGCCGACGAATCGACGCTGGTCACGTCGGTCGCGCCGCCGGCCAACGCCGCCACGCTGAAGCCACCGGTGTAGCTGTAGCAGTTGAGCACGCGCTGGCAGCCGAACTGCTTGACCAGGTCGGCAAACAGCTTGCGGTTGTCGCGCTGGTCGAGGTAGTAGCCGGTCTTGTGGCCCTCGGCCACGTCGAGCGTGAGGCGCCAGCCATGCTCGCGAATGGTCACCTCGGTGTCGCCCTCGCCGCGCAACCAGCCGGCCACGGGCGTCAGGCCTTCGAGGCCGCGCACGGCGGAGTCCGATCGCTCGTAGAGCCGCGCGCAGCCGGTGGCCGCCACCAGCGCGTCGGCGATCACGCCTTTCCAGCGCTCGGGGCCGGCGCTCAGGAATTGCGCGCTGAGCACGTCGCCGTAGCGATCGACGATCAGGCCGGGCAGGCCATCGGCCTCGCCGTGGATCAGCCGCACGCCGTCGCTGTGCGCGGCAATGCCCAACCGCTCGCGCAGCTTCAGGGCCTGCGCGATGCGGCGCTCGAAAAACGCCGCATCGATGCGCTCTGCCTCGTCGAAGCTCCAGGCCCGCACGCGGATCTGGCTCTCGGGGCTGTACGCCGCCCACGCCAGAAAGCACCCGTCGTGCGACTCGACGCGCACCGTCTCGCCCGCGTCCGCCTTGCCTTTTTCAATGCTGCCCTGGAACACCCAGG
>NZ_JAYSBZ010000051.1:0-24923 GCF_041915145.1 Aquabacterium sp. | reverse complement strand
TTTGATCGTAGGCCTTGGCTTCGCCGCCGAACTTGTTCGACAGCACCGTGGTGATCGCTGCGGTCAGCGTGGTCTTGCCGTGGTCAACGTGACCGATCGTGCCCACGTTCACGTGCGGCTTGGTCCGCTCAAACTTACCTTTTGCCATTTTGAATCTCCTGAATCAAAGAACAGTTGCCCGTGCGGGGGTTTAAGGTCTCCGTGAGCCTGCTTGCTCCCGCGCCACGGGCAGCGCAGGGCAGCTCACCGAAGACCGGCTTGAAAATTACTTGGCGCGTGCCGTGATGATGGCGTCGGCCACGTTCTTGGGAGCTTCAGCGTATTGCTTGAACTCCATCGTGTACGTGGCGCGGCCTTGCGTGGCCGAGCGCAGCGAGGTCGAGTAGCCGAACATTTCCGACAGCGGGACTTCGGCCTTGATGACCTTGCCGCCGCCGACCATGTCGTCCATGCCCTGCACCATGCCGCGACGCGACGACAGGTCGCCCATCACGGTACCGGCGTAGTCTTCCGGCGTTTCGACTTCGACGGCCATCATCGGCTCGAGAATCACGGGGCTGGCCTTGCGGCAGGCATCCTTGAAGCCCATCGACGCAGCCATCTTGAACGCGTTTTCGTTCGAGTCCACATCGTGGTACGAACCGAAGGTCAGGCGCACACGCACGTCCACGACGGGGTAGCCGGCCAGCACGCCGTTCGGCAGCGTGTCGATGATGCCCTTTTCAACGGCAGGAATGTATTCGCGAGGAACCACACCACCCTTGATTTCGTCGACGAACTCGAAGCCCTTGCCACCCGGCTCCATCGGCTCGACGGTCAGCACGACGTGACCGTACTGGCCCTTACCGCCCGACTGGCGAACGAACTTGCCTTCGACTTCGGTAACGGTCTTGCGGATGGTTTCGCGGTAAGCCACTTGAGGCTTGCCCACGTTGGCTTCCACGCCGAATTCGCGCTTCATGCGGTCGACGATGATTTCCAGGTGGAGCTCACCCATGCCGGAGATGATGGTCTGGCCCGATTCTTCGTCGGTGCGCAGACGGAAGGACGGATCTTCCTTGGCCAGACGGCCCAGGGCGATACCCATCTTTTCCTGGTCAGCCTTGGTCTTGGGTTCCACGGCCTGCGAGATCACGGGCTCCGGGAAGACCATCTTTTCCAGCGTGACGATGGCGTCCGGATCGCACAGTGTCTCACCCGTGGTCACTTCCTTCAGGCCCACGCAAGCGGCGATGTCGCCGGCCAGAATTTCGGAGATTTCTTCACGCTGGTTGGCGTGCATCTGCAGAATACGGCCGATACGTTCCTTCTTGCCCTTGATCGGGTTGAAGACGGAATCGCCCGACTTCAGCACGCCCGAATAGACGCGCACGAAAGTCAGCTGACCGACGTACGGGTCGGTCATCAGCTTGAAGGCCAGCGACGAGAACTTCTCGGAATCATCAGCCTTGCGGGAGGTGGGCTGCTCGTTGTCGTCCGTGCCAGCCACCGGGGGAATGTCCACCGGCGAGGGCAGGTAGTCGATCACGGCGTCCAGCATGCGTTGCACGCCCTTGTTCTTGAACGCGGTGCCGCACAGCATGGGCTGGATCTCGCAGTTGATGGTGCGAGTGCGCAGGGCCAGCTTGATGTCGTCTTCGGAGAGGTCGCCCTCTTCGAGGTACTTGTTCATCAGATCTTCGGTAGCCTCGGCCGCCGCTTCGATCATGTTTTCGCGCCACTTCTTGGCATCTTCCACCAGGTTGGCGGGGATGTCTTGGTAGTCGAACTTCATGCCTTGCGAGGCTTCGTCCCAGATGATGGCCTTCATCTTGAGCAGATCGACCACGCCCACGAAGTTTTCTTCGGCGCCGATGGGGATCACCACGGGCACCGGGTTCGCCTTCAGGCGCAGCTTCATCTGGTCATAGACCTTGAAGAAGTTGGCACCGGTACGGTCCATCTTGTTGACGAACGCCAGACGGGGCACCTTGTACTTGTTAGCCTGACGCCACACGGTTTCAGACTGGGGCTGCACGCCGCCCACGGCGCAATACACCATGCAGGCGCCGTCGAGCACGCGCATCGAGCGCTCGACTTCGATGGTGAAGTCAACGTGGCCCGGGGTGTCGATGATGTTGAAGCGGTGCTCGGGGTAGGACAGGTCCATGCCCTTCCAGAAGCAGGTGGTGGCAGCCGACGTGATGGTGATGCCGCGCTCTTGTTCCTGCTCCATCCAGTCCATGGTGGCAGCGCCTTCGTGCACTTCACCGATCTTGTGGTTCACGCCGGTGTAGTACAGGATGCGTTCGGTCGTCGTGGTCTTGCCAGCGTCGATGTGCGCCGAGATACCGATGTTGCGGTAGCGCTCGATCGGGGTCTTGCGTGCCATGAGGTCACTCCAGATTTGACCAGGCGCCGGATGTGCAGAGCACACCCGGACGCCCGTAGACAGCTTGCTGTCGGTGTAGGTTTAGAAGCGGAAGTGCGAGAAGGCTTTGTTGGCTTCAGCCATGCGGTGGACTTCATCGCGCTTCTTCATCGCGCCGCCACGACCTTCCGAGGCCTCCAGCAGCTCGTTGGCCAGGCGCTGGGCCATGGACTTCTCGCTACGCTTGCGGGCCGATTCCTTGAGCCAGCGCATGGCCAGCGCCATACGGCGCACGGGGCGAACTTCAACGGGAACTTGGTAGTTCGCACCGCCCACGCGACGGGACTTCACTTCGACCATCGGCTTCACGTTGTTCAGCGCAACGGTGAAGACCTCGAGGGGATCCTTGCCGGTCTTTTGCTCGACTTGCTCGAGGGCACCGTAAATGATGCGCTCGGCCACAGCCTTCTTGCCCGATTCCATGACGACGTTCATGAACTTGGACAGGTCAACCGAACCAAACTTCGGATCGGGCAGGATTTCACGTTTCGGTACTTCGCGACGACGAGGCATTTCTCTTCCTTTCAATGCTTCAGTTGGCTAGGTGGCACGCGACGCCAGCCTGGCCGCGGACGCTCATCAAGAGCCTCCACTTACTCAGCTCCCGGACAACCCGGAAACCGTTCAATGCCACAACCCGGAGCTTGCCGCCCGAGCGTGACGCGCCGATGAACCCCCAACCGGGGCGCCCACACGGCCTCTTGTGACCAATCAGGCCTTCTTCGGGCGCTTCGCGCCGTACTTCGAGCGAGATTGCTTACGGTCCTTGACGCCTTGCAGGTCGAGCGAACCGCGCACGATGTGGTAACGCACACCCGGCAAGTCCTTGACCCGGCCGCCGCGCACGAGCACCACACTGTGCTCTTGCAGGTTGTGGCCTTCACCGCCGATGTACGAGATGACCTCGAAACCGTTGGTCAGGCGCACCTTGGCGACCTTACGAAGCGCCGAGTTCGGCTTCTTCGGAGTGGTGGTGTACACGCGGGTGCAAACACCGCGACGCTGCGGGCAGTTCTGCATCGCAGGCGATTTGGATTTCGTGACTTCGACCTGACGACCAAAGCGCACGAGCTGGTTGATGGTAGGCATGATGACCTGTGTTTTCCGACCGTTGCCGGCCTGTTCCCGTTGATAAAAACCTTGGCAAAGCACTCCGCCACACGCTCTTCACGTGCCCGCCCGACTGCGGAAAACCCACAAATCGAACGAGAAAAGGCGGCCCTCGGCCAAACCGAAAAGCTTTCCATTGTATGCGGCGGTCGAACGGCCGCGCAAGTCGGAGCCGACCAAGCGGCGCCAGGCCGCTCGATTTGTCGCGCTTTCAACCCTGAGGCAGGTCTCAGGACGGCTCGCCAGACCGCGCAAACCAGGCCGCCACCTGCTCGCGCTCGGCGGGCTGCAGATGCAGGCCGAGCTTGCTGCGTCGCCAGAGGACGTCTTCGGCGCTGGTGGCCCACTCGACGTCGCGCAGGTAACGCAGCTCGGCCTCGAACACCCACGGCGCCACTTGCGCCCCTAAATCGGTGATGTCGGTTGCACCGCCCAGCACGCGCTCGATGCGCGAGCCATAGGCGCCGACGTAGCGGCGCGCCAGCGGCTCGGGCAGCCACGGATGGCGCCGCAGGACGCTCGCCAGGTAAGCGGCCCGCACACGTTCGGGATGCGAATCGACCGGCACCGCCCCTCCCCGCGCCGTCAATTGGTCGAGCAGATCGCCACCCGGCAGGCTGGCCGGCAGCGTCCAGGCCGGACGGCGCTCGCCGAGCATGCGCCCCACGTCGTCGGCAGCCTGCTCGGCCAGCTTGCGGAAGGTGGTGATCTTGCCGCCCCAGACCGTGAGCAGCGGACCACCACCCTCGGCATGCTGCTCGAGCACGTAGTCGCGCGTGACGGCCGCCGGGTTGCCCGATGCGTCGTCGAGCAGGGGGCGAATGCCGGAGAAGGTCCAGACCACGTCGTCCGGCCGCACCGGGTGCTGCAGGTAGCGGCTGGCCTGTTCGCACAGGTAGACCACCTCGGGGACCTCGATGGCCGCGCTGCCCGGGTGGCCCTGCAGCTCGACGTCGGTGGTGCCGATCAGCGTGAAGCGTTCTTCGTAGGGGATGGCGAAGATGATGCGCCCGTCGGCGTTCTGGAAGATATAGGCGTGGTCGCCCTCGAAGCACTTGGGCACGACGATGTGACTGCCCTTGACCAGACGCAGGTGCTTGGTCGCCAGGGTTTCACCCGCCACCGGCCGCGCCTGCTGGCGCAGGAAGGACTCGGCCCACGGCCCCGCCGCATTGACCAAAGCACGGGCCTGCACGCGCAACGCCGAGCCATCGCGCCGCACCAACTCGGCCCGCCAACCCTCGGCCGTGCGGGTGGCCGACTCGCAGCGGGTGCGGGTGAGGATGGTGGCACCGCGCTCCGCCGCATCCACAGCACACAACGCCACCAGCCGGGCGTCGTCGACCCAGCCGTCGGAATATTCAAAGCCGCGCGTGAAACGTGATTGCAGGGCCTGGCCAGCGAGGTGGCGACGCAGATCGACGCCGCTGGAGCCGGGCAACCACCGGCGGCGCGCCAGATGGTCATATAGAAACAGGCCGAGGCGGATCATCCAGGCCGGGCGCATGGCCGCGTCGTGCGGCATCACGAAGCGCAGCGGCCGCATGATGTGCGGCGCGCTGGCCAGCAGCACTTCGCGCTCGATCAGCGCCTTGCGCACCAAACCGAACTCGTAATACTCCAGATAGCGCAAGCCGCCGTGGATGAGTTTGGTCGACGCCGACGAGGTGTGCGAGGCCAGATCCTCTTTTTCGCACAGCACCACGCGCCAACCGCGCCCCGCCAGATCGCGCGCAATACCGGCGCCATTGATGCCGCCGCCCACCACGAGCACGTCGCAATGCAACTCGGATTCAACAGACGCAGCGGACGACTCGGACACGGCAGGCTCCTGAAAACAACAGCGGCGCCCCGAAAAGCGAAACAATACGAGCGCCAAAAATCGCCACTTTAGCCAGTTTTTCGCTTTCGCCGCCTGTCAATCACACATTTCGACGCGTCAATTAGGCAAATATCATCAAATCGATTCGTTTTGATTCGTTTAAGCTGACGCCCGGTGCCGAACGCGGCTGCTACAAGCCCGCGCGCCCCACCCCAACTCGCCCGTGTCCCCGTTTTTTTGATCCGTCATGACCCCGAACCCCCGACAAACCAAATTGCTGGACGAAGTGCGCGTCCGTGGCGCCGTGTCCGTCGAACGTCTGGCCGAGCGCCTGGGCGTGACGCTGCAAACCGTGCGGCGCGATGTGCAGCGCCTGGCCGAAGCGGGCCTGGTGGCGCGCTTTCACGGCGGCGTGAGCGTGCCGGCCAAGACCTCGTCGGCCGATGCCTGGCGCCAGCGCCAGAGCACACGCTCCGAGGGCAAGACGCGCATCGCGCAGGCAGTGGTGGCGGCCATTCCGGACGGCAGCTCGCTGATGCTGGGCGTGGGCACCACCGTCGAAGCGGTAGCGCGCGAGCTGAGCGTGCGCCGCCGGCTGCATGTGGTGACGCACAGCGTGCACGTGGCCAACATCCTGGCCGAACACCCCGACTGCCGCGTACACCTGGCCGGCGGGCTGCTGCGCGCGCGCGACCGCGGTATCGAAGGCGAGATCGCGGTGGACTTCATGCGGCAGTTCAAGGTCGACTTCGGTCTGATCTCGGCCGTGGGTCTGGACGCCGACGGCAGCCTGCGCGATCAGGACTACCGCGACCAGAAGATGCTGCACGCGGTGATCGAGCAGTCGCGCGAAAGCTGGTTGCTGGTGGACGTGAGCAAGTTCCACCGCCCCGCCATGATCGAGATCGGTCGGCTCAACCAGGTCGACCGCGTGGTGACCGACGCCCCGCCGCCGCCGCCCTTCCCCGAGTTGCTGGAGCAGTTGAACGTGGCCCTGACGGTCGCGAGCACTGAACACATCGAGGCCATCAATCCGTCGGCCAGCTGAGCCGCCCACCCTTCAACCGGACGCGCCACCATGACCACCCCCACCAGCCACATCCTCGCCCTCGACCAGGGCACGTCCAGCTCGCGCGCCATCGTGTTCGACCGCGCCGGCCGCATCGTGGCCATGGCGCAGCACGAGTTCCGGCAGATCTTTCCGCAGCCGGGCTGGGTCGAGCACGACGCCAACGAGATCTGGGCCTCGCAGTTGCAGGCGGCGCGCGAGGCCATCGAGCGCAGCGGCGTGGCGCCGGCCGCCATCGCCGCGCTGGGCATCACCAACCAGCGCGAGACCACCGTCGTCTGGAACCGCGCGACCGGCCAACCCATCGCGCACGCCATCGTCTGGCAAGACCGCCGCACCGAGCCGCTCTGCGCCGAGCTGCGCGCGCAAGGGCTGGAGGCCACGGTGCGCGCCAAGACGGGGCTGGTGATCGACGCCTATTTCAGCGGCACCAAGCTGCGCTGGCTGCTCGACAACGTGCCGGGCGCGCGCGCCGCCGCCGAGCGGGGCGAGCTGGCCTTCGGCACGGTGGACAGCTGGCTGGTCTGGCAGCTCACCGGCGGGCGCGTGCACACCACCGACGTGAGCAACGCGGCGCGCACGATGCTCTTCAACATCCACACCAACCAGTGGGACGACGAGCTGCTCGCGGCGCTGGGCATTCCGCGCGAGCTGCTGCCCGAGGTGCACCCGTCGAGCCACGCCTTCGGGGCGACGGCGCACGACGTGCTGGGCGCGAGCATCCCGATCGGCGGCATCGCGGGTGACCAGCAGGCCGCGCTGTTCGGCCAGGCGTGCTTCAAGGCCGGCCTCGCGAAGAACACCTACGGCACCGGCTGCTTCATGCTGATGCACACCGGTGCGCAGTTTCAAACCTCGCACAACGGCCTCATCACCACCGCCGCCGCTCAGCCGCACGCGCAACCCGAGTACGCGCTGGAAGGCAGCGTGTTCATCGGCGGCGCGGTGGTGCAGTGGCTACGCGACGGCCTGCGCGCCATCCGCGCCAGCAGCGAGGTGCAGGCGCTGGCCGAGAGCGTGCCCGACGCCGGCGGCGTGATGTTCGTGCCGGCCTTCACCGGACTGGGCGCGCCGTATTGGCAGCCGCACGCCACCGGCACCATCGTGGGCCTCTCGCGCGGCAGCACGGTGGCGCACATCGCCCGGGCCGCGCTCGAATCGATCGCCTTTCAAAGCGCCGCGCTGCTGCAGGCCATGAGCCGCGACGCGGTGGCCAACGGCGGGGCGGCCGTGAGCGAGCTGCGCGTGGACGGCGGCGCCTGCGTCAACGACCTGCTGATGCAGTTCCAGGCCGACCTGCTGGGCATTCCGGTGGTGCGGCCCCAGGTGATCGAGACCACGGCGCTGGGCGCGGCTTACCTCGCGGGCCTGGCCACGGGCGTCTACAACGACCTGACCGAGCTGGCAAGCCACTGGCGCGCCGAACGCACCTTCGTGCCGGTGATGTCGCGCGAACGGGCCGCCGAGCTGATGGGCCGCTGGGAACACGCGGTGCGGCAGGCCACGCTGGCCTGATCGACCATAGCGGGGCAAGGCGCGGGCCTGCCGCGAGATTGGGCCGCGAATCGCTGCCTTTTCTTCGCGCCGAAACAGCGCCAAGCCGCTCAAGATGCCGATTGCGAACATGCGTCGCCGCGCTGCCCGCGCGCGCCGCGCCGCCCAATCGGAGCGAACTCATCATGAAGAACTGGATCCGGCAGACCTCGCTGGTGACCAAGCTGCGCGCCACCGCCCTCGGCACGGTGCTGGTCGTGCTGACCCTGTGCGGCTACCTGCTGTGGATGACCTACGTGCACAGCCGCGACGACCGCCTCACCGCCACGCGGCAGGCCGTGCAGACCGCCTACTCGGTGCTGGTCTGGGCCCAGGGCCTGGAAGCCTCGGGCGCGCTGAGCCGCGAGCAGGCGCAAGCCCAGGCGCGCGCCGCCATCAAGGAGATGCGCTACTCGGGCAACGAATACTTCTGGCTGCAAGACACGCAGCCGCGCATGGTGATGCACCCGATCAAGCCGGAGCTTGATGGCAAGGATCTGTCGGACATGAAGGACGCCGACGGGGTCTACCTGTTCAAGGAGTTCGTCCGCGTCACGCAGGCGAGCGGCGAGGGTTTTGTGGATTACCTCTGGCCCAAGCCGGGGCACAACACCCCGCAACCCAAGCAGTCCTACGTGATGGCCTTCAAGCCCTGGGGCTGGGTGATCGGCTCGGGGGTGTACATCGACGACCTGCGCGCCACCTTCTGGACGCGGCTGGCGCAGTTCGCGCCCATCATGCTCGCCGCGACGGCGCTGCTGTTCTTCATCATCAACAGCCTGGCCTACTCGATCACGCACCGGATCAAGCGCGCCGTCCACCTCGCCGAATCCATCGCGTCGGGCAACATCCAGCAGGAGGTGCGCTTTCGGGTGAAGGATGAAATCGGCTCGCTGATGTTGTCGCTCAAGCGCATGTGCGACAGCCTCAACGACACCGTGGGCCGCGTGCGCCACAGCGCCGACAGCATGGCCACCGCCAGCGCCGAGATCGCCGCCGGCAGCCAGGACCTGAGCGTGCGCACCGAGCAGACCGCCGCGCGCCTGCAGCAAACCTCGTCGTCCATCGTTTCGCTCACCAGCCGCGTGAACGAGAACAGCGACGCCTCGCGCACCGCCAACCAGCTGGCCGACTCGGCCCGCAGCGCCGCCTCGCGCGGTAGCGACGTCGTGGCCCAGGTGGTGAGCACGATGGATGACATCAACCACAGCTCGCGCAAGATCGCCGACATCATCGGCGTGATCGACGGCATCGCCTTCCAGACCAACATCCTGGCGCTCAACGCCGCCGTCGAGGCCGCCCGCGCCGGCGAGCAAGGCCGCGGCTTCGCCGTGGTGGCCAGCGAAGTGCGCAGCCTGGCGCAACGCAGCGCCAACGCGGCGCGCGAGATCAAGAGTCTGATCCTCAGTTCGACCGAGCGGGTCGAGACCGGCTCGAAGCTGGTGCAGGAAACCGGCAGCGTGATGAACGACATCCTCGACAGCGTGCGCCGCGTCACCGACGTGATCGGCGAGATCAGCACCTCGGCCGCCGAGCAGGCCAGCGGCATCGGCACGGTCAGCCAGGCCGTGACGCAACTCGATGGCATGACGCAGCAGAACGCCGCGCTCGTCGAACAGTCGGCCGCCGCCGCCGCCAGCCTGCAAGAGCAGGCCCGCACGCTGGCCGAGGTGGTGGCGCGCTTCCGGCTGCTCGATCAGGCCTCGGTGGATCTGATGGCGGACGAGGATTCCCGCTAGGCGCAAGGCCGCCCGGCTCACGCCCCCGGGGTCAGCCCCCGAGCACCGCCGCGAACGCGCGGGCCACCTGCTCGACGTTGCCGCTGTTGAGCCCCGCCACGCACATGCGCCCCGAGCGCAGCACGTACACGCCGTGTTCGGCGCGCAAGCGCTCGACCTGCTCGGGCGTCAGGCCGGTGTAGCTGAACATGCCGCGTTGCGTGATGAAGTAGCGCAGATCCCGCCCCGGCAGCTTGGCCGCGAGCACCTCGTGCAGCTTGCCGCGCATGGCCTGGATACGCACGCGCATCGCGCCCAGCTCGTCGGCCCACAGGTTGTGCAGCTCGGCGTCTTGCAGCACGCGCGCGACGATCTGGCCGCCATGGATCGGCGGGCTCGAATAGTTGCGACGCACGCAGGCCATCAGCTGGCCCAGCACCAGCTCGGCCTCGGCCCGCGTCGGGCAGACCACGCTCAGGCCGCCGCAGCGCTCGCCGTAGAGCGAGAAGTTCTTCGAGAACGAGTTGGCGACGAAGAAGCCGATGCCCGCGTCGGCCAGCGCGCGCAGCGCGTAGGTGTCGTCGACAAGGCCGTCGCCGAAGCCCTGGTAGGCGATGTCGAGGAAGGGGATCAGCCCGCGCTCGCGCATCAGCGGGATCAGCTGGTTCCACTGCGATTGCGTGAGATCGACGCCGGTCGGGTTGTGGCAGCAGGCGTGCAGCAGCACGATGCTCTTGGGCGGCAGTGACTGCAGCGTGTCGAGCATGGCGTCGAACTTGAGGCCGCCGGTGGCCGCGTCGTAGTACGGATAGGTGTGGACCGGGATGCCCGCGCCCTCGAACATCGCGCGGTGGTTGTCCCACGTGGGGTCGCTGACCCACACCGAGGCGTTGCCGAAGAAGCGCTTCAAGAAGTCCGCCCCGATCTTGAGTGCGCCCGAGCCGCCAAGCGTCTGGATGGTGGCGATGCGCCCGCTCGTCACGGCCTCGTGCCCGGCGCCGAACAACACCTGCTGCACGGCCTGGCGGTAGTTGGCGGCGCCGCTCATGGGCTGATAGGGCTTGGGCCCGAGCTGCTGCAGCAGCGCCGCCTCGGCCTGGCGCACGGCGGCCATCACGGGCAGGCGGCCGGCGTCGTCGAAATAGATGCCGATACCGAGGTTGACCTTGGCCGCGCGCGGGTCGGCCTGGAACTGCTCGTTGAGCGTGAGGATGGGGTCGCCGGGGTAGGCATCGACGTGTTCAAACATGGGGAGCGTCCTGATGAGGTGGGCGCCCGATTATCGAAGCTCGGCGCGTTCACCTCTGGCCCCTCAAGTTGTGACAACAGACTGCCGAAGTTGTCGATATCGAGTCACATCGCCTCTTTCGACGCCGTCCATCCGATGTCCGCCACCGCCCCCCCGTCACGGCCTTTGCCGCCACCGGCTGCCGCGCCCGTCGAGGCCAGCGCGGCCTGGGTGCGGCCCAGCCCGACGCGGCGCCTGCTCGGCGCGCTGGGCGACCTGGCGCTGAGCCCCGACCGCAAGCAGCGCATCCGCATCAGCCGCTCGCTGATCTCGATGCTGGTCTACGTGGTGTGCGTGCTGATCACCGGCTACGGCGCCGACAACGGCCTGGTCGAGCCCGGCCCGGTGCACCACTTGCAGATCGGCCTGGTGAGCTGGATCGTCGTGGTCTACACCTGCTTGCGCAGCGGCTTCAACGAGCGCTTTGCCGACCCCGCTCTCACGCTGCCGCAGATCCTGGGCGCGCAGGTCTGGATCGCCTGGTCGTACGTCGCCTGCGCGCCGTTTCGCGGCGCCCTGATGATGCTGCTGGCGCTGGTGCTGGTGTTCGGCATCTTCAACCTCAACCGGTTGGGCCGGCGCGTCACCAACATCTACACCGTGACCCTGCTGGGTTCGGTGATGGGTTGGATGGCTTGGCACGACCCCGCGCACTACCCACCCAAGGTCGAGTTCGCGCACTTCGTGCTGATGGCGACCATCCTGCCGGTGGTGTCGATGCTGGGCGCGCAGCTCAGCGACATGCGCTCCAAGCTCAAGCGGCAGAAGAACGAGCTCACCGAGGCGCTCGCCCGCATCCAGGAGATGGCCACGCGCGACGAGCTGACCGGGCTGTACAACCGCCGCCACATGAACGAGATGCTGCAGCAGGCCATCAAGCAGATGGAGCGCTCGGGGCAAACCTTCAGCCTGTGCGTGATCGACCTCGACCACTTCAAGCACGTCAACGACAACCACGGCCACGGCGCGGGCGACGAGGTGCTGCGCAACTTCGCCCGGCTGGCGCGCCAGACGCTGCGCGAGACCGACGCGCTGGCCCGCTGGGGCGGCGAAGAGTTTCTGATGCTGCTGCCCGAAACCCGCCACGAGCAGGGCCTGATCGGCATCCAGCGGCTGCGCGACCGGCTGCGCGAGCTGGTGGTGGTGGACCACCTGCCGGACTTGCGCGTCACCTTCTCGGCAGGGCTCACCGAATTTCGCGGCGGCGAGACCATCGAGCAGGCCGTCGAGCGGGCCGATCAGGCGCTCTACCAGGCCAAGGCCGGCGGGCGCAACTGCACGCGGCTGATTTAGCCCCGCCGCCCCGGGGCTCGCGCGGTCAAGCGAGCGCGGCGGCGATGTCGCGCTGCAGGTCGGCCGGCTTGTCGGTGGGGGCGTAGCGCTTGATGACCTGGCCGTCCTTGCCCACCAGAAACTTGGTGAAGTTCCACTTGACGGCCTTGGTGCCCAGGATGCCCGGCGCCTCGGCCGTGAGCCACTTGTAGAGCGGGTGCGCGCCGCCGCCGTTGACCTCGATCTTGCTCATCATCGGGAAGCTCACGCCGTAGTTGAGCGAGCAGAACGACGCGATCTCGTCCGCGCTGCCGGGGTCTTGCCCGCCGAACTGGTTGCACGGAAAGCCCAGCACCACCAGGCCCTGGTCGGCATGGGCCTTCCAGAGTTTTTCAAGGCCGTCGAACTGCGGCGTGAAGCCGCATTGGCTGGCCGTGTTGACGATCAGCAGCACCTTGCCGCGGTAGTCGGCCAGGCGCACCGGCTGGCCGGTGATCGACACGGCCTCGAAGTCGTGGACGCTGCTCGGGGTGCTGGAAGGGCTCATGCTGGGTGGCGCCACGGGCGCGTCGAAAAGTCGGACAAGCGCCGCATGCTAGACCCGTCGCGAAAGCCTGCGGGCCGGGTGGGACTCTGCGATTTCTGCTAAGCGCGCGCCGGGCGCTTCAGCTGCCGGCCCAGCTCTGCCAGGCCGCGAGCGCCGCCGAACCCATGATGAGCGCGCCGCCCAGCAGCAGCCGCGAATGCAGCACCTCGCCGCCCCACCACACCGCCGACGCGGCGGCGAAGAGCACCTCGGTGAGCATCACCACCGAGGCCGTGTTGACCGGCAGATGCGACGCCCCGTATTGCAAGGCCAGGTTGCCCGCCACGAACACCAGCCCCATGCCCAGCGCCCCGAGCATCCACCCGGGCGCCGGTGCGGGCGGCCAGGGCAAGGCTCCTTGCAACGCCAGCGCGCCCCCCAGCACGCAGGGCAGCATCCAGCCGCCCATGAACATCGCCGCGGCGCGCGCCTGCGGCAGTTGCTCAGCCTCGCGCCGCAACCACACATTGGTGAAGGCAAAGCCGATGCCGCCCAGCACGCCCAGCGCGTCGGGCAGGCTGCCGAGCTGACTCCAGGCGGACTGCGCCGCCGCCCCGGTGGGCCACAGCACCAGGGCCGCGCCCACCAGCCCGAGCAACACGCGCAGCAGACCGCTGGGCGTGATGCGCTCGCCCAGCATGGCGCGCGCCAGCAGCACCGCCCACAGCGGCATCAGATAGAACAGCAGCACCACGCGCACCACCGCGCCGGTGCTAACGGCCCAGTTGAACGCCGCGTTGGTCACGCCCGAGGCCGCCGCCAGCACCCACAGCGCCGGCGAGCCGAGCAGCACGCGCGCCACCTGCGGACGCCACCACAGCATCAAGGCCGCGCCGAGCATGAAGAACGAGGCCGTGGCCCACAGCGGATGCAGCCCGGCCTCGTGCAGGCGCCGCAACGGCCACCACGACACGCCCCACACGCCGGCGTTGAACACCAGCGCCAGCAAGGGCCCGGTCGAGAGATGGGCGTGGCGAGCAGGCGCGGCGGCGGAAGGGGGCGACGAGGTCATGTCGTGAGATTTGAACGGCGCCCGATTGTCGTTGAGCGCTGGTGCGTTGATCTGGAGCGCGGGCCTGTCGGCGCGCCTCATAATCGACCGCGCTCGAAGCGTTCAACCCGGGAGGCAACATGGCCCCGCTCGTCGTCATCACCCCGGCGCAGGTGCTCGACACCCGCGCGCCGCGCGACTTCAGTCTCTACCCGCGCAAGTTCCTGGCCGCGGGCGACTCGTGGTTCTCGATCGGCGCGCTGAACCTCGCCAAGCAGTCGAACCTGCTCTACGAGATGGAATTCAGCAGCACCTGCGCGGTCGTCCACTGCGGCTCGCCGGGTGACTCGCCGAGCCGACTGGACGACCGCGCGCGCGACCCCTGCTTCATGGCGCTGCTGACCGGCCGGCAAGCCCGGCGCTGGGACGGCCTGCTCATCTCGGGCGGCGGCAACGACCTGATCCTCGCCCTCGGCACCACGCCCATCGGCACCCCGCCCCGGCAGCGCCTGCTGCTCACGCAACCCGAGTGGGGCGACGCGGGCCTGGGCACCGACCGCTACATCAGCGAAGACGGCTGGGCCGCGTTCGCCACCTACATCCGCGCCAACCTCGACGACCTGATCAAGCTGCGCGACAGCGGCATCAACCACGGCGTGCCGATCTTCATGCACACCTACGCCTACCTGACGCCGCGCCATGCCCCGGCCGTGCGCGGCACCAAGGCCTGGGTGGCGCCGGCCCTGCACGACCACGGCATCCCGCCGGCCGACTGGACGGCCACCTGCCACAACCTGCAAGGCCGCCTGGCCGACCTGCTGCTGGCCTGCGCCGGCGACCAGCGCCGCTACCCCAATCTGCACGTGTTCGACACCACCACCGTGCCGCTGCTGCCGGCCTCGCCCAGCAGCACCGGCGAGAGCGGCGACTGGATGAACGAAACGCACCTCGCCTGGCGCGGCTACGAGAAACTCGCGCTGCCCTGGGCGCGCGGCATCGAGGCCGTGCTGCAACGCGCCGCGCCCGTCTGACGCGCCACAATCGCCGCATGGAAAACCGCCTCTCCCGCATCGTCACCCGCAGTGGCGACGATGGCACCACCGGCCTGGCCGATGGCACCCGCCTGCCCAAGAGCGCGCCGCGCGTGCAAGCCCTGGGCGACGTCGACGAGCTCAACTCGCAGCTCGGCCTGCTGCTGTGCGAGCCGCTGCCCGACGCCGTGCGCGAGTTGCTGATCGACGTGCAGCACGAGCTCTTCAACCTCGGTGGCGAACTCGCCATGCCGCAAGCCACGTTGCTCGCCGAGTCGGCCGTGAGCCGGCTCGAAACGGCCATCGAGACGCACAACGCCGCGCTGCCGCCGCTGCGCGAATTCATCCTGCCCGGCGGCACGCGCGGCGCCGTGCTGGCGCATGTGGCGCGCACGGTGGCGCGCCGCGCCGAGCGCAGCGTGGTGGCGCTCGGCCTGGCCGAACAGACGAGCCAGCAGACAGGCAGCGCGCAGCGCCACTACCTCAACCGCCTGAGCGATCTGCTCTTCGTGCTGGCCCGCGTGCTCAACCGCGCCAACCTCGACGGCCGGGGCGGCGACGACGTCTACTGGCGCAGCGAGCGGCTGCAAAAAAGACCGGGCTGAGGCGCGGCGCGGTCAGGTGCGCGGCGCCTGGCTCCGCGCCTGCCCCAGCGCCAGCCAGCGCTGCACCGAGGGCCGCGCCCACTGGCCGCGGGCGTAGCGCGCCAGCACCTCGGGCACCGCGTCGCCGCCGAACACGAGGCGGTTGAGCATCAGGGCCAGATCGGTGTCGGCCACGCACCACGCGCCGAACAACTGCGCGCGGCCGTCGCCCAGCAGGTGCAGCGCGGCGGCAAAGAGCTTGTCGGCGGCGGCCCGCGCGGCGGCACTCAGCGGCGGCGCCGGCGCCCGCTCGAACACCACGGTGGTCGCTCGCTCCTCGCGGATCGGCATCAGGTCGGATCGCAGCCAGGCCTGGATCTGCCGGGCGCGGGCGCGGTCTTGCGCGGCGGCCGGCAACAAGGCGGCGTGTTGCGGCGGCGCGAAGACGTCTTCGAGGTATTCGGCGATGGCGCTGGACTCGGTCAACGCGAAATCGCCATGCATCAGCATCGGCACCCGGGCGGTCAGCGAGGGCTGTGCAAAGGGCGCCTGCTGTTGCTGGCCGGCGGCCAGATCGACCGTGGCGAGATCGAAGTTCAAGCCTTTTTCAAGCAAGGCCACGTAAGCCGAGAGGGCGTAGGGGCTGTGGAAGTGGCTGTCGACGAACAAGCGCAAGTTGCCGGAGGGGGAGGGTGCGGTCACGATGCGGGCTCCTGAGTCGAGGTCAACAAATTGCCACCGGCCTGGTCGGCGACGCCACCGGCTCAGCGCCGCTCGACGATCACCGGCACGAGGCTGAGCACCTCGCGCACCTTGCGCGCCACGCTGCGGGCTTCGTCGCGGGAGGCGTAGGGGCCGGCCTGCAGGCGAAAGATCGAGGCCTCGCTGAAGATGGCCAGCAGCGGACTGAGCACGTCGTATTCGCTGGCCACGCGGCGCTGGAAGTTCTCGGCGCCCTCGCGTTGCCTGAAGGCGCCCAACTGCACCCAGAAGCCCTGCGCGTCCGCCGTGTAGGCGCGGGCGCGCTGCTCGGGCGGCAGATCGGGCGCGGGGCTGGCCGGGCCAACCGCCGGCAGGGCCGCGCTGCTGACCTCGGCCGACGCCACCGCGCCGGGGCGAACGCCTGCGTAGCCGGACGCCGCGTAGTCGGCGACCTTGCCGCGCGTGCTCGGCTGCACCGCGTACACCTCGCTGTTGCTGGCGGCGGGCCCGTCGGTCGGGCGCAGATCGGGCGGCAGCGCCGAGGCGACGCTGGAGCCCGAGGGGCGCGGCAGCGTGGCCGGCGCCACCAGCGCGGCCACGGCCTCCTTGCCCTGCGGCTGCACGAGCACCGGCGCAGTGGGTGGCGCGACGGCGGCCACCGGCGCCACCCCGGCGCCCGGCGCCTCGGCCACCGTCGGCACCACATCGCGGCGCCACGCGCCGGTGCGGATGTCGGCGAACGTGAGCCGCTCGATCTCGACCTGCGCCGTGCCGCCGCCGAGCACGCCAAGCTTGAGCGCGGCGGTGTAGCTGAGGTCCATGATGCGGTCAGAGTGAAAGGGCCCGCGGTCGTTGACGCGCACGATCACCTCGCGCCCGTTGGCCACGTTGCGCACCCGGGCGTAGCTCGGGATGGGCAGCGTGCGGTGCGCGGCCGTCATGCCGTACATGCTGTAGACCTCGCCGCTGGCCGTGCGCCGGCCATGGAACTTGCGGCCGTACCACGAGGCCGAGCCGCGCTCGCGCCACGGCGCGTCGGCGGTCTGCGGCTCGTAGCTGCGGCCGAGCACGGTGTAGGGCTTGTTCGGGCCGCCGGGGCGGATGGGCTCGATGCGCGGCTCGGCGTCGGGCACCAGGGCCAAGTCGGACGGCGGGTTGTCGGGCGGCCCATCGCTGCCCGGCGGCAGGGGACGCGAGCGAGCCGGCGCGGTCGCCGTGGAGCCCGACGGCGCCGGGCCCGAGGCGCAACCGCCGAGCAGGGTCGCCACGGCGAGCAGCGCGACCCACGCGCGCCACGAAACACGCAGTGCCGGCGCACCCGCGCGCACCGCCCCAGCTCTGGTCAGACCGAACGCTTGCATGGCCCGCACGTTACCCCATGCCGCCCCGGGCTGACCAGGGGAATGCAACCGAGTGTGCGGCGGCGGGCAGCGGCGGGCTACGATGCCCGGATGTCCGCCTCGCCCCCGTCCCCCGGCCTCGCCCCCCGCCCCGCTCACGACGCCACCTGGCGCCGCGACGCCCACACCATCGGCCTGGTCGGCCTGGCCCACGGCACCTCGCACTTCTTTCACCTGCTGCTGCCGCCGCTGTTCCCCTGGCTGATTCGCGACTTCGGTTTCAGCTACGCGCAGCTCGGGCTGCTGGTGTCGGTGTTCTTCGCCGTCTCGGGTGTGGGGCAGGCGCTGGCCGGCTTCGTGGTGGACCGCATCGGCGCGCGCCCGGTGCTGTTCGCCGCGCTGGGCTGCTTCGCGCTGGCCGCGCTGGCCGGTGCCACGGCGCAAGGCTACGGCGGGCTGGCGCTGGCCTCCGCGCTGGCGGGGTTGGGCAATGCGTCGTTCCATCCGGTGGACTTCACCATCCTCAACAAACGCGTGTCCACGCCGCGACTCGGCCATGCCTTCTCGGTGCACGGCATCAGCGGCAACCTGGGCTGGGCCGCCGCGCCGCTCTTCCTGACCGGCCTGACGCACGCCAGCGGCTCGTGGCGCATCGCGCTGGCTGGCGCGGCTGCCTGGGCCGTGCTGGTGATCGCGGTACTGACCAGCCAGCGCGCAGCCATTGCCGACCGCGCCCCGGGCGAGCACGGCCCGGCCCACCACGCCGCCGCGCGCGGTGAGCACCCGCTGGCGTTCTTGAAGCTGCCCTCGGTGTGGCTGTGCTTCTCATTCTTCTTTTTCAGCACCTGTGCGCTCGCGGCCATCCAGAGCTTCGCGGCCCCGGCTCTGCACACGCTCTACGCCTTGCCGCTCGAAGTGGCCAGCCTGGTGGTCAGCGGCTACATGCTGACCGGTGCGGCCGGCATGGTGGTGGGCGGTTTTCTGGTGGCGCGGGTGACGCGGCTGGAGCGCATCATCTCGACCGCGCTGGTGGCGAGCGCCCTGGTGCTGCTGACGGTGGGCCAGCAGTGGTGGCCGGCCACGGCGGCAGGCGCCGGCACGGCCGCGCTGGTGCTCACTGCGCTGGCCGGCCTGGGCACGGGGCTGGCCGGGCCGTCGCGCGACATGCTGATCAAGCAGGCCGCGCCGCCGGGCGCGACCGGGCGTGTCTACGGCACGGTGTATTCAGGGCTCGACCTGGGCTTCGCGGTATCCGCCCCGCTGTTCGGCGCGCTGCTCGACCATCACCAGCCCGCCGGTGTGTTCGGCGGCGCCGCGCTGGCCCTGCTGCTGGGCGTGGCCTGCGCCGCGCTGGTGGGCGTGGGTGTGGCGGCACGCCGCCGAGCCGCTTGAGCCGCTCGACGTTCGACGCGTCGCTCAGACTTCGAAGAACTCGACCGATTCGACCAGCGTGCGCGCCTGCAGGTTGAGCGACTGCGCCGCGGCGGCCGCCTCTTCGACGAGCGCGGCGTTTTGCTGCATGGTGGTGTCGATGGCGCTGATGGCCTGACTCACCTGCTGCACGCCGGTCGACTGCTCGTGCGTGGCTGACGTGATCTCGGCGATCACGTCGCGCACCTGCTGCACGGCCTGCACCGCCTCGGCGATGGTCGAGCCGGCGTCGCTCACCAGATGCGAGCCACGCTCGACGCATTCCACGCTCGCGGCGATCAGCGACTTGATTTCCTTGGCCGCGTTCGCGCTGCGCTGCGCCAGCGCGCGCACCTCGGAGGCCACCACGGCAAAGCCGCGCCCCTGCTCGCCGGCCCGCGCCGCCTCGACCGCCGCATTGAGCGCGAGGATGTTGGTCTGGAAGGCGATGCCGTCAATCACACCGATGATGTCGGCGATCTTGCGCGAGCTGTCGTGGATGTCGTTCATGGTCTGCACCACGTTGCCGACCACATTGCCGCCGCGCTCGGCCACGTCGCACGCCCGCACCGCCAGTTCGCTGGCCTGGGTGGCGCTGTCGGCGCTGTGCTGCACGCCCTTGGACAGCTGCTCGATGGTCGAGGCCGTCTGCTGCAGATTGGACGATTGCATCTCGGTGCGGCTCGACAAGTCGAGGTTGCCCGACGCGATCTCGGCCGAGGCGTGCTGCACCTCGCTGGCCGCCGAGCGCACGCGCCGCACCACGGTCTGCAGGCTCTCGCTCATGCGTTGCAAGGCCGCCATCATCTGGGCCGACTCGTCAGCGCCCTCGACCCGGATGCGCGCCGACAAATGACCATCGGCCACCTGCGCGGCCACGTTCACCGCCGACAGCAGCGGCCGGGTGATGCTGCGCCAAACCAGCCACGTCGCGAAAGCGCTCAGGCCCAGCGACAGCACGAACACCGCGCCGAACACGGCCAAGGCCGTTTGCTGCCGCGCGCGCGCCGTGGCCAGTTCCCGGTCGAGGTGAGCCTGCGACGCCTTCAGCACATGGGCCACGATGGCATCGATCTGCTGCTTCGGCGGCCGATCGATGCCCTTGACCAAGCCATCGACGACATGCGCGCTCTGATCGGCATGCGCGCGGTCGTAATGCGCCAACGCGGCCTGGTATCTGGACAGCAACTCGGCATGCGTGCCCAGCGCCGCATCCACCTCGTCCGCATTCAGGCCCAGCCGCCCGAACAGCCCGCGCAACTCGGTCAGTTTGGCGCGCGTGGCGTCGCCTTCTTTCAAAAAACTATCGCGATACTTGTTGTAGGCCGCCTCGTCGGCGCCACGCAGCAACAGGTCTTTCCACTCTTGCACCTGGATTTTGAACGTGACCTGCGCGGCCCGCGCCACGTCCACCGCCGACTGCGCCACGCGCGCGTCGTCCGCCAAGGCGTCGAGCTGGCCGGTGCCGGCGGCGATGGCGTGCGCCGCCCACGTCACCAGCAAGGCCATCATCAACATCAACGCCGCAGCTAGTGCCGCGATGCGCGCGCCGATCGTCCATCGATTGAGCGTCATACCGATCTCCCGTGTTGCCGCGAGCAACCAACCGTGTGGGCCGGGTGGATCAGCGAGCATCGCCGGGCGCCGTGAGGGCCCGGAGCGCGATCTGGCCGGCAGTTCGCACACTATCGGCACGAACACCGCCGGCAATTAGCGAAAAAGTTCACGCATTGCCCGTCAATTTCCAAAACGACCCGCAGCGCGACCCCTTGGGCACAATCGGCAGACTCGCTGAAACCGCCCCGCCCCCACCATGAGCCAGACCCCTCCCCCCACCGGCCCCGACTTCGGCTTCGACCACGACTTCGAGCGCGGCATGCGCAACCGCCGCGCCGCCATGAGCGACCCGTTCGTCGACCGCGCCATCGGCCAGTCGCACGCCTTCAACGCCGATTTTCAAAACTTCATCACCCGCTACGCCTGGCACGGCGTGTGGGGCCGCCCGGGGCTGGACTGGAAATCGCGCCGCCTGATCGTGCTGGCCATCACCAGTGCCCTGGGCCGCTGGGAAGAATTCGACGGCCACCTGCGCGGCGCGCTCACCCCCGGCTGCGCCGGCGCCCTGACGCCCGACGAGGTGCGCGAGGCGCTGATCCAGTTCGCCATCTACGCCGGCGTGCCCGCCGCCAACACCGCCTTTGCCCGCGCCGCGACCATCTTGCGCGAGCTGGGCCACGAGCTGGCGCCGCGCACCGCCGATCTGTCCACGCACACCGGCGTGGGCCGCTCGGTGTTCACGCGCAGCCGCCCCAAGCTGCACGCCACGGTGCGCGAAGCCCGCAACGGTGCCGCGCGCCACACCATCGTGCTGAGCCACTCGCTGGGGCTGGACGGCTCGATGTGGGACGCGCTGGCCAACGAGCTGGCCGCCGAGCACCGCGTGATCTGCCCCGACACGCGCGGCCACGGCCGCAGCGAGATCCCGACCGGCGCGCTCACGTTGGCCGATCTGGCCGAAGACGCCGCGCGCCTGATCGACGAGCTGTGCGACGGGCCCGTGGTCTGGGTCGGCATCTCGATGGGCGGCATGATCGGGCAGGAGCTCGCGCTGCGCCACCCTGGCAAGGTGCGCGCGCTGGTGCTGGCCAACACGTCGAGCCAATACCCCGAGGCCGGCCGACTGGCCATGGACGAACGCCTGAGCGCGGTCGAGGCGGGGGGCCTGAGCGCTGTGAGCGCCAGCTCGCTGCAACGCTTTTTCAGCCCGGCCTTCCAGGTGGCGCAACCCGCCGCCGTGGCGCGCACCCAGCGCCTGCTCGAAGCCTGCGACCCCGACGGCTACCGCGCCTGCCTGGCCGCCGTGCGCGACACGCACACCACCGACCGCCTGGGCCACATCAAAGTCCCCACCTTGGCCATTGCCAGCTCGCAAGACGAAAGCACGCCGCCCGCGATGGTCGAGGCGGTGGCGCGCGGCATCGCCGGCGCGCGACTGGTGATGCTGCACGGCTGTGCCCACCTCAGCGCGCTGGAGCAGCCCGCCGAGTTCGCCGCCGCCGTGCGCGAGTTCGTGGCCCGGCTGGGCTGAACGCCGTCAGGCGCCGAGCGCGCCGCTGAGCTGCAAGGCCGCCGCGGCCTGCAAGGGCAGGTAGACGACCTCGACGTCGGTGTCGCTGTTGACCCGATCGACCAGGAAGCTGCCCGGCAGCCGCACGGCCTGGGCCACGCGGTTGAGATGCTCGACGAAATGCGCGTCGAACCCGCCAGCCTCGTCCGCGTAGTCGAACTCGAACGGCACCCCATTGGCCTGGAAGCTCACGCGCAAGAGGTTGTCGCCCCCCGGCGTTTCGACGGCGCGCAGACGGCAGCCCTGCAGCTGCAGATCGCCCGCGCTGATGCGACCGAGCGCCGCCCAGCAACCGGCGTAATCGGCCAGCGCCACCTCGCCGTCGCGCGGCGCGGCCGACACCTTCGACAACGCGCAGCAGCGCTGCGGCGCCAGCAGGCGCAACCAGTCGCCCACGCCCAGCCCGCTCAGCGCGGCCCGCGCGGCGGCCTCGCGCGCCTGCTGGCCACGGCGCCGCAGCGCGGTCTGGTAGCAGGCCACCAGATCGGCCTCGTCGGCCGGTCGCTCGACGCGCACCCCGTTGGCCGCCAGCAGCTCGGCCAGCAGCTGCGCCCGCCGCAGCGCCGGCCGCGCGCCAAGGCCCGACAGGCGCTGCACCCACGACGCGAGCTCGGCGCCGGCGTCCAGCCCCGCCTCGCGCAGCCCGCGATGCATCACCTGCTCGCGCCGGCCCTCGAGCTGGATCAGGCCGACCACGCAGTCCCACCACTCGTTGAAGGTGGCCGCGTCGGCGGGCGCCTGACCACGCCGGCGCGGGTCGTGCAGCACGTCGTCGAGCACGGCCTCGAGCACGCGGCGCACGCCGTCGAGCTGGTGGCGGCTCGGCACGCGCGTGGCGTGCAGCAGCGCGGCGATGCGCTCGTCGAGGTAAGCGGCGTAGGACGATTGTTCGAGCGCCCCGGCATGCGCCGCGAGCCGGGCCCAGGCGGTGGCGCTGTCGGGGGTCTGGGCGCGCAGCATCAACTGCCGCATGCGGCTGCGCAGATCGCCGGCGTGCGCCGTGACCGCCCGGATGCCGGGCGCGGCCAGGGCCACCGGCCTGGGTTCGAGCTGACTCATGTTGTTGTTGCGTCTGGTGGGTGCATGGTCGGCTCCCTGTGCCCGACCATCTGAGTGCCTCGCGCGACCGAGGTCGCCAGCATGGGGCTGATTGTGGCGCGTTGCTCGAAATCAATCAGGCATCGCCGCCCCGGACTTGCCCTATGCTGCCTGCCGTTCGTCGTTTCCGTGTGAAGTTGTTCGCCCCATGTCCGCGCCCCCGTCCACCCTCAACCCGGCCCAGATGGCCGCCGTGCAGCATCTCGAAGGCCCCTGCCTGGTGCTCGCTGGCGCGGGCTCGGGCAAGACCCGCGTGATCACGCACAAGATCGCCCGGCTGCTCGAACGCGGCCCCGGCGCCGAGCTGGCGCCGTCGCAAATCGCCGCCATCACCTTCACCAACAAGGCCGCCGCCGAAATGCGCGAGCGCGCCAAGAGCCTGGTGGGCCCCAAAGCGGCCAACAAGCTGGTGATCTGCACCTTCCACGCGCTGGGCGTGAAGCTGCTGCGCGAAGACGGCGCGGCGCTCGGGTTCAAGCCGCAGTTCTCCATCCTCGACAGCGACGACGTGCTGAGCATCCTGCGCGACGCCGGCGCCACCACCGACGCCAACCTGGCCCGCCGCTGGCAATGGCAAATCAGCCTCTGGAAGAACCAGGGCCTGACCAGCACCCAGGCCGAAGCCCAGGCACAGGACGACGACGAGCGCGTGGCGGCCCGCGTGATGCGCTTGTATGAAGAGCGCCTGGCCGCCTACCAGGCGGTGGACTTCGACGACCTCATCAGCCTGCCCGTCAAGCTGCTGGCCGAGCACGACGCGGTGCGCGCCAAGTGGCAAAAGCAGCTGCGCCACGTGCTGGTCGACGAATATCAAGACACCAACGCCCAGCAGTACGACCTGCTCAAGCTGCTGGTCATACGTGACGACGGCGACGCCGCGCGCTTCACCGCCGTGGGCGACGACGACCAGTCGATCTACGGCTGGCGCGGCGCCACGCTCGACAACCTCAAGCGCCTGCCGCAGGACTTCCCGGCGCTCAAGGTGATCCCGCTGGAGCAGAACTACCGCTCCACCAGCGCCATCCTGCGCGCGGCCAACAACGTCATCCAGCTCAACCCCAAGCTCTATCAGAAGACGCTCTGGAGCGAGCTCGGCGAGGGCGAGCCGATCCGCGTGGTCGAGGCCGACAACGAAGAGCACGAAGCCGAGCGGGCCGTGGCACGCATCCAGGCCCTGCGCGGCGGGGCCGACGCCGGCGCCGCAATCAGCAACACAACCAGCGGCACCGTGAGCGTCAACTGGAGCGACTTCGCCATCCTCTACCGCGCCAACCACCAGGCGCGCATCTTCGAGCAAGCCCTGCGCCGCGCCAACATCCCCTACAAGGTCTCGGGCGGGCAGAGCTTCTTCGACCGCGCCGAGATCAAGGACCTCTGCGCCTGGCTGCGCCTGCTGGTCAACAACGACGACGACCCCGCGTTCTTGCGCGCCATCACCACGCCCAAGCGCGGCATCGGCCACCAGACGCTCGGCAGCCTCGGCGAGTTCGCCAGCAAGTGGAAGGTGAGCCTGTACGAAGCGCTGTTCGCCGAATCGCTCGGCTCGTCGCTCAGCAGCCGCGCCATCGCCGGGCTGCACGAGTTCGGCCGCTACTTCGCCGACTTCGAATACCGCGCCCGCCACACCACCGGCGCCGAAGACGCCAAGGCGCTGCTGCTCGAATGGCTGAAAGATATCGGCTACGAGAAGCACCTGTACGACGGCGAAGACAGCGAGAAGGTCGCCGCCGCGCGCTGGACCAACGTGCTCGACTTCGTCGACTGGGTCGCCAAGCGCTGCGGCGGCGAGATCGACACCACCGGCGGCATGACCACCGAGACCGAGCGCAAGA
>NZ_JAYSBZ010000050.1:0-25644 GCF_041915145.1 Aquabacterium sp. | reverse complement strand
AGCTCGTTGTCTTCGGCCAGCAGCACCCGCGCGCCGCGCAGCCCGGCCGCGTGGTCGGCCGCCGGGGGCGCGTCGGCCGGCGCGGCGCGGCTCGGTTGGGCGGGCGGCGCCTCGGCCGTCCGCAAGGGCAGTTCGATCCAGAAGACGCTGCCCTGCCCGGGCGTGCTGTCGGCGCCGATGCGTCCGCCCATCAGCAAGGTCAGCCGCTTGCTGATCGCCAGCCCGAGGCCGGTGCCGCCGAAGCGCCGCGTGGTCGAGGCGTCGGCCTGCTCGAAGGCTTGAAAGACGTGGCCGAGCTTGTCGGCCGGGATGCCGATGCCGGTGTCGCGCAATTCAAATCGCACCCACAGCCGCCCGATTTCGTCGCCCGGCGGGGCGTCGCGCAGGCGCCGCGCCGAGAGCGTGACGGTGCCGTGCTCGGTGAACTTGACGGCGTTGCTGGCGAAGTTGAGCAGGATCTGCTCCAGCCGCAGGTCGTCGCCCCGCAGCCGCTCGGGCAGGCCCGGCTCGATCTGCCGCACCAGCGCCACGCCGGCGCGGCTGGCGCGCTCGCGCACCAGATCGAGCACGTGCGTCGCCACTGCTTGCAGCCCGAAATCGCGCTCGACCAGGGTCAGGCGACCGGCCTCGATCTTGGAGAGGTCGAGCACGTCGTTGATGATCTGCAGCAGGTGCTCGGACGCCGCGTCGGCCTGGTCGAGCTTGAGCCGCTGGGCCGGGTCGGCGGTGTCGCGGCGCAGCAGTTGCAGCAGCCCGATGATGGCGTTCATCGGCGTGCGGATCTCGTGGCTCATGTTGGCCAGAAAGGTGCTCTTGGCCTCGTTGGCCAGCTCGGCCTCGTTCTTGGCCTGCTGCAGCTCGCGGGTGCGCTGGCTCACCTGCTCTTCGAGATGCTGGCGGTGCCGCTCGAGCTCGCGCCGCGCGCGCAGGGCGCCCAGGCCATAGCCCAGCGACTCGGCCAGCCGGGTCAGCAGGTTGACCTCCTCGTCCTCGAAGGCGTCGGGCTCGGCGGCGTAGAGCGAGAGCACGTAGACCGCATCGTCGTCGGCCTCGAAGGGCAGGCCGACGGACGACTGGAAGCCGTGCCGCAGCGCCGCCTCGCGCCACGGCGCCATGGCCAGGTTGCTCAGGAAGTTCTGGTTGCGCACCGCTCGGCCGGTGCGTACCGCCACGCCGCACGGCCCCTGCCCGCGCTCGTCGTCGGCCCACGAAAACGCCGCGTGGTCGAGGTAGTCGGCATGCTTGCCCGACCACGCCACCGGGCGCACGGCACGCCCGGCGTCGTTCTCGGCCCGCCCCACCCAGGCCATGCGGTAGCCGCCGTTCTCGACGGCCAGATCGCACACGCGCCGCAGCAGCTCGCTCTCGGTCCGGGCGTGGATCAGCGCCGAGCTGCCCTCGCCGAGCAGGCGCGAGGCGCGGTTGATCTTCTTGAGCGCATGCTCGGTCTGGCGCAGCTCGGTGATGTCGCGCGCCACGCCGAGCACGCCTCGCACGCGGCCTTGCGCGTCGAGCATGGGCGTCTTGATGGTCTGCACCAGCGCGCGCCGGCCGTCGCTGGCGAACACGATGGTCTCTTCATTGGCGCACGGCTTGCCCGCCGCCATCGCGGCGCGGTCGTTCGCCAGGAAGAACTCGGCCTGCTCGTGGCTGACGAAGTCGTGATCGCGCTTGCCGACGACGTCGGCTTCCTTGGCGCCGAAGAACTGCTCGAAGGCCGGGTTGCAGGCGAGGTAGACGCCGTTGGCGTCTTTCAGCCAGACCAGATCGGGGATGCTGGCAACCAGCGTTTCGAGCAACTGCGTGCGCAACAGCGGCTGCGCCGCATCGGGCGCCGAGGGAGGTTGGCTGTCCATGAAACCCTTGTCGGTGAAACGGCGCCGACGCCGGCGCAGCGGTGATTCGGTTACAGCTTAAGCGAACGCCGCGCGCTCAGGGCATCAGGTTTGCCACAGGTGCGCCGCCCTCAGGGCCGCAAGCCGTTTTCTTCGCGACATTGGGCTTGCGCCTGCGGCGTGGGCTGCGCCTTGCACCGCGCCACGGCATCGTTCACGCCGCCGGGCGCGGGGGCTTCGGGCCCGCGCTGCATGTTCGGCTTGTTGGCCGCCGGTTGCTTGCGGGTGAGCGGAATGCGAATCTGCGGCTGCACCTCGCCTTGCGGCGGCTTGTCGAGCGGCGGGGCGTTGACCTTGCGTTGCTCGGCCGGCGTCAGACGACGCGGCGCGGGCTTGGGCTTGTTGAGCTTGAGCGGCGCGGCCGAGGCGGCGGGGGCCGAGGCCGGAGCCGGGTCTTGCGCCCAGCAGGTCGAGAAAGACAGGGCCAGCGTGGCGGCGATGACGAGAGCGTGCTTGCGCATGATGCGTTCCGGTTGGTGGTGCGTCCAGCTCGCGGCTGGGTCGCGTCGATCTTAGCCCTCGCCTGCGCTCGTCGGCCAGCGACAATGCCCGCCATGCCCCCTGCCCGCCCGACCAGCGAAGCCGCCGTCCCCGGCTGGTTTCGCCCTCGCCTCACCCTGCAAACCCTCACCCGTGGCGACGGCCTGCTGGGCCTGCGCGCCGCGCCGGGTTTCGGGCCGCGCAGCAGCCAGACCACCGTGGCGCGCGCCGACTGGACCTACACCACCGACGCCGGCCTGAAGTGGGAGACCCCCGCCCCCGAGCGCGTGCTCGGCAGCCGCCCCAAGCCCACCGAGCTGCTGCGCGGCGCCTGGAGCGAGCGCGTGCTGATGGAGCGCAACCTGCCCGCCGAGGCCGACGCGGCCGATGCGCTGTGGGGCAGCGGCCTGCGCCCCCTGCCGCCCGAGGCGCTGCAATGGCGCAACGCGGCCGCCGCCGAGGGGCAGGACCATTGGTGGTCGTTGGCCGAAGAGTCACACTTCGGCGACTTCTGGGCCGAGCAGGTGCCCCGCCTGCAGGCGCAGGGCTGGATCATCGTGGTGCGCCCCGGCTTCGCCCACCAGACCGTGCCGGTGGACGCCTGGCGCCTGGTCATCGACCCCGCCACCGGCGACGAGACCGGCCGCGAGCTGACCGAGCCGCTGGGCGCGCGCCCGGCCGAGATCACGGCGCTGCGCCAGCCGCATCGCGAAGGCTCGTGGCTGCTGAGCCTGGGCGTGGACGTGGACGGCGAAACGCTCGACCTCGCGCCGCTGCTGGCCGACCTGCTCAAGCGCGACCAGCGCTGGCTTGATGCCCGACAGATCGCCACCATCGCCGACGACGCGCTGATCCTGCTGCGCGCGCCGGGGGGCTGCCGCATCGAGGCGCCGGCCGCGCCGCTCAAGGTCATCGTGGGGGCGATGGTCGATCTGCTCACCGACCCGCAACGCGCCGAGGCGGCCGGGCCGCTCACCTTGTCGAGCTGGGAGGCCGAACGCATCGAGGCCTTGCGCGCGAGCCTGGCCGAGTCCCAAGGCAACCAGGCCCGCCGTGCCGGGCCGCACGGGGCCTGGCAGCTGCAAGGCGACGCCGGCCTGACGCAACTCGCCGCCCGCCTGCGCGCCGCCGGCACGCCGCCGCCCATCGACCCCGCGCTGCTGGCCGCCGCCGGGCTGCAACTGCAGTTGCGCGACTACCAGCTCGAAGGCGTGGCTTGGCTGCAATACCTGCGCACCCACCACCTGGCCGGCATCTTGGCCGACGACATGGGCCTGGGCAAGACCGCGCAGGTGCTGTCCCACCTGCTGCTCGAACACCACGCCGGGCGCCTGGGCGGGGCGAGCGGCCAGCCCGCGCTGGTGGTGCTGCCCACCTCGCTGATCGCCAACTGGCAGAACGAGGCCCGGCGCATCGCCCCCGGCTTGCGCGTACTCACCCTGCAAGGCGGGCGCCGCGCCAAAGAATTTGCGCAGATCGCGTCGCACGACGTGGTCTTCACCACCTACCCGCTGCTGTGGCGCGACATCGCCGTGCTGGCTCGCCAGCCCTGGCACCTGCTGATCCTCGACGAAGCGCAGACGGTGAAGAACGCCGGCAGCCGCGCCGCCAACGCGCTGCGCAAGCTGCAAGCCGCGCACCGCCTGTGCGTCACCGGCACGCCGCTCGAAAACCACCTTGGCGAGCTGTGGACGCACTTCGACTTTTTGCTGCCCGGCTTCCTGGGCGACTCGCGCAGCTTCACGCGCATGTGGCGCCGCCCCATCGAAGACAACGGCGAGACGCTGCGCGCCCAGGTGCTGGCGCAGCGCGTGCGGCCCTTCATCTTGCGGCGGCGCAAGGAGGACGTGGCCACCGAATTGCCGCCCAAGACCGAGGTGATCCGCCGCGTGCAGCTGCAGGGCGAGCAGCGCGCGCTGTACGAAAGCGTGCGCGTGGCGGCCGACGAGCAGGTGCGCAAGGCGCTCAAGCGGCAAGGCTTTGCCGGTTCGCAGATCGCCATCCTCGACGCGCTGCTCAAGCTGCGTCAGGTGTGCTGCGATCCGCACCTCGTCAAGGGCACGCTCACGCCCGAGTCGATGGAGCGCGCCAAGATGGAGCTGCTGCAGACCATGCTGCCCGAGCTGGTGAGCGAAGGCCGGCGCGTGCTGGTGTTCTCGCAGTTCACCGAGATGCTTCACCTGCTGGAGCGCGAGCTCGCGGACTGGGGCCTGCCGCACCTCACGCTGACCGGCGAGACGCCGGTGGCCGAGCGCGGCGCCATCGTCGAGCGCTTCCAGGCCCGGTCGGTGCCGCTCCTGCTGCTCAGCCTCAAGGCCGGCGGCGTGGGCTTGAACCTCACCGCGGCCGACACCGTGATCCACCTCGACCCGTGGTGGAACCCGGCCGTCGAGCAGCAGGCTAACGACCGCGCTCACCGCATCGGGCAAGACCAGCCGGTGTTCATCTACAAGATCGTGGTCGAGGGCAGCATCGAGGAGCGCATGCTGGCCCTGCAGGCCCGCAAGGCCGCGCTGGCCGAGGGCGTGCTGGGCGCCGATGCGGCGGGTGCGGTGAAGTTCAGCGCCGACGACCTGCAAGGCTTGCTCGCCCCGATGGACGCGCTATAAAGGCTGATCGTCACCGCGCACGCATCCTCCCCATGAGCAAGCACCACGAAAGCACCCATTCAAACATCCATTCGAGCGAGCCGATCAGCAAGCAGGACTACGCCGATCAGCTCGCCGTCATGCAGGTCGAACTCAACACCTTGGCGCGCTGGGTCAAGTACTACAACAAGCGCCTGCTGATCATCTTTGAAGGGCGCGACACGGCCGGCAAGGGCGGCGTCATCAACGCCATCAGCGCCACGCTCAACCCGCGCCAATGCCGCGTGGTGGCGCTCGACAAGCCCAACGAGATCGAGAAGGGGCAGTGGTACTTCCAGCGCTACGTGCCGCATCTGCCCGCGGCCGGCAGCATCGTGCTGATGGACCGCAGCTGGTACAACCGCGCCGGCGTCGAGAAGGTGATGGGCTACTGCAGCGCCGACGAAGTCCAGCACTTCCTGAAGCAGACGCCGGTGTTCGAGAAGCTGCTCATCGACGACGGCATCCTGCTGTTCAAGTACTGGCTCACGGTCGATCAGGTCGAGCAGGAGCACCGCCTGTTCGATCGCCTGCAAGATCCGCTCAAGCGCTGGAAGCTCTCGCCGGTCGATCTGCTGGCGCGCCATCGCTACGCCGAATATGGGCAGGCCCGCGACGAGATGCTGCAGGCCACGCACGCCAAGCATGCCCCCTGGACGCTGGTGAACTTCAACGACCAGCGCCTGGGTCGCCTGACCCTGATCCGGCACCTGCTCGCGCAGTTCCCCGACTGCAGCGTGCCCGACGAGTGGATGGACTTCCCGCCGCTCAAGGGGCAGCCGGCGGTCGAGTCGTTCGACGGCCCGCTGCAGCCCATCCAACCCTACAAGCTGCACGCCCGATGACCCTGCGCCGCTTCTTCCCTCTGCGCCCCGTTTCCGCGGGGCTGTTGACGCTGGCCCTGCTCGCCGGCTGTGGCACGCCCGTTGTCAACCCCGTCACCGGCGAGGCCGAGCGCACGGTGATGAGCGAGGCCGACGAGGCGAGCGTCGGCGCCAAGCAGCACCAGCAGGTGCTGAAGGAATACGGCGTCTACGACAACCCGAAGGTGCAGGCCTACGTGAACGAGGTGGGGCAAAAGCTCGCGGCGCAGTCGCAGCGGCCCAACCTCAAGTGGACCTTCACCGTGCTCGACAGCACCGAGATCAACGCCTTCGCGCTGCCCGGCGGCTACGTCTACATCACGCGCGGCATCATGGCCTACCTCGACAGCGAGGCCCAGCTGGCCGGCGTGCTGGGGCACGAGATCGGCCACGTCTGCGCCCGCCACGGCGCGCAGCGCGCCACGCAGCAGCAGAAGGCCGGCCTCGGCGTGCTGGCCGCCACGGTGCTGGGCGCGGTGCTCGAAGCCAAGGGCGTGAGCGGCGCCACCGATCTGGCGAGCAAGACCTCGCAAAGCGTGGCCGCCGGGCTGGTGGCGTCGTACAGCCGCGAGCAGGAGTCGCAAGCCGATGAGTTGGGTGCCGACTACCTGGCGCACAACCACTACAACCCGCGCAACATGGTCGACGTGATCACCGTGTTGAAAAACCAGGAGCGCTTTGCCGCCGACCAGGCCAAGGCCGAAGGCAAGCCGGCGCCGTCGGGCAACAACTGGCTGGCCTCGCACCCCAGCAACGACAAGCGCCTGGCCGACATCACCCAGATCGCCGCCAACTACGCCTTGCAACCGGGCTTGAGCTATGGCGACGACCAGCGCGTGCGCTATCTCGAAGCGATCAATGGCATGACCTTTGGCGACAGCCAGGCGCAGGGGGTGGTGCGGGGCCGCAACTTCTATCACGAGGGGTTGGGCATTGCGCTCAGTGCACCCGAGGGCTGGCGTTTGCAAAACTCGACGCAGGCAATCGTGCTGGCCAACGCAGCGGGTGACGCGGGTTTGATCGTGCGACTGGTGCCCGAGCAGGCGGGGCGCACGCCCGATGAGGTGATGCGCAAGCTGGTGCAGCCTGTGGGTGGCCGCACCGAACCGCGCACGCTCAACGGCTTGAGTGCCACGCACTTCGCGGGGCCCGTGCGGGGTGACCAGGGCGGGTCGCGCAACGTGGTGTTGACCGTGGTGGGCGGCCCGGGCGAGCACGTCTTCTTGCTGCAGTACGCCGCCAAGGATGCGCCCGCCATGCAGCGTTCGATTGCCGGGTTGCGCGAGGCCGAAGGGTCGTTTCGAGCAATGACGCCGGCTGATCGCGCGGCGGCCAAGCCTTGGGCGGTTAAGACCAAACCCTTCCCACGGGGCGGGTTTGTCGAGCTGGCTCGCAGCTCGCCGCTGCCCAACCAGGCTGAGGCCCGACTGCGCCTGCTCAACGGCGCATACGCTGGCGGGCCTGAACCCAAGCCCGGTCAGTTGGTCAAAGTGGTGGACTGACCCGCTCGCTCGTCATGAGCGAGATCGGGTCGTCGGGGGGGGCTTAGTCGTCGAGCTTCGACAAATCGCGCACGGCGCCCTTGTCGGCCGACATCACCAGCTTGGCGTAGGCCTTGAGTGCGGCCGACACCTTGCGCGGACGCGGCTGAGCCGGCTTCCAACCCTTGGCGTCCTGCTCGGCGCGGCGCTTGGCGAGTTCTTCGTCGGACACCAGCACGTCGATGCGGCGGTTCGGGATGTCGATGCGGATGCGATCGCCATTGCGCACGAGGCCGATCGCGCCACCGGCCGCCGCCTCAGGCGAGGCATGGCCGATCGACAGGCCCGAGGTGCCGCCCGAGAAGCGGCCGTCGGTGAGCAGCGCGCAGGCTTTGCCCAGGCCTTTCGACTTGATGTACGACGTCGGGTAGAGCATCTCTTGCATGCCGGGGCCGCCCTTGGGGCCTTCGTAGCGCACGATGACCACGTCGCCGGCCTTCACCTGGTCTTCGAGGATGTGGTGCACGGCCTCGTCTTGCGATTCGGTTACGTGGGCCGGGCCCTCGAACACCAGCAGGCTGTCGTCCACCCCGGCCGTCTTGACGACGCAGCCGTTGAGGGCGATGTTGCCGCGCAGCACCGCCAGGCCGCCTTCTTTCGAGAAGGCGTGGTCGAACGAGCGGATGCAGCCCTCGGAACGATCGGTGTCGAGGCTGGGCCAACGGGCCGACTGGCTGAACGCCACTTGCGTGGGCACGCCGCCGGGGCCGGCCTGGTAGAAGGTCTTCACCGCGTCGCTCGGCTTGCGCATCACGTCCCACTCGTCGAGCGCGGCTTTCAGCGTCTTGGCGTGCACGGTCGGCACGTCGGTATGCAACTTGCCGGCGCGGTCGAGCTCACCGAGGATGCCCATGATGCCGCCGGCGCGGTGCACGTCCTCGATGTGGTACTTGTTGGTGTTGGGCGCCACCTTGCACAGCTGCGGCACGACGCGCGAGAGGCGGTCGATGTCGTGCATCGTGAAGTCGATGCCGGCTTCTTGCGCCACGGCCAGCAGGTGCAGGATGGTGTTGGTCGAGCCGCCCATCGCGATGTCGAGCGTCATCGCGTTCTCGAAGGCCTTGAAGCCCATCGAGCGCGGCAGGATGGTTTCGTCTTCCTGCTCGTAGTAGCGCTGGCAGAGCTCGACGATCAGCCGCCCGGCGCGCTTGAACAGCTGCTCGCGGTCGGCGTGCGTGGCCACCACGGTGCCGTTGCCCGGCAGGCTCAGGCCCAGCGCCTCGGTGAGGCAGTTCATCGAGTTGGCGGTGAACATGCCCGAGCACGAGCCGCAGGTCGGGCAGGCCGAGCGTTCGACCTCGGCGACCTCAGCGTCGCTCACGTGGCTGTCGGCAGCCATCACCATGGCGTCGATCAGGTCGAGCTTCTTGATCTCGATGGCCTTGGTGGCGGGGTTGGTGAGTTGGGTCTTGCCGGCTTCCATCGGGCCGCCCGAGACGAACACCACGGGGATGTTCAGGCGCATCGCGGCCATCAGCATGCCCGGGGTGATCTTGTCGCAGTTCGAGATGCAGACCATGGCGTCGGCGCAGTGGGCGTTCACCATGTACTCGACCGAGTCGGCAATGATGTCGCGGCTGGGCAGCGAATAGAGCATGCCGTCGTGGCCCATCGCGATGCCGTCGTCCACGGCGATGGTGTTGAACTCTTTCGCCACGCCGCCAGCGGCTTCGATCTCGCGGGCCACGAGCTGGCCCAGGTCCTTCAGGTGCACGTGGCCGGGCACGAACTGGGTGAACGAGTTGACGACGGCGATGATGGGCTTGCTGAAGTCGGCGTCTTTCATGCCGGTGGCGCGCCACAGCGAGCGGGCGCCCGCCATGTTGCGGCCGGCGGTGGAGGTCTTGGAGCGGTATGCGGGCATGGTGGGGCTTCTCGGAACGGAGTCGGTACGATCGGGGGGTTGCCGCGACGAACGCCGCGCGGCGCTCCTGCGATTTTCGCCTACCTTGGCGCGCCACGCCGACGGCCGCCACGCCACCTACAGGGACTCCACAGCCGCATGACAGCCTTCTACTGGATCATGACCACGCTGATCGTCGGCACCTTCGTGCCGGCGGCGTTCTTCTTGGTGCTCTACGCCGCAACGGGCGAAGACGCCGCCCTGCGGCGCGCCCGCGTGCTCTGGAACATCTCGCGCGTGTTCACGCTGTTCGGCGTGAACCTGCTGATCTGGGGCCACGTGCTGGTGGGGCTGTGGCGCATCAAGTTCGGCTGACGCGCGCCACGGCCTGACCGGGCGGCTCGCTTACGCGAGCTGCTCGGCGCCGCGCACCGTCCAGAGCTCCAGCGTCGGCGCCAGCCAGGTGCGGCTCCATTGCTCGCCCCATTGGCTGCCCCACTGCTGGCCGAGCTGCTGCGCCACCGTGCCTTGCAGGTCGAGCCAGGGTTGCCAGCAGGCGCGCTGCCATTCCATCCAGCCGCCCATGAGTTGGGCGTTGGCGTCGAGCCACGGGAACGAGGCCGCCACCGGCGCCCCCAACAAAGCTGCCTGGGTGAGCGCCGACTCGGCCGGCACGTTGCCGGCTGGAGAAGCATTCGCCTTGGCGCTCGATCTGGTACGCGTAGTCATGTCAACACCCCTTTGCCTGCTCACGACGGCCGGCTCGCACCGAGCGTAGCGCGCCCGCCGGCCCAGCGCAATGACGTGCCGCAGACCGTCAGGCCTGCACGTTGACGAGCTGGCCGGCGGCGTCGAACCCGGGCTTGTAGGCCTCGCTGACGCGGCTGCCGTGGTTGGCGCCGTGGCCGCTCTTGGGCGTCTTGCCGCCGCCCGACGCGTCGCCGGACGTGCTGGCGGCGTGGTCGCCGCCGTCGTCGGTCTTGGTGGCGCCGGCCACGTTCAGGCGCGACAACTGCGCCTCGAGCACCAGCTGCTCGATCTGCGCTTGCACGTTGACGATTTCGCGGGACAGGGATTCGGTCTTGTCGGCATCGGGCGAGGCCTGCTCGTCGCCTTCGCCCGACGAGCGCCGGGCCCGAAGCAGCTGCTGGCGCAAGGTGCTGGCCTGTTTGTTGAGCTCGGCGATCTTCGCGATGCTATTGCTAGCACCGACTGCGGAGACCGACTGAGTTGAACTGACCGTGGACACCATGACTGCCTCTGAGCGATTGCAGCGGGAGCGGTCTGCGGTTCAGCCACCTGCTGCCGACCTGCAATGGGACGTGATTGAACTGTACGCCCCGCTAGCCGAAAACGGTGCGGTCAGACGCGCCGCGCGCCTCACGTTGGCGAGGGCGGCGTGATTTATTGCCGATCGTGGCAAGCTGCTGCGCGAAAGCGTCGTCGGCGCGCCCCCTATCCGGCGTCCGGCGCGGCCCACAGGCGCAGCACGTCGGCCTCGCTTTCGCCCGCGCTCAGGGGCACCAGCGCGCCGGCCGCGTCCAGCCCGTAGACCGGTGGCATGGGGCGGCTGCAATGACGGCTCCACATCGAGGTGGAGTAGGCGCCCACTTGGTCAATTTCAACGATGTCGCCTTCGCGGATCGGCGGCGCTTGCACGCTGCCCAGCACATCGCCGGCAAAGCACAGCGGGCCGGCGATGGTCTGTTCGACGGCCTCGCCCGCCGCAGCGGTTAGTGGAGCGAAGTCGGCATCGAGCACGCGCATCGGATAGGCCCAGTCTTCGGGGCGGTAGACGCGGCGCAGCAGGAAGTCCGCGCCCAGGTGGATGGTGGCGACGCCGCGCCGCGCGTATTCGACGCGCGAGTAGGCCCGCGCCGTGGTGGCCAGCAGCGAGCGGCCCATCTCGGTGTAAACCGTCCAGCGCCCCTCGAACAGCTCGGGCACGGTCTGGCGCAGCGCGGCGGCGTAGTCGCCGAACACGCCTTGCGCGGGCAGGCCGCCGCCGAGGTTGAGCCAGCGCGTGTGCGGGTGGCGCAAGGCCACGTCGACCAGCCGGCGCGCGGCCAGCACGAGCTGCTCGATGCTGCAGCCTTGCGAGCCGATGTGCGCGTGCCAACCGGCGCAGCGCGGGTCGTCGGCCAGCGCGGCGGGCAGGGCATCGAACGGTTCGCCGAAGCGGCTGCGGGCGTCGGCCACGCTGGTGTGGGCGATGCGGCCGGCGCCGGTGAGCGGGTTGATGCGCAGCGAGCAGGGGCGGCTGACGCGCGCCAGCTCGTCGAGGCTGTTGGCGCTGAGCACCCAACCCATGGCCTCAGCACGCGCGATCTCGCTGCGCGTCTTGGCGGGCGAATCGAACAGCACCACGGCGCCGGGGGCAGCTTGCTGCGCCACCAGGCCTTCGGTGAGCGAGGCGGCCTCGAAGCCGAAGCCCCAGGCCGCGAAGCGCCGCAGCAGCGCGGCGTAGGGCGCGGCCTTGAGCGCCAGGCAGTGGGTGAATTCGGGCAGGGCGCCTTGCAGCGCCTGCGCGCGGGCCTGCACCTGGGTCAGGTCGTAGACCAGCGCGGCGGGCTGCGCGTCGTCGAGCTTCAGCCGGCCAGCCAGGCGTGCGGCCGGCCAGGCGGCGTGGTCGTCAACCATGCTGCAACTCGTGGCGGATGGTGCGCGCCAGCTGTTGCAGGTCGTCGGCCGCGCGGCCCAGCGGGGTGCGTACGCCGAGCGCCACGCGCAACAGGGCGCGCGGGCCGGCGATCACGGGCTGGCCGATGAAGAAACCGCGCGCGATGAGGCGACGGTGCAGCGCGCGCGTGGCGTCGAGGTCGAGGCCGAGGTCGAAGCTGAAGATGCCTTGGCGGCACGCGGCGTCGGCGTCGGGGCACATGTCGAGCGCGCCGGGCGGCAGCTGGCTCGCGAAACCGGCCACGGCGGCGTCCCATGGGGCCCCGTCGGGCTGTGGCCCGGCGAGGGCTTGCAAGGCGAGGCGCCAGCGGGCGCGCAAGCCCGGCCCGGCGGCAAAACCTTGTGCCGGGGGCCAGCCTTCGGGCAGCAGCGTGGCGCCGGCAAACGGCGGCGCGCCGAGGTATTTGGAGCCGGTGAGGATCACCGCCCAGCCGTAACCGAGCCAACGGCGCACGTCCTGCACCGAACCCCGCCCTTGCGAGGCATCGACCACCACGCGGGCGCCGGCCGGGTGACTTTGCTGGATGCTCAGGCAGGCCGCCTCGGACGGTGCGCTGAGCCCCGTCTTCGAGCACGGCACGTGGTGCAGCAGCAGCGGTTGGCGCGCGTGGCGCGTGGCGATGTCGAACACTTGCTGATCGACCGCGCCTTGCGGCAGCATGCGGCCCGCAGCGTCGCGCAGCAGGGGGGACTCGATGGTGGCGTGCACGGCCAACGGGGTGTCCACCGGGCAGCCGGGCGTGTGCGGCAGGCCGCTGGCGGCGCGTGCGCAACCGCTGCCCACTTCGTTGGGGTCGATCAGGATGCTGCAGTACGGCGCGCCGCCCATGGCCAGGGCCACGGTGTATTCGGCGTCGGTGCCCGAGGCGGCGAGCTTGCATTGCGCGGCGCCGAACATCTCGCGCAGGGCCTGCTGCGGGTCGCGCCAGTCGGGGTGCTCGTGCAGCCGCGCACTCAGGGCCTGGTGGCGCGCCAGCATGGCGGGCGTGATGGGGTTGGCCGTGCAGCTGCCCAGGTGCACCAGGGCCGACGAGGCCGGCAAGGGTAGGCCATAGGGTGCGCGGCCCCGTGCGTCGGTGCCTTGCAGCAGTTCGGCGAGCAGGCGCTCGGGCGATTTGGGCGCGGTCGATGCGTCGACCGCATCCGGGTCCAACCAGCCGGAGCGGGCGCTGAGTGGCAGCACGTCGGGTGGCATGGCGAACAGGGCGGCACCCATGGCGCTCACCCTCGATCGGCGGCCAGCATGGGCCGCAGCTTGGGCTTCAGGCAGGCGGGGTTGGCGGCCGCCTGCATCAGCAGGGCCTGGAACGCCCCGAACAGCTTGAGCATGTGCGGGCGCTTGTAGCCGTAGCCTTCGAGCGGGTCCATCGCGTGCACCACGCCGCCGGTGTCGATCTCGAACACCAGCAGCCGGCCGTCGGGCAGCTCGGCGCAGTCGATGCTGTAGTAGTCGAGCCCGATGCGCTGGTCGATGTGCGACAACGCTTCGGCATGACGCCGGCCGAACTCGCGGTAGAACTGGTCGAAGAACTGCTGCTCGGCCGCACGGTTGTCGGGCCGATCGGCCATGTCGCCGTTGAGGTAGTGCACCATCCAGCGCGCCGACAGGGCCAGGTGCACCGGATACGGCCGCCCGCCCACCATGGCGATGCGGAACTTGCGGTATTGCCCGTCGGCGCTGACGTAGTCCACGAAAGGCGAGATCACGAAGCGGTCGCTCGCCGCGCCGGGCGTGGCGGCCAGATAGTGGGCCAGCGCATGCGCGTCGCCGAGCTTGTCCAGCCCCTGCCCGGCATGGCTGCCACTGGGGCGGCAGATGATGGGGTAACTCGCCCCGGGCAGCAGCCCGGCCAGCGGCACGTGTCCGTGCGCCAGCGCCTGCAGGCTGACCCGATCGACCTCGGCCGACGGCGGCACCACGCAGCCCGGCACGCCTTGCAGCACATGCCACAGGTGGGCGCGCGACAGCAGCAAGCTGCGCGCGGGGTCGTTGAGCGTGGGGCGCGGCAGCTGGCCCATCACGCGCGACAGCGACTCCAGCAGCGGCCGGGCCTCGGGCGATTCGCACACGCCGATGCAGGCCACATCGTGCGGCGGCAGGTCGAGCTGCACGGTGTCGCGGCTCGGGTCGAGGTAGACCATGTCGAGCGCCACGTCGGAGCCGTGCACCAGGAATTCGATCGGCACGTTGTCCATCAAGGCCCCCGGCGTCATCACCGACAGCACGCGCAGCCGCTCCACGCCTGTGGCCGGCAGCGTGAAATGCCGCGTGATCGACAGGGCCTCGTTCTGCATGTGTTGCGCCAGTTCGGGCTGGCCGCGCAAGCGCATCAGGCACGACAGGTCCATCAGCGCGTTGGCGTCGCGCGGGTCGCGTTCGATGCGCGCGATCAGCGTCTGCCCGAGCGGCTCCAGATCGTGCCCACGAAACGCCATCTCCATCAGGCGCGGCAAGCCGATCAGGCTGGCGGCATCAGCCGGCATCGGGTAATACAGATCGCTGGCGGTGGCGGGGTGGGGCATGGGTGGGCGCAAGGCGGCGGACGTTTTCATACGCCATCCAGTGTTCCCCGACCCGGCACGCGTCGAGGGCGACAATTGCGCCGCAAACACCCGTCAATTCAGCCTGGCGTCAGAGCCGGGTCACGCCGCCATGACTTTTGCCTCGCCTGCCTCTGCTTCGTCCCGCCCTGCGCCGCCGCGCGTGCTTGTTGTCGGCTCGGGCGCCATCGGCAGCCTTTACGGCGCGGTGCTGCACCGCGCCGGCGCCGAGGTGTCGGTGGTGTGCCGCAGCGAGGTCGGGGTGGTGCGCGAGCACGGCCTGCGCATCCGCAGCCCGCTGGCCACCAACGGCGACTTGAGCTTTCGCCCGGCGCAGGTGCTGGCCCGCGTTGAAGACTGCGCCGAGCCGCCCGACGTGCTGCTGCTGTGCACCAAGGTGCTGCCGGGGGTGGATCGCGCCGCGCTGATCCGCCCGGCGGTGGGGCCGCGCACGCTGATCGTGCTGATCCAGAACGGCATCGGCATCGAGGCCGAGGTGGCGCGGGCCTTCCCCGAGCACACCGTGGTCAGCGTGCTGGCCTTTGTCGGCGTGAGCCGCGTGGCGCCGGGCGAGTTCGAGCACAAGGCCTACGGCGCGCTCACCATGGGCGATGTGCCGCATGGCGCCAGCCCCGCCACGCGCGCCCTGGCCACGCTGTTCCGCGAAGGCGGCGTGCCGGTGACGGTAAGCGAGCAGATCGAAACCGAACGCTGGCGCAAGACGGTCTGGAACGCCGCCTTCAACCCGCTGAGCGTGCTGGCTGGTGGCGCCGACACCCGCGTGCTGCTCGACACGCCTGGCGGCGAAGCGCTGCTGCGCGAGCTGATGGCCGAGGTCTGCGCCACGGCCGCGGCGGCGGGCCATGCGCTGCCGCCCGAGCTGATCGACCAGATGATCGCCAACACCCAGGCGATGCCGCCCTATCGCAACAGCATGGCGCTCGACTGGCTGGCCGGCCACCCGCTGGAGCTCGACGCCATCCTGGGCCACCTGCTCGCCGTGGCCGCCGAGCGCGGCGTGCCGGTGCCGCGCCTGCAGACCATCGACACCGCCGTGCGGATGCGCCTGGCTGCGCGCGGTTGACGTCACCCAGTCGGGTGGGGGCGAGCCCGCCGCTAGGGATGGTCGGGGCGGCGCCTCTTCTCTAGAGTGCCTCCCATCAGTCGTTTCAGGGAGGAACTCGCCATGATGAACACGCCACTCGCCAGCCACCGTGTCGGCCCCTGGGCGCTGTGGGGCGCCCTCGCGTTGTTCGCTCCCAGTTGGGTCTGCGCAGGCGTCACGGAGCCCGCCACCCCGCCCAACATCAACTGCCAACTGAGTCCCACCGCCGGTACGGTCTGCGGCTTGTACATGGACTTCAGCGGCACGGCATCGACCTCGCCCGCCGGGCAGTCCTTCAGCCATCAACCCAACTGGTTCTACACCTCGAAGCTGTATGCCGACGCATCGAAGGCCGACAGCGGCGGCGGTTCGCTGGCACTGCTGAACGGCACCGACTTCGCCACCTTCGGCGCGCTGAAATCGCAGCTATCGGCCACCTCGACCACCAGCGGCTGGTTTTCCAACGCGCCCAACGCCAGCGCGTGGTCCAACTCGACCTTGGCGTTTCAGGACCGGCTGACCTTCAAGCTCGCCGGCGCCCCCGCCGGCACGATGGGCACGATGACCGGCCACCTGCTCTTGTCGGGCTCGGTGGATGCCTCATCGGCCAACTATCCGTTCACGACCAGCTCGTCGAGCGCAGTGGTCAACGTGCTGTCGGCAGGCGTGTCGGCCAACCTCCACGCCTACGGCGACCGCGCTGCCACGGGCAACATGCCCTCGGTGCTCACCTTCACGTTGCCGGTGCAATTCAATACGCCCAACTTCACGCTGCTGGCGGTGCAGTTGCAAACCGCTGTCAACACGTCCGCGCTGAACCAATACGGCGCGACCTGGGTTGCCGCGGCCAACGCCAAGTTCTTCAACTCGGCGGAGTGGGGCGGCATCGACGGGGTGTTTGATGCCCAAGGCCACGCCCTCACCGACTGGAGCGTCAGCTCGGCATCGGGCTTCGACTACACCCGCGGCTACGCAGCCCAGGCGGTGCCCGAGCCGAGCGCGTGGCTGATGCTGCTGGCCGGCCTGGGCCTGCTAGGGCTCGCCCGCCGACGCGGGTGAGGAGCCGCGGCTCAGGCCCAGACGCTCAGCCCTGACCCGGCTCGCGCAAGAAGATCTCGACGCGACGGTTCTTGGCGCGGCCTTCGGCGGTGGCGTTGTCGGCGATCGGTTCACGCTCGCCGCGGCCCACGGCCTCGATGCGCGAGCCGCTCACGCCACGGTCTTCGAGGTAGCCCTTGACGCTTTCGGCGCGCTCGCGCGACAGCGGGTTGTTGACGGCGTCGGAGCCGGTGCTGTCGGTGTGGCCCACCACGCGCACCAGCGTGGCAGGCTGCGCCTTCAAGCCGGTGGCGAACTGGTCGAGCACGTTGCGCAGCTCGGGCTTGATGTCGGCACGGCCCACGTCGAACGACAGGTCGGACGGCACGTTGAGCTTGAGCTGGTTGTCGGCGGTGCGCGTCACTTCGACGCCCGTGCCTTCGGTGGCGCGCTCCATGGCACGCTTTTGCTCTTCCATGTGGCGCGACCACACGTTGCCGGCCACCGCGCCGAGCACGCCGCCAATCACCGCGCCGGTGCCGGCCTTGCCGCCGGTCGACGAGCTGATCACCGCCCCCGTGGCCGCACCGATGGCCGCGCCGGTGGCCGCGCCGGTGGCCGTGCGACGCTGCTCGTCGCTCATGTCGGCACAGGCGGCCAGCAGCGTCACCAAAGCCGTGGCAGCTGCAATGCGTGAGAGATTCGAATGCTTCATGGTGAATGCTCCAACTGAAAAGTTGATGATGCGCCGAAAGCCTGACGCGTCGTCACGGCATCGGCTGATCGAGCAACGCCTGCACCCGCTGCTGCAAGCCTTCAGGGCTGACCTGCTCGGGCGCGATCGCCTCGCCCACCACCACGCCCACGCGGTTGAACAGGCCGCGCCGGAAGGGCTTGACCATCGCCTGCCCACCTTCGATGCGCGAGAAATACGAGCCCCACAGGTTGTGCAGCGCCGCCGGGATCACCGGGGCCGGCTGGGCTTCGAGAATCTTCATGATGCCGGGCTTGAAGGTCTGCAGCGTGCCGTCCTTGGTGATGCCGCCTTCGGGGAAGAGGCACAGCATGTCGCCGTCGGCCAGCACGCGCTCGGCCTCGGCGAAGGCTTTCGCGTAGGTGGCCGGGTCGTCCTTTTGCGGCGCGATCGGAATGGCCTTGCACAGCTTGAAGAACCAGCCCAGCGCCGGGTTGGCGAAGATGCGGTGGTCCATCAAGAAGCGCATGGGGCGCGGGCTGGTCACGCCCAGGATCACGGCATCGACAAAGCTCACGTGGTTGCACACCACGATGGCCGGGCCGTCGGTGGGCAAGTGCTCTTCGCCGCGCACCCGCACGCGGTACACGAAGCGCGTCACGAACAGCATGATGAAGCGCACGATGTACTCGGGAACCAGCAGGAACAGATAGCCCACCACCAGCACGTTGAGCAAGCCGGTGAACAAGAAAACTTGCGGGATGCTGCAGCCGCTCTTGAGCAGCGCCCCGGCGATCACCGAGCTGGCGATCATGAACAGCGCGTTCAGGATGTTGTTGGCCGCGATGATGCGGGCGCGGTGGCTGGGCTGGGCGCGCAGCTGGATCAGGGCATACATCGGCACGCTGTACACGCCGGCGCTGAAGGCCAGCAGGGCCAGGTCGGCCATGACGCGCCAGTGTGCGTGCTCGGCCACGAAGCCGCTCACGGTCGACAAGGCCGTGCCCGCCGGCGGCAGGCCGCGCGTGGCGAAGTAGAGGTCGATCGAGAACACGCTCATGCCGAGCGCGCCGATGGGCACGAGGCCGATCTCGACGTGGCGCTTGGACAGCACCTCGCACATCAGCGAGCCCGTCGCCACGCCCACCGAGAACACCACCAGCAGCAGCGAGGCCACGCGCTCGTCGCCGCCCAGCACCTCGCGCGCAAAGGCGGGGAACTGCGTCAAGAAGACCGCACCGAAGAACCACATCCACGAAATGCCCAGCAGCGAGCGAAACACCGACGGCTGCTGCCGCGCGAGCATCAGGTTGCGCCAGGTCTCGGACACCGGGTTCCAGTTGATCCGCAAGCCCGGCGCACTCGACGGCGACGCCGGCACGGCCTGCGCGGCGAGCCGCCCCAGCACGGCCACGCCCATGCAACTCAGCGCCACCAGCTGCGCGCCGCGCGGCTCGGCCATCAGCAGGCCGCCCGCCACATTGCCCAGCAGGATGGCGACGAAGGTACCCATCTCGACCATGCCGTTGCCGCCGGTCAACTCGCGCTCGCTGAGCTGCTGGGGCAGGTAGGCGTACTTGACCGGGCCGAACAACGTCGAGTGCAAGCCCATCAAGGCCACGCAGGCCAGCAGCAGCGGCACGTTGGTCGTGACGAAGCCCCAGGAAGCCAAGCCCATGATGACGATCTCGAGCGTCTTCACGGCGCGCATCAGCCGGGCCTTGTCGAACTTGTCGGCCAACTGTCCAGCCGTGGCCGAGAACAGCAAAAACGGGAAGATGAACAGCGCCCCGATCACCAGCCCGGCCATCGCCGGTGGCAGCCACTGCAGCTGGAGCTGGTAGGTAACCAGCACGGTGAAGCCGAACTTGAACAGGTTGTCGTTCGCCGCGCCCAGGAACTGCGTCCAGAAAAACGGCGCGAAACGGCGCTGACCGAGCAGGCTGAATTGATTGGGGTGGGCACTCACAATGCGTCCTCTGCAAAGGGCAAATCGATCCAGAAATCGACTGGGACTCTAACAACCGTTGCACCCATCGGCTCATTTCGCGGTCATGATGCGAGCTTCGCACTTGTTTTGACGACCTCGGCTTTTTCTCTGTGACCGCACCTGCTCCCTCTTTCTGCGCCATCGACTTCGGCACCTCCAACTCGGCCATTGCCATCCCCAACCAGGGCGGCTCGGGCATGCAACTGGTGCCGCTAGAAGGCCCGCACCTCACCATGCCGACGGCGGTGTTCTATTGCACCGACACGTCCGACCTGCCGCCGGGGGTGTTGCGTGAGGCCTCCACCGGCCCGCAGCCCGACTTGTGGCGCTGCTTCGGTCGTGCCGCCGTGCGGGCCTACATCGAGGGCTACGAAGGTCGCCTGATGCGCTCGATGAAAAGCATCCTCGGCACGGCCCTGGTCGAGCAGACCACCGAGCTGGGCAACGGCTCGGGCGTGCGGTATATCGACATCATCACCGGCTACCTGCGGCACTTGCGCACGCTGGCCGAAGCCCGCCACGGCGCGCCGCTGAACCACGTGGTGCTGGGCCGCCCGGTCTACTTTGTTGACGACGACCCGGCCCGCGACGCGCAGGCTCAGGCCTCGCTGCAGCAGGCGGCGCGCGCCGTGGGCTTTGCCGACGTGGCGTTCCAGTTCGAGCCCATCGCGGCGGCGTTCGACTTCGAGCAACACGCCACGCGCGAGCAGATCGTGCTGGTGGCCGACATCGGCGGCGGCACGTCCGACTTTTCGGTCGTGCGCGTGGGGCCCGAGCGCGCCCAGCGCATCGAGCGGCGCGACGACATCCTGGCCAGCCACGGCGTGCACATCGCCGGCACCGATTTCGACCGCCGCGTCTCGCTCGCATCCATCATGCCGCTGCTCGGCCACGGCACCATGGGCGTGGCGCAGGCCGGCGAGATGGCGCTGCCGATCTCGAGCCGCATCTACATCGACCTGGCCACCTGGCACCTCATCAACACGCTGTACCAGCCGGCCCGCGTGGCCGAGGTGCGCGCGCTGCAGCCGGTCTACGCCAACCCGGTGCACCACCAGCGTCTGCTCAAGGTGCTGACGGCCCGCCTGGGCCACGCGCTGGCCGGTCAAGCCGAAGCCGCCAAGATCGCCGTGGCCGAGGGGCACGACGGCTCGCTCGACCTGACCCTGCTCGAGCGCGACCTGCACGCCGAGCTCGACGCCACGCACACCGAGCAGGCCCTGCACGACGACATCGATCGCATCGTGGCCTGCGCCCAGGACACCGTGCGCCAGGCCGGGCTGCAGGCGCAGCAGATCGACGCGCTCTACTTCACCGGCGGCTCGACCGGCCTGACGCTGCTGACCGACCGCCTGCAAGCCGCCTTTGCCACCGCCACACCGGTGCGCGGCGACCGGCTCGCCAGCGTGGCCACCGGCCTGGGGTTGCACGCCGCGCGGCTGTTTGGCTGACGCGCCCCCGGCGTGAAATCTGACACGTAATCACGCCGCTATTTCGCCCGCTGCCTGACGCCGCGCGCCGCGACCATGGCGGCACTGCCCACCGCCTCACCTCATCGGCTGGCCACGCGCTCGCGTCGCCGCACAGCCGCAGGTCGCACCGGCAGGCTGCATCGGTTGCCGCCCGCGCGCGCCTCGTCTCTCAGCGCGGCATCCCGATCAGACCCCTTGACCGCAGCGCCTCCCGGCCTGCGCTTCGCGTTCTCACGTTCACGCCACGTCTCAAAGGAGTCTCAGCCATGTCGTTCTTCAAGCGTTCCATCCTCGCCGCCGCCTTGCTTGGCGCCGCGTTGTCCACCCCGGCCATGACCGCCCTGCCCGACGAGCAACTCGCCGCCGTGCAGGGCCAGGACGGCGTCTCGATCGCCGGCAACCTGAATCTGCAGATCGGCTCGTTCCGCTACGCCGACACCGACGCCACCGGCGGCTCGATCTCGTTCGACAAGATCGGCGTCACCGGCATGTTCGTGGCCACGGTGGACATTCAAAACAGCACCGACTTCACCAGCTCGATCGTCACCTCGATGCGCAAGTACGGCCTGAGCGACAGCGCCATCGGCGTCTCGTTGTTCAAGCTGCTGCAGGCGGGCGTCTACGACGGCAAGAGCGACGTGGTGCAGATCGCCATCCCGAACGCGGGCCTCGACGCGCGTCTCACGCCGTCGATCACCGTGGCCGCCGTACGCATGGGTGGTCAGGGCACGACCAGTGCCGGCGGCAGCGGCCACCTGGACGACGTCGGCCCCTCGTTCGGCGCATTCGCGTTGAACAACATCAACGCCCAGGGCACCACGCTCTGGATGTGGGCGCACTGAGCCTGATGCGTCGCGCCCGCTGACGTGTCGCGCCGCGAGGGCGCAACACGGGGCAAACCTCGGCTACTGGCGTCTGGCTGCCAAGGCTAGACTCGCGCCGCGGAGGTTTGCCCATGTTCAGCCGAGTCTTGCCCGCCACCCTGATCGCCGCGCTGCCTGCGTGGCTGGCGTGCTGCCTGTCGGTCAACCCGGCCTGGGCGGCGAATGACGCGCCCACCCCGCGCGCGGCCTACGTCTCGGCCAGCCGCCTCAACATGCGCGCCCAACCGGCGCTCGACGGCGAGCTGCTCACGCGCTGGAAGATCAACCAGCCCCTGCGCGTGCTGCGCCAGGCCGACGCCCGCTGGTGCGAGGTCGAGGTGCCCGCCGCCCCCGCGCCGGCGCTGCGCCACGGCTTCGTCGATTGCGGCTACCTCACCGACCGCCCGGTCACGCTGGCCGACACCGAGGCCGAGGCCGCCAACCTCGTCCTCGCCCTCAACCGCCTGGCGCTCGACGGGCTGGCCCCCGCGGCCTACGCCTCGCTGCCCTGGGCCGACACCTTCATCCAGCGCGCCGCCGAGTCGCGCCCCTTGCTCGAAGCGCTGTTCGACCAGCTCGAGCGGCACTTCGCGATCTCGCCGTCGATGCACACCTACGCCGACTACAACAGCCTGCTGAGCTTCGTGGCCGCGCAAGGCAGCACCGAGCGCCCGCTGCCCGAGCCCATCACCAGCCTGCTGGGCCGGCGCATCGCGCTGCTGCCGCAAATGCGCGCCGCCTTCACGGCCGACTTCGCCGCGCAACCGGCCGAGCCGGTGCGCCGCCCCATCACCGCCGCCTTGAGCCAGCTCATCGACGCCCGCCAGGGCCTGCTGGCCGACGCCGCGCCCACCGGGCGCAGCAATGCCTTCGACCTGGCCGCGCCACCCGCCGGGCGCTCGTTCTTCAGCGCCGGCCGCTGGGCCATCGGCTGGGCGCCGCTCGTCACGGCGGTGGACAGCCCCGACAAGACCGGCGCCGTCTACCGTTTTCACTACAACGGCAGCGGCCCCTGGGCCGTGGGCGACACCATCGAGATGGCCAAGGCCTGGCGCGCCAGCGTGCACACGAGCTTTCGCTATCTCGGCAGCGACGCCGACGGCGGCAACGAGCTGGCGCAGATGCACCGCACCGCCGAGGGCGTGTTCGAGGCCTCGACCGTGCAGGTCAGCCTCACGGCCTGGGCCATCACCGACACCGGCCTGGTGAGCGGCAAGCTGCGCCAGGTGGTGTTCGCGGGCGACGCCTGCAGCAGCGGCGCGGGCGACACCGCCGCCGAGTTCGTCTTTGCCAAGCCGCTGCCGGCGGTGGTGCACGGCGTGTTCATCAGCAGCGCGCCCATCGACGCCGCGCGCGCCAGGGTCAAGGTGCACCAGCGCAGCTATCTGGCGCCGCTGCTGTCCGATGAAAACACGCTGACGAGCGAGACGGTGGTCGAGGTCGATCTCGACGGCGACGGCGTGCCCGACCTGCGCAGCCGCGTGTCCACCGACACGAGCGTGAGCGGCTGGTTCGGCGCCCGCACGCGGCGCGTGGGCGGCTGGTATGCCTACGACGTCGAATCGCTCGAAGTCAACGACAACGGCCGCTGGCGCATGCTCTCGATCTACGACGTGGTGACCTGCACATGAGCGCGCGCCGCCCCCTCGCGTTACTCGCCGCACTCGCCGCACTCGCTGCTTTCGCCAGCGCGTGGCAGCCCGTGCGCGCCGAGGCGTCTCGCGAAGCCCTGCGCGATGCGCTCGACGCCGCCCAGGCGCGCCAGTGGCGCGAGCACATCCTGGCGCCCGCCTCGCGCGGCACGAACGGCGAGCTGCAGGCCAGCCCCGCGCCCGAGCTGCCGCAACTGCGCGCGCAGGCCCTGGCCGAGCTGCGCGCCGCCGACGTGCCGGCCCTGCTCGGCGCCAACGCCACGCTCGACAACTGGATGCCCTCGCTGACGCTGCACTTCACCTACAGCGCCGCGCAAGACGACAACGGCTACACGCCCTGGCCCGAAGTCACCCGCGTGCAAGGCCCGGCGCCCGAGCCGCGCACGCCGCGTCTGCCCGACTGGGTGGCCCCGGCCCTGCGCGAGCGCCTCGCGGCCTTCCGCCTCACGCAATGGACGCAGGTCGCGCCGCGCCCGCCCTGGGTGTGGGACGGCGAAGCCGACAACACCGTCGGTCAGGCCCTGGCGTGGTCGGGCCCCGCCGTGAAAATCGGCGTGGCGCGCTATCAAGTGAGCAAGGTGGCGGGCCAGGAGCGCACCACCGTGCGTCTGGCCGCCTGGCCCGACCAGACCGCCTCGCTGCTGCGCTGGGCCGAGCGCCACAACCTGCCGCTCAAGCTCACGCTCGACACCAGCACGCAACCGCTGTCGCTCGCGCAAGCCGCGCCGGTACGCATCGACCTCTCGACGCCGGTGTGGCTCATCACGCCACAAGAGCTGCTGCCGGCCACGCTCAAGACGCTGCGCACCGGCGACACCTGCCACGGCGGCGGCTGGGTCGAGGTGGAGCTGCCCGGCAACCGCCAGCCGGCGATCTGGGGCACGCTGTTCTTGCCCGACGCGGCCACGGCGGCAGCCGCGCAGGTCAAGCGCTTGCCCGCTGAAAAGCCCGGCGAGGGCAGCGCGGCCAATACGGTGAGCCGCGTCGAGGTGAGTTGGCCCGATCGGCGCCTCAACGCCCTGCTGCTGTCGGCCAAGCAATTCGGCACGGTGTGGGGCACACAAGCCGACGTGCTGGTCTTCGACCACGGCCAACCGGTGGCCCGTCGCCTGGGCGGCTCGGGCAAGCCGGCGTGTGGGGTGTGAGGGTTGGAATTGGCGCGGAAGCCAATGCCGGCAAATACCGGCACCGCCTGATCGGCCCAGACTTCATATTCGACCGGCCAAGATGTTGGACTTCACTGCGCGTTCAGTCCAACCTACCGCGCTCCATACTCCTTTTGGTTCTCAGTTTTAATTGGTGGAGCATGTGAGCCTGCTCAAGTTGAGCAGGTGAGGCGGCAGATCATCCGTGAAATAACGATGTCACCGTCCCTTCAAGAAGAAGCCCCCTGCGATGATGAATGCAAGCGGACTGACTGCGATGACCAGCTCAACGATCGTTAAAAAAAATGGATTTAAATAGTTTAGTGCGTATTGTGAAAATACTGATGAAACCACAATTCCAAGCAACCACCAGAATCCATGTATGAGCCAATAGATGGCAAATAATGCCACCAACACAAAGATAAAGAGGTGGCGGATTTGTCGTGGATCTTTCATTCAACATCACTTTCCGGCTTTGCCACTCGCCCTACATTTCCAGGGTAGTAACTTGCATATCCATGGCTTATCGGGAGGGTTGGATGGGGAGCCTTGTTGGGGTGGGGCATCCTTGAGAATGCAACTTTTGGTGCATTCAAGAATGAACCTTATCCCAATAGCTTCTGGGTTTGTACCACTCTGCGCTAATTTGTTTGCCTGTTTATGGCAGCATTGCTGGCAACTCGCTCCGTCGCTGCATTGTGCAAAGCACGAAACGTCAGTTGCCGGGTCTTCAGTACATTTGTCCCCATCGCATTTCCTCTGAGGTGAGCCCCCCTGAGATGACCCTGATGCACTTAACCCCATTTCATCAGTAAACCTGATTGGATCCCCGCCAACATATGCGTAGGTATTGAACCCACCATCGAGCCCGATAGGATCGGATTGCAGGTAGCGGCCGGTTTGTGGGTTGTAGGTGCGGAAATAGTTGTAGAAGGTGCCGGTTTCGGAGTCGGCGTACTGGCCAGGGAAGCGCAGGTTGAAGGTGAAGGCGGTTTGGCCGCTGGTCGGGGTTTCGCTGGGCGAGGTGTTGCCGAAAGGCTCGCCGGTGACGGGCCACTTCCAGCGCACGTTGCCGGCCGTGTCGGTGATCAACCGCGGCGTGTTGAGCTGATCGGTGTGCACGTAGTACAGCGTGGCCGCGTTGCTGGCGCTGACCATCTGCGTCGGGTCGGCGCCGGCGATCACGCCCACCGGCGTGTCACCCAGCCAGATGATC
>NZ_JAYSBZ010000049.1:0-25930 GCF_041915145.1 Aquabacterium sp. | reverse complement strand
GGGTCGGTCGAGGATGGGTCCTGGCTCATGGGAGGGTCTCCGGTTTTGATCGATGGTTTTGATTATCGGCAGCCGCGTCAGGTGTCACCTGATCGTCAGCGGGACGCGCGCTGATTTTCATGGCAATGCCCACCGCGCACGACACAATCGACGGGCTCATGAACCGACGTCGTCTGCTTTCCCATCTCAACCGGGCCGCTGCCGCCTGGGCCCTGCACAGCCTGTTCGCGCCCCTGCATGCCTCGGCGGCGCTGCGGCAGCCCCCGCTGCAACAGTGGCCGGGCCGGCGCGATCCGTTCACCCTGGGCGTGGCCAGCGGCGAGCCGCGCGACGACCGCGTGGTGCTCTGGACGCGCCTGGCGCCGCAACCGCTGCTGCCCGATGGCGGCCTGCCCGCCCAGGCCATCGCCGTCAACTGGGAGCTGGCCGACGACCCGCGCTTTGCCCGCATCGTGCGCAGCGGCGGCACCGTGGCGCTGCCCGAGCACGCGCACAGCGTGCACGTCGAGGTGGCGGGGCTGCGCCCGGGCCGCGTCTACTTCTATCGCTTTCTGGCCGGCGGGCAGGCCAGCCCCACCGGCCGCACCCGCACCGCTCCGGCGCCCGACGCCGACGTGCAGCGGCTGCGCCTCGCGCTGGCGTCGTGCCAGCACTACGAACACGGCTACTTCGCGGCGCACCGCGAGATCGCCAGCCGCGACCTCGACTGCGTGCTGTTCGTGGGCGACTACATCTACGAGACCAGCGATCACCACCAGCTCACGCGCCGGCACCTCACCCCCGCGCCGCACGATCTGGCCACCTTCCGCCAGCGCTACGCCAGCTACAAGCTCGACCCCGACCTGCAGGCCGCCCACGCCGCCCACCCCTGGCTGCTGACCTGGGACGACCACGAGGTCGAGAACGACTACTACGGCGAGCACTCGGGCACCAACATCCCCGACGCCGTGTTTGTGCAGCGCCGCGCCGACGCCTACAAGGCCTACTTCGAGCACCAGCCGGTGTCGCCGGCCCAGGTGCTGGCGGCGCAGGCGCGCATTCAAGACCGCTACGTGTGGGGCCAGCTCGCCGAGCTGTGGACGCTGGACACGCGCCAGTTTCGCGACGAGCACGCCTGCACCACCCGCGAGAAGCACGGCGGCCGCATGGTCTGGAACTGCGCCGATCTCGACGCCCCGCAGCGCACGGTGCTCGGCGCCGCGCAAGAACAATGGCTGGCCGGCGGGCTGGCCGTCAGCCAGCGCACCTGGAAGCTGATCGGGCAGACCACGCAGATGTCGCCCTCGACGGTGGACGTGCCGCCGCTGGGCCACGGCGTGCTCAATGAACTATGGGACGGCTACCCCGCCGCCCGCGCCCGGCTGCTGCGCTCGATCGCCGAGCCGAACGTGCAGAACGTGCTGTGCCTGGGGGGCGACGTGCACCGCCACGTCGCGGCGCGCTTGCGGCTCGACCCGCGCGACCCGCGCAGCCCGGTCGTGGCCAGCGAATTCGTGTGCAGCTCGATCACCAGCCACGGTCTGCCGGAGTGGGCCACCACCCTCATCGAGCGGCAGAACCCCGACACCGTGCACATCCGCGCCGACGAGCGCGGCTACGCGCTGCTCGACATCACGCCGCGGCAGGCGGTGTGCGAGTTTCGCGCCACCGCGCACCCGGTGCAGCCCCAGGCGAAGCTGTACACGCAAGGGCGCTGGGTCGTGGAGGCCGGCGCGGCCACCACGCTGGGCCCCCAGCGCGCCTGAAACGAATCAGCGGATCAGCAGCACCGGCGTGCGGCAGGCCGCCAGCACGCGGGTGGCGGTGGAGCCCATCACCAGCCCGGCGAAGGCGCCACGGCCGTGCGAGCCCATGATGACGAGGTCGTGCCCGTTGCCGGCCTCGGTGGCGATCTCGTCGCCCGCGTTGCCCAGGCGGTGGATGTAGGTGGCCTTGAGCTGGTGCTGGGCGATGAAGGCCTGGATCGGCTTGAAGACGGCCTCGGCCTGGTCCTTGTCGTAGTTGCGCAGGAATTCGGGGTCGAGAAACTCCATCGCGTGCGGCGGGATCGGCGGCACCACCGTGAGCACGGTGTACTCGTGCTTGTTGCCCAGCCACTCATCGTGCGCCGCCAGCCAGGCCAGCATGTGTTTGGTGTGGTCGCTGCCGTCTACGGGCAAGAGGATCTTCATTTGAGGCACTCCTTTTTCGCCAGAACCGTGGCAAGCCTTCAGCTTACACCTCGATCGTGAAAGCGCCATCGTGGCCGAGCGACTCGCCCTTGCGACCATGCCCGCGCGCGTTCGACACCACGCGCGTCGAACGCCCGGCGCCGTGCTCGACGCGGTAGTCGTGCCGGCAATGCAGGTGGCCGTGCAGCCACGCATCGGCCAGCGGCAGCAGGTCGTCGTCGGCGTTGCAGAAGCTGGCGGTGCCGGGCTGGCGGCCGTAGCGCGGGTCGGCGCTGCGCAAGCTCGGGCCGTAGTGGGTGATCGCCACGGTGGCGTCCCAGGCGAGCTCGTCGGTGGGCGACTTGGCCAGCTCGGCGGCCAGCCAGGCGCGGCAGCTCAGGGCTTCGTCGCGCACGGCGGCGGGGTCGAACAGCTGACCGCGCCGCGTGGCGCGCATCACCTTGACGAAGTAGCTGGCGGCCCGCATGGCCCGCTCGCGGTGCACCTCGCCGAACAGGTCGAAATCGCACCAGCGCGTGGTGCCGACGAAGCGGATGCGTCGGCCGTCCGCCCCGCTGATGACCGCGCTCTCGCGCTCCAGCAGGCGCAGGCCGAGTTGCTCGCAACGCTCGCGCAGGGCCGGCCAGGCGTCGGTCCACTCGCGGCCGTCGAACTCGTGGTTGCCGGCCACGAACAGCACCGGCACCGGCCAGCGGGCAAAGGCGTTCAGCCCGGCCCAGGTGCTGTCCACATCGCCGGCGATCACCAGCAGCTCCGCCCCCGGCGCGGGCTCGGGGGTGAAGACTTCGGTTTCGAGGTGCAGGTCGGACAGCAGCTGGATACGCATGGCGCCGCAGCGAACGAGCGCTGCTCAGCGAGGACTCAGCCTTGCGAGGCGCCGTGGCACTGCTTGAATTTCTTGCCGCTGCCGCAGGGGCAGGGGTCGTTGCGGCCGACCTTGGGCTGGTCGCGCACCACGGGCACCACGCGGTGGCGCTCGGTGATGCCGATGTGGGCCAGGTCGATCACGTCGAACACCAGCGCCTCGATGGCTTCGTCCATGTTGCGCAGCGGGTGCTCGTCGTCGAGCGCCTTGGTCATGGCCTGCTGGGTTTCGTCTTGCGCCGGCAGGTGGCGCCAGAGCGAGTCGAGCAGGTCGGGCACGCCCTCGCGGCCCATTTCTTCGAGCGCCGTGAAGTTGGCCAGCGCCCACTCGAAACCGGCCACCCAGTAGCCCAGGCCTTCAAAGGCTTCCTTGCCTGTCACGGGGTTGCCGTCGTCGTCTTCGATCACCGGCACGATGGGGTCGAACCAGCCGTCTTCGACGATGGCGCGGTGCAGTGCTTCCTTGCGGCGGGTGACGAGGCTCACCAGACGCTCGTGCTTGGCCGGATGCCAGTCGGGCGTGTCGGCGCCGAGCGTTTCGCCGGACTCGCCGAAGATCGGGCCCCACCACTGGGCCGACTCGATGTGCACCGGCTGCACGAGGATGCCGCAGAGGTAGCCGTCGAGCATCACCGCGTCCATGGCCTCGAAGGGCGCCGGCACGGCGGCCAGCAGGTCGTCGAGTTCGTGGATTTCGGCCTCGCTGAGGTCGCCTTGCGCAGCGGCCTTGGCGGCCAGGGGAGCTTGATGCGGTTTCATGGGCGCCATTGTCCTACGGACGGCTGGCGCCCCTCAAGCCGGTGGCCCGCGCCGAGAGGCTCAGCGCCCGGTGGTGAAGGCCGAGATCGAACCGAGCATGCGGTCGGCCTGCTGGCGCAGGCTTTCGGCGGCCGCCGCCGATTCTTCGACCAGCGCGGCGTTTTGCTGCGTGGCCTGGTCGAGCTGGCTGACGGCCTGGTTGACCTCGCCCAGGCTGGTGCTCTGCTCGATGCTGGCCGCGCGGATCTCGTTCATCAAGTCGGTGACGCGGCGCACCTGGGTCTGCAGCTCGCCCATCGTCTGGCCGGCGTCGCCCACCAGGCCCGCGCCGGTGTTGACGTGCTCGACGCTGTCGGTGATGAGCGTCTTGATCTCCTTGGCGGCGTTGGCCGAGCGCTGCGCGAGGTTGCGCACCTCGGACGCCACCACGGCAAAGCCGCGCCCCTGCTCGCCGGCGCGCGCCGCTTCGACGGCGGCGTTGAGCGCGAGGATGTTGGTCTGGAAGGCGATGCCGTCGATCACGCCGATGATCTCGCTGATCTTGTGGCTCGAGTGCTGGATCGTCTGCATGGTGCTGACCACGCGGCCCACCACGTCCGAGCCGCGCTCGGCGGCGCTGGCCACGCTGTCGGCCACGGCCGAGGCCTGGCGCGCCGAATCGGTGTTGTGCTGCACGTTCTCGGTGAGCTGCTGCATCGAGGCCGCCGTCTGCTGCAGGCTCGACGCCTGGTGCTCGGTGCGGCTCGACAAGTCCTGGTTGCCCGCCGCGATCTGGCCCGAGGCCGAGGTGACCGATTCGGCCGCCGCGCGGATGTCGTCGATCACGCCGCGCAGCTTGCTCTGCATTCCGTCGAGCGCGCGCGCCAGCTGCCCGAGCTCGTCGTTGCGACTCGTGTCGATGCGGTTGTCGAACCGGCCCGCGGCCACGCGCTCCGTCACGCTCATGGCCACGCCCAGCGGCACGGTGATGGATCGGGTGATCACCCAGGCCGCCAGCGCGCCCACCGCGAGGCTCAGCAAGGCCATGCCCCCCAGCATCGACAGCGCCAGCTGGTAATCGGCGTGGCCCGTCTTCACCGCTTCGGCGGCCAGATGGTCGTTGTATTCGACGATCTTCTTCATGGCCTCGTCGGCGGCCGAGAAGATGCCGAGCTCGGGGCCGCCCACGTAGTCGCTCACCGACTTCAACTTGGCGGGGTCGCCGTTGGCCGCATCGAGCTCGCCGCGCACTTTCTCGAACGACGCCACGGCCGCGAGAGCGGTTTCGCGCGAGGCCGTCCAGAGCCGTCGGTCGGTTTCGTCGGACAGCAAGTCCTTGCCGTAATGTTCGTGCTGCGCTTGGAAGTCTTGCCAAAATTCGTTGAACTTGCCGACGGCGGCCTTGCGCTTGTCGGGGTCGTGATCGGTCAAGAGCCGCAACTCCCAGCGGCGCATCTGGTGCATGTCGTTTTGCATCCGGCTCGCGGTCTGGATCGACGGCACCGACTTGAGCGCCACGTCGTCAAAGTTCCGCTTGATCGCGTTGACCTGCCAGCCGCCAAACGCCGCCATCAGCACGGCCAGCAGCAGCACAAGCGCAAAACCCAGGCCCAGTCGGGACCCGACCCGCAAATCGTTGAATTTCATGTCCAGAGCTCCTGGCGAGCCGCCGGTCGCCCCTGCACCAATTCAGAAGGCCCGCTCGCTCCGACAGTTTCGGCAATAGCCCGGCGAGCAAAAGCCCGATAAGCGGGCAATAGTTGCGCTTCCTGCGCTTCAGTGCACCGGCGTGCAAGCCGATGACCGGGCCTCGCCGCAATGGAGCGCGTTGCCGCGCACCCTAAAATGCCCGCACGATGCACGAATTCGATTCCCACCGGCAGTTCATGCATTTGTGGAAGGAAGCCCTGGTCGGCAAACCCTTCGTCGATCAGCAGGGCACGCTGCTGTCGCTGTACTTCGACATCTCGGCGATCCAGAGCCAGATGAACGTCGAGGACCCCACCGAGCTGGTGCTGCCCTACTCGCAACTGATGATGGGCTTCTGGCTCTTTCAGCCCGCGCCGCGGCGCATCGGGCTGGTGGGGCTGGGCGGCGGCTCGCTGGTGAAGTTCATCCACCGCTACCTGCCCGAGGCCCGGCTCGACGTGGCCGAGCTCAACCCCGACGTGATCGCCATGCGCGAGCAGTTCTGCGTGCCGCCCGACGACGCCCGGCTGCAGGTGCACGCCCTGAACGGCGCCGTGATGGTCAAGCACCTGCCCGCGCAACTCGGCGCCCCGCTCGACGCCCTGCTGCTCGACGGCTACAGCGCCGACGGCATCCCGCACGCGCTGTCCACGCCGGCCTTCTTCGAGCATTGCCGCAGCGCGCTGGGCGAGCACGGCATGCTGGTGTCCAACCTGTCGGCCGACGAGCACCGTGGCGACGCCTACTTGCAGCGCGTGCGCCGCGCCTTTCGCAACGTGGTCACGGTGCCCAGCGACGATGGCGGCAACCGCGTGGTGTTCGCCACGCGCGGCCCGGCGTTCTCGCCCCCGCGCGACGCCCTGGCCGCCCGCGCCGAGGCCATCCGCCTGCACAGCCGGCTCGATCTGCGCGGTCTCGTCAAGGAGCTGACGGCTCGCCTGCCGGCGCCCCCCACCACACCATGCCCGCCCACTACCTCCGCCGGCTGACCGGCCCCCAACGCGACCAGGCCGCCAACCGGCACCTGGGCTACTCGCTCACCTTCATCGCGGGCGCGGCCAACGCGGGCGGCTTTCTGGCGGTGGGGCAGTACACCTCGCACATGAGCGGCATCGTCTCGGGCATGGCCGACGCGCTGGCCCTGGGCAACCTGTGGATGGCCGCGGCCGCGGTGGTGGCGCTGGCCGCGTTCGTCGGGGGCGCGGCCACCACCGCCGTGCTGACCAACTGGGCGCGGCTGCGTCAGCTGCGCAGCCAGTACGCGCTGAGCCTGCTGCTCGAGGCCGCGCTGTTGCTGGTGTTCGGCATGAGCGGGGCGTTTCTGGCGACCCAGCGCGAGCTGCTGCTGCCGGCCACGGTGGTGCTGCTGTGCTTCATCATGGGCCTGCAAAACGCGATCATCACCAAGATCTCGAAAGCCGAGATCCGCACCACGCACGTCACCGGGCTGGTCACCGATCTGGGCATCGAGCTGGGCAAGCTGGCGTACTACAACCGCGCGCGGTGCTCCCCCAGGCAGCAGGTGCGGGCCAATCGCGACAAGCTGGGGCTGCACCTGCGGCTGCTGCTGAGCTTCGCGTCGGGCGGGCTCGTCGGCGCGCTCGCGTTCAAGCACCTGGGCTTCTCGGCCACCCTGCCGCTGGCCGCCTGGCTGACCGTGCTGGCCGCGCTGCCGGTGCTCGACGATCTGCGCGCCTACTGGGCGGCGCGGTACATGCGCTGAAGCCTCAGCGCCCCGCCGCCGCTCGCAAGGTGGGCAGGGTCGCCCGGGCCGGCATGCGGCTCATCGCCCGCTCGGCCATCGCGGTGATGGTCAGGCTCGGGTTCACGCCCAGGTTGGCCGGCACGGCGGCGCCGTCCACCACGTACAAACCGGGGTAGCCGAACACCTCGTGATTGGCGTCGATCACGCCGTGCTCGGGCGTGTCGGCCACCACCGCGCCGCCCAGGATGTGCGCGGTCACGGCGAGGTCGCCCACGCTCTCGAGCACCGGGCAGATGGCCTCGCCGCCGCTGAGCCGGGCCATCGTCTGCGCGATCTGCGTGGCTTGCGGAATGAAGGCCGGCGACGCGCTGCCCGGCGCCCGCTGCGTGGCGAGCTGCCAGCGCCACGGCCGCCACCACGAGCGGCGGTGCACGAAGGCCAGCTCGGAGTCGACGTTCTGCATCACCGTGAGCGTGACGGCGCGGCCGGGCCAGTCGCGCGCCAGCCAGTTGGCCAGCGGCAAGCCGGGTCGGCGCAGCAGCGCCAGCAGCGTCTTGCGGCGGCGCTCGGCCGGGCTGCGCGCCTCGACCACCGGGCCGCTCGTCCAGCGCATGTAGGCAAAGCTGGCCGGAAAGCGGTTCTGCGTGACGTGGGTGTTGGCGTCGGCGTAGTAATGCGTGGTGATGCACGCGCCGTCGGCATTGCCCTTGTTCCCCTTGGGCAGCAGCACGCCGACGATCGATTCGCTGTTGGTGCGTACATGCTGGCCCAGCGCGGACGACAGGCGCGGCAGCGTGCGGGCCCCGTCGCGGCAGTGAAACAGCAGTTGCAAGGTGCCCACCACGCCGGCGGCGACGATGACCTTGCGCGCCCGGTACGCGGGCGTGGCCGCCCCGCCGAAGCTCGGCCGCGTCGTCACCACATAACCGCCGTCGGCCTGCGGCACGATGCCGGTCACCGTGGTTTCGGCGAACACCTGCGCGCCCTGCCGCTGGGCGAGATGCAGGTAGTTCAGGTCGAGACTGTTCTTGGCACCGTGGCGGCACGCAGCCAGGCACTCGCCGCAATGCTGACAGCCGTGGCGCGCCGGGCCCGCCCCGCCGAAATACGGATCGACGCCCTCGCCGCGCTGCCCGAAGTAGATGGCCTGCGACTCGATGCCGGCGAAGGTGTGCCCCGCGCCCAGCGCCTCGGCGGTGCGCTGCAGCAGATGGTCTTGCAAGCCGCGCGCCGGGTTGGCGCCCGCGCCCAGCATGCGCTCGGCTTCGGTGTAGTGCGGCGCCAGCGCCTGCTGCCAGTCGGACTCGGCTCGCGGCCAGGCGGCCGCCGCGAACGTGGCCGCCGGCGGGCGCAGCAGCACCCCGGCGAACACCTGGCTGCCGCCGCCCACCGCCACGCCGCCCACCACGGCCACGTGGCGAAACACCCATTGCGTGAAGTAGCCGCGCAGCCCCAGGCCCGGCGCCCACATCAGCTTGCTCAGCCGCCTGGTGCCGGCCTCGATGTCGGCGGGCTGCAGGCGACGACCGCGCTCGAGCACCGCCACGCGGTAGCCCTTCTCGGTCATGCGCAGCGCGCTCACCGCGCCGCCGAAGCCGCTGCCGATGATGACGCAGTCGAAGTCAGGGAGGTCGGGGGTGGCCATGGTCAACGCGCCGCCGACTGAGGCGGGCTCAAGAGAAACGGAAAGTGCAGATGCCGCAGCAGCGGCAGCTCAAGGTGCATCAGGCCGAGCCAGCAGCCATCGGCCAGCGGGCGCAGCTCGTCGATCGTCCAGCGCCACGGCACGCCGGCGGTCGGCGGGTAGTGCAGGCGCACGGCGGGTTGGCCATCGACCCCCGACGCCTCGATGCGCGGCTGCATCGCCAGGGCCTCCAGCAAGTCGGCCCGGTCGCGTCGCGCCACCAGGTTCACCGCCCCGCCCACCGTGAAGCGCTTGCCGCACCAGCCCGCCAACCCGGTCAGGGCCAACGAGGGCGAGGCACTCCAGCGCAGCCAGAACGGCCCGATGAATTCGGCGCGGTAGTCACCCGGCTGCGGCAGCGCCCCGGGGTTGGGCAAGCGCCCGAACACGCCCGGATAACGCAAGAACCCGAGGCGCCGCACGCCCTCGGCCCGCAGGCCGCCGCGCGGCCCGTTGCTGCTAGCTGAATGCGCCACCATGCCGTCCTCGCTCGACTCCGCTTGCCTGTCGGTTGACCGGCAGTCAGTTTAAGAGCCGACGCGCGGCTTGAGCATCCGACGCAGCCCCGAATGGAATACCCGCAGACGGCGCCCTGCCCTGATCAGCCAATCGCTGGAGGCGCATGACCGCGCTGGCCGGGCGGGCGCGCGGCGGGCAAAGGCCGGGCCCAACGAAAAACGGCCCCGCAGGGCCGTTTTGTCGTGACGCGATGAAGTGCGTTCAGGCAGCGCGATCAGGCCGCCAGACGCTGGGCCAGCTTGGCCTTGGTGGCGGGCATTTCGGCCGGCAGGTTGTGCGCCAGCTTGGTGAAGAGCTCGTCGTGCAGAGCCAGCTCTTGCGTCCAGGCAGCGGTGTCGATGCCGATGACGGACTGGAACTGCTCCTTGGTGAAGCTCATGCCGTTCCAGTTGATGTCTTCGTAGGTCGGGCTGATGCCGAAGGCGTTTTCCACGCCGTTGGCCTTGCCTTGCAGACGACCCAGCATCCATTCCAGCACGCGCATGTTCTCGCTGTAGCCGGGCCACACGAACTTGCCGTCGGCGCCCTTGCGGAACCAGTTCACGCAGTAGACCTTGGGCAGCGCGTGACCAGCGGCTTGCAGCTTGGCGCCCAGGTTCAGCCAGTGCTGGAAGTAGTCGCTCATGTTGTAGCCCATGAAAGGCAGCATGGCGAACGGATCGCGGCGCACCACGCCTTGCGCGCCGAAGGCGGCGGCGGTGGTTTCGGAGCCCATGGTGGCGGCCATGTAGACGCCTTCGGTCCAGTCGCGGGCTTCGGTCACCAGCGGCACGGTGGTCGAGCGACGGCCCCCGAAGATGAAGGCGTCGATCGGCACGCCGGCGGGGTTGTCCCACTCGGGGTCGAGCGCCGGGTTGTTGGTGGCCGCCACGGTGAAGCGGGCGTTGGGGTGCGCGGCCTTGGTGCCCTTTTCCTTGGCGATGGCCGGCGTCCAGTCGTTGCCTTGCCAGTCGATCAGGTGCGCGGGCAGCTCGTCGGTCATCGATTCCCACCACACGTCGCCGTCGTCGGTCAGGGCCACGTTCGTGAAGATCACGTCGCGGTCGAGCGACTTCATGCAGTTGAAGTTGGTCAGGGTGTTGGTGCCCGGGGCCACGCCGAAGTAACCGGCCTCGGGGTTGATGGCGTAGAGCTTGCCGTCGGCGGCGGGCTTGATCCAGGCGATGTCGTCACCGATGGTGGTGACCTTCCAGCCGTTGTAGCCAGCAGGCGGGATCAGCATCGAGAAGTTGGTCTTGCCGCAAGCCGAGGGGAAGGCGGCCGCCACGTGGTACTTCTGGCCTTCGGGGTTGGTCACGCCCAGCAGCAGCATGTGCTCGGCCAGCCAGCCCTGGTCACGGCCCATGGTGGAGGCGATGCGCAGCGCGAAGCACTTCTTGCCCAGCAGCGCGTTGCCGCCGTAGCCCGAGCCGTAGGACCAGATTTCGCGCGTGGCGGGGTAGTGGACGATGTACTTGGTGTCGGGGTTGCAAGGCCAGGCCGAGTCTTGCTGACCGGCTTCCAGCGGGGCGCCCACGGTGTGCACGCAAGGCACGAACTCGCCATCGGTGCCCAGCACGTCGATCACGCCGCGGCCCATGCGGGTCATGAGCTTCATGTTGACGGCCACGTAGGCCGAGTCGGACAGCTCGACGCCGATGTGGGCGATGTTGGAGCCCAGGGGGCCCATCGAGAAGGGGATCACATACAGCGTGCGGCCCTTCATGGCGCCCTTGAACAAGGCGGGGGTTCCGTCAGGCTTGCCGGTTTGCAGCAGCTGGCGCATTTCGGCGGGGTCGCACCAGTTGTTGGTGGGGCCGGCGTCTTCCTTGCGGTCGGCGCAGATGAAGGTGCGGTCTTCGACGCGGGCCACGTCGGACGGGTGGGTCCAGGCCAGGTAGGAGTTGGGGCGCAGCTCGGGGTTGAGCTTCTTGAACGAGCCGGCGGCCACGAGCTGGGCGCACAGGCGGTCGTATTCTTCGGTGCTGCCGTCGCACCAGACGATGTCTTTAGGTTGCAGCAGGGCGGCCATTTCGGCCACCCAGGCAATCAGCTTGGCATTTTTGACATAGACAGGTGCGTTCACCTGTGCAGCAGCGGTCGTCATGAGAAGTGCTCCAAAGTAAAAAAACAGAATCTCGACAAGACGCACCATCTGGGGCACTGCACCGAAGCGCACGCACTGCAGCAAAATGACGCCTTCTCGGGAGCCTGCTTTTTTGTGCGGCGCAACCTTCGTCGCCGCATTAGCAAGAGACAGGGTCTGAGAGGGGGAATGCGAGTTTAGTTCACCCGTCCGGGCCCCGGCGAGGGTTTGCCTCCCCTGCCTCCGGGGGGCCGCGTAAAGCAGTTTTGCAAGTTCGCGCACGAATCCGCATCACACCCACGATCGCGTTGAACCCGTCACGCCGCAACGGAGGTGAGCACCCACCAACCAATCGATTGACGGCACGAAGCCCACCACCAAGGGCCGGATTGCGCGACGCCCGAGTCACTTCACAATAGACCCCCTCGTCTGCATCGGTTTAAACACCAGCCGGTTGGCCCGGCACCCAAGGAGGCTTCGCGAAGATGGATCGCCGACATTTCCTGGCAGGCAGCGCCGCCGCGCTCGCCTTGGCCCAAGCCCACGCTCAACGCGACCCGGTGCTGCGCGCGCCGCTGTCGCTCGACCAGCTGCCGCCGCCCGGCGCCGGCAAGGGCGAGCCCTTCGTGTTCGGTGTCGAGACGATGATGGTCGAGAACGGCTTTGCCGACTACATCCGCAAGGCCATCGCCCGCGATGTGGGGCTGGCGGTCGATATCGTCTCGGGCCCCAGCGTCGATCTGCTCGACAAACTCGAAGCCGGCACCCTCGCCGCCGCGCTCACCAACGCACCCAACCGCGAGGCGATGCTCGACAAAAAGGGCCTGATCATCGGCTACCGCCCGGTGGTGGTGACCACCAGCGTGCTGCTCGGCCCGCCCAAGGACCCGGCCGGCATCAAGGGCATGAGCAACCTGGCGCAGGCCTACACCCGCCTCGTCGAAATGGGCAACCAGACCGCCACCCAGGTGCAGACCGGCCAGGCCGACGGCTGCGGCTACGTGGCCCAGGGCGAGAACTCCGGCACGCGCGACCTCGAAGCGGGCTTGTTCAAGCCCGCCGGCGCCAAGGCCAGCGGCGCGTGGCTGCGCACGGCTCCGGCCGGCAGCCTGAGCGCCGTCAAGCTCGCCAGCCAGTGGCCGGTGGGCGGCGCCTACACCCTGATCGAGCAAAGCGTGCTGGCCCGCGCCGGCAGGATCCCGCTCAAGCCGGTGATCGACGGCATCCCGACCACCTACACCGTGGCGCGCTCGTTCCGCTACACGCACCCGGCGGCCAACATGCTGATGGGCTGGCTGGTCACCACCACCGGCAAGCAGGCCATCAACGGCTTCAAGCACGGCTACCGCACGCCCACCTGACCGCCCCCCGGATCGACCTCGCTCCATGCCTCGCCGCGTCGCCCGCCTGCTCAGCATCAACACCGCCCGCGCCGCGCCGCTCGTGATCGAGGGGCGGCGGGTGATGAGCGGCATCGGCAAGCGCTCGGCGAGCTCGCTCGACGCGCCCGAGCGGCTGGCCGTGAAGCCGCTCGGCATCGACGGCGACGAACAGGTGGACGCCTGCGTGCACGGCGGGCTATCGAAAGCGGTCTACGCCTACCCGAGCGAGCACTATCCGTTCTGGCAGACGGTGCGCGCCCAAGCCCAGGTGGCCGGGTGGGACGAGCCCCTGCCGCACGGCATGATGGGCGAGAACCTCACCCTCAGCGGGCTGCTCGAAGGTGACGTGTGGGTGGGCGACGTGCTGCGCTTTGCCGACTGCACGCTGGCGGTGAGCGAGCCGCGTCGCCCCTGCTACAAGTTTCAGCACGTGATGGGCTTCAAGCACGCGCTGAAGATGATGGCGCAGTCGGGCTTCAGCGGCTTCTACCTCGCGGTGCGCGTGCCGGGCACGCTGGCCGCCGGCGAGAGCTTCGAGCTGATCCCCGGGCCGCGCGAGGTCAACATCCGCGAGCTGTTCCTGGCCAAGATGCGCAAGGACGCCGCCAGCTGAGGCGGCCTATCGCGCTCAGCCCTGCTGGTGGCGACGCGGCGCGAGCGGGATGGCGTTCGATACGCCCGAGGCGACATGCCCCGCCGGCACATGCGGTGCCGCGCCTTCGACGTGGCCGGTCTGGTCATCGAAGAAGAAGTCGGGCTCGAACTCGCGCAAGAACTCGCCCTTGGCCAGGCCACCGAGGAACATCGCCTCATCGACCTCGATGCGCCAATCCATCAAGGTGCGGATGGCGCGCTCGTGCGCCGGGGCGCTGCGCGCCGTGACCAGCGCGGTGCGGATGCGCTTGTCGGCCGTGCCGGCCTGTTGCAGGCGATGCAGCGCTTCGAGCAGCGGCTTGAACGGCCCGGCGGGCAGCGGCTTGGCGGCGCGCTCGCGCTCGTGCTGCACGAAGGCGTCGAGCCCCGCGCTCTGGTAGACCTGCTCGGCCTCGTCGGAGAACAGCACGGCGTCGCCGTCGAAGGCGATGCGGACTTCGTTGGGGTAGGCGTCACCGGCCCGCGCCGCATGCGGCAGCACGCGCGCCGCCGGCACCCCGGTAGCCAGCGCTGAGCGCACATCGGCCTCGTTGGCAGAGAGGAACAGATTGGCGTGCAGCGGCCGCAAGTAGCGCCACGGCGCCCGGCCGCGCGTGAACACGCCGCGCTGGATGGGCAGACCGTAATGCTGCGCCGAACGGAAGGCGCGCAGGCCCGACACCGGGTCGTTGCGCGACAGGATCACCACCTCGACGCGCGCCGCGTCCGGCGTGTTGAACGCCAGCAGCTTCTGCACCAGCGAGAACGCCACGCCGGGGCGCGCGGGCTGGTCGAGCCGCTGCAGTTGCAGGTTCATGTAGGCACGGTCGTCTTGCGCTTCGAAGAGGTGGTTCTCTTCTTCGAAGTCGAACAGGGCGCGCGAGGAGATGGCGACGACGAGTTGTCCGTCCAGCGTGGCAGGCATGGGGCGATGATAGTGATTCGGTGAAGGCGCTCAGTCGCGGTCGTCCGACCAGTTGGCGACGCGCTTCTTGAGGTCGTCGAGCAGCTTGCGCACGTCGGCGCTGTTCTTGAGCGTGTGCAGCGCCCAGTCGGGCGAGCGCGCCAGCTTCCTGGCCACGCGGGCCTCGATGGTGTCGCCCGCCACGCGCAGCTCCAGGGCCGGCAGTCCGCCGAGCTCGAAGCGCACCGGCTCGCCGCCCGCGCGCTCGCTCAGCGGCCGCAACTCGCGCAGTTGGCGGCGCAATTGCACCAGGGCGTCGGCAGGCTTGAAGGCCGGCGGGGCGAAGAAGTCGTTTGGATCGCTCATCGCCGCCAGCCTAGCAGGCTACTGCACAAACCCGATCGGCGCGCGCTTGGCCGAGGCGCTGGGCAGGTCGGCTACCGCGATGCTGTAGCGGCCATCGAGCTTGGCGTTGCCGAAGGCGGTCATCCAGGCGCGGCGCATTTCGCGCGGGGCGAGTTCGCTCATGGCGTCGAGCACCACCTCGCCGGGCTCGGGCTCGAAGCGCTTGCCCCAATCGTGCTCGGCGCGGATGCCGCGATACAGCTTGGCCGCGATCTTGCGTGCGGCGTCGCGGTCGGGCATCTGCACTTCGTAGACATTCATGCGGTTCAGGATGGGGTCGGGGATGGCGCGCGCCTCGTTGGCGGTGGCCACCCAGATCACCTGGCTGGCATCGATGGGCACTTCGACGAATTCGTCGGTGAAGCTGCCGGCGGTGTCGTGCTCGAGCAGGCTGTAGAGCGAGCCGAGCGGGTCGTAGGCCTGTTCGCCGCCAGCCTTGTCGATCTCGTCGACCACCATGACGGGGTTGGCGTATTGGCCGTCGACCAGGGTCTCGAAGACCTTGCCGGGGCGCGCACCCTTCCACTGGCTCGACGCGCCCGACAGCACCCAGCCGGCGGTGAGCGAGCTCATCGACAGGAAGCCGTAGCCGGTGCCGAGCAGCTTCGAGATCTCGCGAGCAAAGTGGGTCTTGCCCACGCCCGGCGGGCCGAGCAGCAGCATGGGGGTGATCTCGAGCGCGTCGCGGCTGTCGTGGCACAGCGCGAGCTGGCGCTTGAGGTCGTCGAGCACGTCGGTGAAGTTGGGCAGCTCGTCGTAGAGGTGCTCCATGTCGGGCAGGCCGGAGGGTTTGACCTGGAAGCGCTCGGGGCCCTTTTCGAGCATGCGCTCGTAGGTGGCGCGCAGCGCTTCGTGCTCCTTGCGGGGCAGCTTCTCGAGCCGGCGCTCGACTTCGTCGAGGCGGTAGAGGCTGCGCATGTGAGCGATCGGGATGCGCCCGCTGGCACGGTCGCCACGTTCACGTTGCACAGGCACGAGATCGGTGGAGGTCGTCATGAACTGCCCCTTCGCATTCCAAGCTGATCCATCACCCGACCAATGCGTCGAAGATGGATCGACACGTTTTCATTGAAGCAAATCGTGGGCCGCCTGCTGCCGCAAACAAACCCGCAAAGGCCGGGCATTTTCGGCAGGCATGCCACACGCCGCACCGCCATCGAATTTGCTGGATCTGCCCAACCTAGGGTCTTCACGCAGGGGGTTCTCCTCCCCGCGAATGGGCACCACAACGGGAAATCCCGCAAGTCAGATTGCCAACTCCTGCACACACTGCAGGCTCGTTCAGGAGCCCCGTCAGCCGTGTGGACACCGGCCGACGCACACCACACAACCGGCTCCGGACGCGCCCACACCAACCGAGGAGACACCATGACTGCACTGCGCTCTGCCGCGAAGCTTGCCAGCGCCCTGACGCTCGCCGCGCTGATCCCCGCCACCGCGATGGCCGGCTACTACACCTGGGACACCGTGACCCCCGCCGCCTCGACCGGCGCCTCGTGCGGCAACGGCACGCCCTACCGCTTCTTCGTCAACCGCGCGCTGTTCACGACCAAGACCGTGATCGTGTTCGAAGGCGGCGGTGCCTGCTGGGAGCAAAAGCCCTGCCAGGGCATCTTCAAGTCGGGCATCCTGGGTGCCACCAACGCCAACGGCGTGGCCGCTGACTACATGACCAACGTGATCGCCGCCACGCTCAACGGCGGCGCCGCGCTGGGTGGCCTGGTCACGCCGTTCTCGGCGCGTATCGACCCGCTGCAAAGCGTGCAGACGCAAAGCTGGAACATCGTCTACGTGCCCTATTGCACCGGCGACGTGCACACCGGCAACAAGGTCAACGTCTACGCTGACGCCGACGCCGCCAACCCCACCACCTACTACCACCGCGGCTACCCCAACGTGAAGGCGCTGGCTTCGTGGCTGGGCGCCAACCTGCCCAACCAGTCGCAAGTGCTGGTCACCGGCTTCTCGGCCGGCGGCGTGGGCTCGACCGCTGCGTACGACGCCATCCGCTCGGCCATGAAGGCCAAGAAGACCGCGCTGCTGGCCGACTCCGGCCCGCTGATGCAGGCGCCGCGCAACGGTTCGCCTGATGTGTACCCCTCGGTGCTGCTGCACAACACCATCCGCGAGAAGTGGGGCCTGGACGTGCCCAACGGCATCGTGACCGAGCTGATCGGCAAGTACCCGACCAAGGGCGACGTGAACAACCTGGGTTCGCTGACCGCCGCGCTGCCGCAGGCCTACCCGAACGACCGCATGAGCTTCCTGAACTTCCAGATGGACGGGATCTTCTCGGCCTTCTCGTATCAGAAGTTCTTCCCCGAGATCGCCGCCGCGCCGTCGGGCCCGGTGCGTGACGCGCTCATCAACGCCAAGTGGGTGCCCGAGCTGCAGAGCTGGATCAACGCGCTCAAGCCCTACAGCAACGTGGGCTACTACATCCCCTACGAGCGTGAAGTGATCAAGTCGCACACGCTGACCACGGTCACGTTCGGCGGCACCGGCATCGCCGAAGCCAACATCAAGGATCTCAACGTCGTGGTGGACAACCTGCTGGGCGGCACGGGCACCCCGATCCGCGCCTGGGAGACCGCCAAGAACCCGCAGAACACGCCGAACAACAGCCTGTTCGATCAGCTGTCGAACATCATCTGGAAGTTCGCCGGCCTGTAAGTCGTCGGCTCGACTCCGCGCGGCGCCGTTGATCCGGTAGTCGCACGCCACGGCCCGCGGGTGCGCTCGCGGGCCGTGGCGTTTCATAGAATGGCCGCCCAACCTGCCGAACGCCTCCAACGGGCGCGGCAGCACGCAGCAACCGGCACCAGACAACGGCGGGCATGACGGCTTTTCTCAACGCTTACGAGCGCCACGTGCAGGCGCTGGCCGCGCAAGGCCTGCGCCGCGAATTGCCCGACACCGGGCAGCGCTGGTGGGCCGATTTTTCGAGCAACGATTACCTCGGGCTGTCGCGCCACCCTCGCGTGATCGACGCCGCGCACGCCGCGCTGGACCGCTACGGCACGGGCGCCACCGGCTCGCGGCTGCTGTCGGGCAATCTCGATCTGTACGAAGCCTTCGAGGCGCGCATCGCGGCCGACAAGCACGCCGAGAGCGCGCTGATCTTCGGCGCCGGCTACCAGGCCAACGCCACCGTGCTGGCCGCGCTGGTGAACGCCAAGGTGCTGGGCGCCGAGCCGCTGGTGTTCGCCGATCGGCTCAACCACGCCAGCCTGCATCATGCGTTTCGGCTCACGGGGGTGCGGCAGCTGCGCTTTCGGCACGCCGATCTGGCCCACTTGCGCGCGCTGCTCGAACAGCACGCCCACGGCGATCAGCCCAAGTTCATCGTGGCCGAATCGGTGTTCGGCATGGACGGCGACGCGCTCGACGTGCCGGCGCTGGCCGCGCTGGCGCGCGAGCACGGCGCGCTGCTCTATCTCGACGAGGCCCACGCCACCGGGGTGCTGGGCGAGCGGGGTTACGGCCTCACGGCGGCGCCGGGCGCGCGCGTCGATGTGGCCATGGGCACTTTCAGCAAGGCGCTGGGCGGCTCGGGCGCCTACATCGCGTGCCCCCGGGCGATCAAGGATTACCTCGTCAACACCTGCACCGGCTTCATCTATTCGACGGCGCTGTCGCCCGTGGTGGTGGCCGCCATGCAGGCCGCCTGGACGCTGCTGCCCACGCTCGATGCCGAGCGGGCGCGGCTGCAGCAGATGGCCGCCGATCTGCGCGCGCGGCTGCAGGCACGGGGGTTCGACACCGGCGCATCGAGCACGCACATCGTGCCGGTGATCCTGGGCGACGAAGCCCGCGCGCTGCGCGCCCGCGATGCGCTGCGCGCGCGCGGCATCAACGTATCGGCCGTGCGCCCGCCCACCGTGCCGCCGCACACGGCGCGCTTGCGCCTGGCGCTCAACACCGGGCACACGCCGGCGCACCTCGATGCGCTGGTTGAGGCCCTGGCCTCGGTGTAGCCGCAGCATGGCCGCGATCGGTTGGGTGTTCGTGCACGGCTGGGGGTTGGACGCGGGCTTCTGGCAGCCGCTGCGCGCGGCGTTGTCGGCCCAGCCGGGGGCTTGCGGCGCCGGCGTGCAGCATGCGCTGGACGCCGGCTACTTTGGCGCGGCGGGCCCTCGCATCGATTGGGCCGCGGCCTCGCGCTGGATTGCCGTGGGGCACTCGCTGGGCTGGGCGCGCGCCTGGCTGGAGGGGGCGACCGAGGCGCCGCCCGGCGGCTGGGCGGCCAGCGTGAGCGTGTGCGGCTTCACGCGGTTTTGCGCCACCGCGCCCGGCCAGAGCGGTCAGGCCACGCGCGTGGTCGATCGCATGGTGCGGGCGTTCGATCACGACGCGTCGGCGGTGCTGCGCGATTTTCTCGCCCGCTGCGGCCTGCCGGATCTGGCCTCTGCGGCGTCCACAACGCCAGACACCGCCGGCTTGCGCGCCGATCTCGCGCGGCTGCGCGATCTCGATCTGCCGCCCGCGGCATGGTCGGCGGTGCCCTTGCTGGCGCTGGCCGCGCGCGACGACGCCATCGTGTCGCCCGCGCTCACGCACGAGTGTTTTGGCGCCGCGCCCCGCGCCCGGCTCGCGTGGCACGACAGCGCCGGCCACGCCCTGGGCCGCATCCACGCCCACTGGTGCGCCGAACACCTGCAGCGTTTTGTGCAAGAGTTGCCGCATGGATAAAACCCGCGTGCGGCATCACTTTGCCGCTGCAGCCCACAGTTACGACGCGCACGCCGTGATCCAGCGCGCGGTGGCGCAACGGCTGGCCGACGCGATCGCGGCGCGCTGGCCCACGCTGGGCGAGGTGATCGAGGTGGGCTGCGGCACGGGCAACCTCACGCGGGCCTTGCTGCGGACCGACGCCGCCGCGCGGATCGTGGCCACCGACTTGGCGCCGGCCATGCTCGACGTTTGCGCTCGACAACTCGGCGCCGAGGCGCGCGGGCGCGTGCGCTACGCCGTGGCCGATGGCGAGACGCTGCAGGCTCCGGCTGGCGCGCTGGTCGCGTCGAGCCTGGCGTTTCAGTGGTTCGACGACCCGCTCGCGGCGGTGCGGCGCCTGCACGCGCAGGGCGCGCGGGTGGCGGTGGCGACGCTGGTGGACGGCACCTTCGACGTCTGGCGGCAGGCGCACGCGCGATTGGGTCTCGAAGATGGCGTGCTGCCGCTGCTGGACGAGCCCGCCTGGCGCGCGCAGGCGCAGGCGCTGGGCGCGCAGGTGACGTTCGACACGCTCAGCCAGCCCTTTGACGATCCGCTCGATTTCGTGCGGGCGCTCAAGGGCATCGGCGCGGGCACGCCCCGCCCCGGGCACCGCCCCGTGCCGCTGGCCCGCGTGCTGCGGCAGTTTCCGCAAGGGCTGGTGGCGCGCTACCGCGTGGCCTACTGGCTGTCGGCGCCGCCCGAGTCGGCGGCCTGATCCGGCGGGTCGCGCCCCGCCGCCAGGAACCCCTGGCGACCGGTATGCAAGGTGTATGCACCGGAGCCCCCATTCGCCTGTGCGGAAAACGTTGATTGCCGCGAGGTGACGCGGTTTCGATACTGCGGCAGCCTGATCCCCTTTCTGGCGACGCCCCTCCCTTTTCAGCACAGGAGACCCCTCATGACCGCATCGTCTTCGCATGCCGGCTGGCGCGGCGCCGCCCGCACGGCCCTTCGCGCCCTGGCCCTGACCACATTGATGCCCCTGGTGGCTTCGGCCACCAGCTACTACAGCTGGGAAGCCGTCACCCCCGCCGCCTCGACCGGCGCCTCGTGCGGCAACGGCTCGCCCTATCGCTTCTTCGTCAACCGCGCGCTGTTCACCAGCAAGACGGTGATCGTGTTCGAGGGCGGCGGCGCCTGCTGGGAACAGAAGCCCTGCCAGGGCATCGCCGCCGCGGGCATCCTGGCCGCGACCAACCCGAACGGCATCGCCACCGACTACATGACCAACATCATCGGCTCGACCGCCGCTGGCGGCTTGTCGGCCGGTGGCCTGGTGACGCCGTTCTCGGCCCGCATCGACCCGCTGACCAGCGTGCAGACGCAGAGCTGGAACATCGTCTACGTGCCCTATTGCACGGGCGACGTGCACGCCGGCAACCAGGTCAACGTGTATGCCGACAGCGACCCCACCAAGCCGCTGACCTACTACCACCGCGGCTACGTCAACGGCAAGGCGCTGGCCGCGTGGCTGGGCGCCAACCTGCCCAACCAGTCGCAAGTGCTGGTCACCGGCTTCTCGGCCGGCGGCGTGGGCTCGACCGCCGCGTACGACGCCATCCGCACCGCGATGAAGGCCAAGAAGACCGCGCTGCTGGCCGACTCGGGCCCGCTGATGCAGGCGCCGCGCAACGGCTCGCCGGACGTGTACCCCTCGGTGCTGCTGCACAACAAGATCCGTCAGGTCTGGGGGCTGGACACCCCCACCGGCATCGCCACCGAGCTGATCGCCAAGTACCCCGGCAAGGGCGACATCAACAACCTCGGCTCGCTGACCGGCGCGCTCGCCGCCGCCTACCCGAACGACCGCATGAGCTTCGCGACCTTCCAGATGGACGGCGTGTTCTCGGCCTTCTCGTATCAGAAGTTCTTCCCCGAGATCGCCGCCGCGCCGTCGGGCCCGACGCGCGACGCGCTCATCAACGCCAAGTGGGTGCCTGAAGTGGCGAGCTGGATCAACGCGCTCAAGCCCTACGGCAACGTGGGCTACTACATCCCCTACGAGCGCGAGGTGGTCAAGTCGCACTGCCTGACCATCATCACCTTCGGCGGCACGGCCATTGCCGAAGCCAACCTCGACAGCATCGGCAAGGTGGTGGACAACCTGATCGACGGCAGCGGCACGCCGATCCGCGCCTGGGAAACCGCCAAGAACCCGCAGAACACGCCCAACAACAGCCTGTTCGATCAGTTGTCGAACCTCATCTGGCAGGCAATGGGGCTGTAAGCGCACCCGGCGTGGCGCCTACCCGCTGCCACAGCGTCACCCACAGCAGCATGGCGCCCCCCAGCAGCGCGCCTTGCCCGACCAGCGCCGCGCCGGGCACCTCGAAGCGGAACAACGTCTGCAACGGAGGCACCCACACCACCGCCAGCAAGGCCAGCAACGCGCCCGCGGCCACGGCCCACAACGCGGCGTTGCCGGCGCGCAGCTCGCGCCACGAGCGCATGCGCGAGCCCACGATCAGCGCCACATTGCCCAGCACCAGCGTGGCGAAGCTGGCGGTGCGTGCGAGGTCGAGGCTGCCGCCTTGCGAGCGCACGCCGAAGTAGGCCACCAGCACCGCCGCCAGCACGCCCAGGCCCTGCAGCACGCTGCGCAACAAGCCCTGCGAGCCGAACAGCGATTCGTCGCGCCGCCGGGGCGGGCGCCGCATCACGTCCGGCGCATCGGGCTCGGCCTCGAAGGCCACCGAGCAGGCCGGGTCGATCATCAATTCGAGAAACGCAATATGAGCCGGCAGCAGGATCAGCGGCCCGCCCATCAGCACCGGCAGCAGCGACAAGCCGGCGATCGGCAAGTGCACCGAGATGATGTAGCGCGAGGCCTTCTTGAGGTTGTCGAAGATGCGCCGACCCAGCCGCACCGCCGCGACGATGGACGAGAAGCGGTCGTCCGTCACCACCAGCGCGGCGGCCTCGCGGGCCACGTCGGTGCCGCGTCCGCCCATGGCCACGCCGATGTCGGCGGCGCGCAAGGCGGGGGCATCGTTCACGCCGTCGCCCGTCATCGCCACGACTTCGCCGTCGGCCTGCAAGGCCTGCACGATGCGCAGCTTGTGCGCTGGCGTGGCCCGCGCCACCACGCTCACGTGGCGCAAGCGATGGCGCAACGCGGCTTCATGGTCGTCGGGCGGCAAGGCCTCGATCTCGGGGCCGGTGACGCAGCCCGCGCCGTGGTCGAGCCCGGCCTGCCGCGCGATGTTGAGCGCCGTGGCGGGGTGATCGCCGGTGATCATCAGCACGCGGATACCCGCGCTGCGGCATTCGGCGATAGCGTCGGGCACCTCGGGGCGCAGCGGGTCGGCCAGGGCGACCAGGCCGAGGTAGACGAAATCGAAGTCGTGCTGGTGCCCGGGCAAGTCGCTCAGCGCCGCCGGCTCGGCATGCGTGCTGCGCGCGCAGGCCACGCCGAGCACGCGCAGGCCATCGGCGGCGAGCCGCTCGACCTGCGCGCGCATCGCGGCGATCTGCGCCGCGCTCAAGTGGCACAAGTCCGCCACCGCTTCGGGCGAGCCCTTGGCCGCGATGGCCCAGTCACCCGTCGGCCGCCCGTCCTGCAAGGCCCGCCACGCCTGCGACATCGCCAGCAGCTCGGGAGCGAGCGGGTATTCGCGCTCGATGGCCCAGTCGTCGTGCAGGTGCTCGGTGCCTGCCAGCGCGTTGCCGGCGAGCGCCTGGATGGCCTTTTCCATCGGATCGAAGGGGTCGCGGTGGCTGGCCAGCACGGCGAACTCGACCAGCGCATGAAAGTCCTCCGGCATCTCGGTGGTCGCTGCACCATCGACGCGCAACTCGGCGCCCTCGGGCGTGATGAGCCGCGCCACGCTCATGCGGTTCTCGGTGAGCGTGCCGGTCTTGTCGGTGCACAGCACGGTGGCCGCGCCCAGGGTTTCGAGCGCCGAGGTGCGTTGCGTGAGCACGTTGCGCTGCGAGATGCGCCACGCCCCCAGCGCATAGAAGATCGCCAGCACCACCGCAAACTCTTGCGGCAGCAACGCCATCGACAGCGAGATGCCAGCCAGCAGGCCTTGCAGCCACTGGCCGCGCCACAGGCCCTCGATCACCACCACGACGAGGCTGGTGAGCACCACCCCGATGGCGAGGTGGCGGATCATGCGGCGCGTGGCCACCTGCAGCGGGCTCGGCCCGGCGTCGAGATCGCGCAGCGCGCGGCCGATACGGCCCATCTCGGTGTGCGCCCCGGTGGCGGTGACGCGCGCCAGGCCGTGGCCGCGCACCACCAGGCTGCCGCACGCGACCGTACCCACCACGCGCCCCGTCACGACCTTGTCGACCGGCACCGACTCGCCGGTGAGCAGCGATTCGTCCACGGCCAGGTTGCGCGCCTGCAGCAGTTCGGCATCGGCCGCCACGCGGTCGCCCTCGGTGAGCAGCATCAGGTCGCCGGGCACCACGTCGCGCCCGGCAATGCGCAGGCGCTGGCCGTCGCGCAGCACCAGCGCGCGCGGGCTGGCGAGATCGCGCAGGGCATCGAGCGCACGCTCGGTCTTGCGCTCCTGCACCAGCTCCACGCCCATCACCACGAAGACGAAGCCCAGCAGGATCAGCGCCTCGTGCACGTCGCCCAGCAGCAGGTAGACCACGCCGCAGGCGATCAGCAGCAGGAACATCGGCTCCTGCACCACATCGAGCGCCAGGTGCCACACGCCGCGCGGCAGCGCCTGCGGCAACTCGTTGCGCCCGTGCTCGCGCAGCAGGGCTTCGACCTGGGCGCTGCTCAGGCCTTGCGGGTCGGCGGACGGGGGGGTGGATATCGGCATCTCACTGCCAACCATACCGCGCCACGTAGACGCGCTTCATCACGCTGGTCAGCCCCACGTAGCCCGCCAGGATGGCCGCGAGCCACGCGAAGTAAGGCAGCGGCAGCGGCGTCATCTTGAAGGCCCAGGCCAGCGGGCCCATGGGCAGCGCCACGCCCAGCGCCATCACGGCCAGGGTCGTGAACATCAATTGCGCCGAGGCCCGGTTGCCACGCGCCAGCACCCACAGGCGCGGCGTGCGGATCATGTGCACCACCAGCGTCTGCGTGAGCAAGCCTTCGACGAACCAACCCGACTGGAACAGCGTCTGCTGCGCCGCGCTGTTGGCGCCGAATACCCACCACATCAGCGCGAACGTGAGCACGTCGAACACCGAACTGATGGGCCCGAAGAACAGCATGAAGCGGCCCAGGCCATCGGCGTTCCAGACCAGCGGACGGCGCGTGAGCTCGTCGTCCACGTTGTCGAACGGGATGCCCGTCTGCGAGACGTCGTACAGCAGGTTCTGCGTGAGCAGCTGCAACGGCAGCATCGGCAGGAAGGGCAGGAAGACGCTCGCCACCAGCACCGAGAACACGTTGCCGAAGTTCGAGCTGGCCGTCATGCGGATGTACTTGAGCATGTTGGCAAACACGCGGCGACCTTCGAGCACGCCCTCTTGCAGCACGAGCAGACTCTTTTCGAGCAGGATGATGTCGGCCGCCTCCTTGGCAATGTCCACGGCCGTGTCGACCGAGATGCCGATGTCGGCGGCGCGCAGCGCGGGCGCATCGTTGATGCCGTCGCCCATGAAGCCGACCACATGCCCCTGCGCATGCAGCGAGCGCACGATGCGCTCTTTGTGCAGCGGCGTGAGCTTGGCGAAGATGTTGTTCGCCGCCACGGCGCGGGCCAGCGCGGCGTCGTCGAGCGCATCGATCTGCGCGCCCAGCAGCGTGCCTTGCAGCGGCAAGCCCACCTCGTGGCAGATCTTGGCGGACACCAACTCGTTGTCGCCCGTCAGCACCTTTACGCTCACACCGCAATCGGCCAGGGCCTGCAACGCGGGTGCGGTGGTTTCTTTCGGCGGGTCGAGAAAGGCCACGTAGCCCATCAGCGTGAGGCCGGCCTCGTCGGCCACGCCGAACACGGTCTGCGAGGTGGGCAGCTCTTTCATGCCCACCGCCACCACGCGCAAGCCCTCGGCATTGAAAGCCGCCGCCACCTCGCGCGTGCGGGCCAGCAGCTCGGGCGTGATCGCTTCGGCGCGTTCCTCGCTGGTCTGCACCTGCGTGCAGGCCGCGAGCATTTCTTCGAGTGCGCCCTTGCAGATCAGCAGGTGGCGGTCGCCGCGCTCGGCCACGATCACCGACATGCGCCGCCGCGTGAAGTCGAACGGCACCTCGTCGACCTTGGCGTAGTCCGACGCCACGTTCAGCTCCTGGTGCACGGCCACGTTCTCCAGCACGGCCACGTCGAGCAGGTTCTTCAGGCCGGTCTGGTAGTAGCTGTTGAGATACGCCAGCTTCACCACCGCGTCGGAGTCGCGCCCGAACACGTCGGTGTGCTTCGACAAGAAGATCTTGTCTTGCGTGAGCGTGCCGGTCTTGTCGGTGCACAGCACGTCCATCGCGCCGAAGTTCTGGATGGCGTCGAGCCGCTTGACGATGACCTGCTTGCGCGACATCTTCA
>NZ_JAYSBZ010000048.1:0-26932 GCF_041915145.1 Aquabacterium sp. | reverse complement strand
GCCGGCAACATGGTGGCCAAGCAGCTGCAATACCTGGCTGGCGCCGACAGCGCCGGCATCGTGCTCGGCGCGCGCGTGCCCATCGTGCTCACGAGCCGGGCCGACTCGGTACGCACGCGGCTGGCGTCCACGGCGGTGCTCAAGTTGCTGGCCGAGGCCAACCAGGCCGCCGCCAAGGGTTGACGCTCCGCGAGCGATCACGATCATCTTCATTCATCACGAAGCGCGAACATGTCCCAAGCCCTGGCGGTGATCAATACCGGCTCATCGAGCATCAAGTTTTCAGTCTTCAAGGCGAGCGATTTCGCGCTGCTGGTGCACGGCCAGATCGAGAACGTGCACACTCGACCGCACTTCGTGGTGCAGGGGCCCGACGGCGCCACGCTGCGAGAGCATGTGTGGGACGACGACGCGCATCGCGGGCACGATGCCGCCGTGGCCTACCTGCTCGATCACCTGCCGGCATATCTGTCGGGCCACGAGCTGATCGGGTTCGGGCACCGCATCGTGCACGGCGGCACCCGTTTCGCGGAGCCTGCGTTGCTGGACGAGGCGGTGTTGACCGAGCTGGCTGCGTTCGTGCCGCTGGCTCCCTTGCATCAGCCGCACAACCTGGCGCCCGCGCGCGCCTTGCTTCAGCAGGCCCCCGATCTGCCGCAGGTGGGGTGCTTCGACACGGCCTTCCACACCACCAACCCCGACGTCGCCCAGACCTTCGCGTTGCCCTGGGAGCTGCACGAGGCGGGCGTGCGCCGCTACGGCTTCCATGGGTTGTCTTACGAGTTCATTGCCACGCAACTGCCCTTGGTTGATGGCTGGGCAGCGCAGGGCCGCACCGTGGTGCTGCACCTGGGCAATGGCGCCAGCATGTGTGCCATGCACGGCAGCCGCAGCGTCGCCAGCAGCATGGGCTTCACCGCGCTCGACGGTCTGCCCATGGGCACGCGCTGCGGCAACATCGACCCCGGCGTGCTGTTGTGGCTGATGGACCAGCGCGGCATGGGCCCGCGCGAGATCGAGAAGCTGCTCTACAGCCAATCGGGCCTGCAAGGGCTGTCGGGCGTGTCGGCCGACATGCGTACCTTGCTCGCCAGCGGCGAGCCGCGCGCCAAGCTGGCCGTCGACTTGTTCGTCTACCGCATCGGCCGCGAGCTGGGCTCGCTGGTGGCCGCGCTCGGCGGCATCGACGCCATCGTGTTCACGGCCGGCATCGGCGAGCACGCCGCGCCGATTCGCGAGCGCGTCTGCCGCCAGGCCGAGTGGCTCGGGCTGGAGCTCGACGCCGCCGCCAACGCGGCCCACGCACAGCGCATCAGCGCGCCGGGCAGCAAGGTGTCGGCCTGGGTGATCCCGACCAACGAAGAGCTGATGATCGCCCGCCACACGCGCGATCTGCTGCCCGCCGGGCGACCCGCCCCGTGCCACGCGGGCGATTGACCAACGCGACCGACAAGGGCTTTCGGGCTGCCCGACAATTGAGCCTCTTGTTGTCAAGGTTGCCATCGCCATCATGCAAGCCGTCAAGATGTACACCACGCAGGTGTGTCCCTATTGCCTGCGCGCCAAAGCCCTGCTGAAGCAAAAAGGGGTCGAATCCATCGAAGAGATTCGCGTCGATCTCGACCCGGCGCAGCGCGAATACATGATGACGCTCACGGGGCGCCGCACCGTGCCGCAGATCTTCATCGGCGACACCCACGTGGGCGGCTTCGACGACCTGCATGCGCTCGACCAGCGCGGCGGGCTTGCACCGTTGCTCGCCGGCGCGGCCTGAGGCTTTCCCGGCCCCGTATCCGGGCGCCGGGCCCGTCACGGATCCCTCACAGCCCTGGGCCATAATCGCGCGGCTTTGCCCCACGCCAGTTGGCCCGGGGTTGTTTTAACGAGGGACAAACCACCATGGCCGACGATCAAGTCAACCAACCCGTATTCCAGATCCAGCGCATCTACGTCAAGGACCTGTCGCTGGAGCAACCCAACGCGCCGCAGATCCTGCTCGAGCAAGCTCAACCCCAGGTCGACGTGAACCTGAACCTGTCGGCCGCCCCGTTCGCCGACGGTCTGTACGAAGTGGCCGTCACCGCCACCGTCACCGCCAAGGTCAACGACAAGACCCTGTTCCTGGTCGAGGCCAAGCAAGCCGGCATCTTCGAGATCCGCAACATCCCCGAAGAGCAACTGCAGCCGATCATCGCCATCGCCTGCCCGCAGATCGTCTACCCGTATCTGCGCGCCGTGGTGTCGGACATCATCACCCGCGCGGGCTTCCCGCCGGTGCACCTGAATGAAGTCAACTTCCAGGCCATGTACGAAGCGCAACGCGCTCAACAAGAAGGCCACGCCTAAGCGTTGACTGGCATGAAGATCACGGTGTTGGGCGCAGGCGCCTGGGGCACGGCCCTGGCCGCCAGCGCGGCGCGGCCCGCACAAGGGCGCGACAACGCCGTGCTGCTGTGGGCCCGTGACCCGCAGCAGGCTGACACCATCGCCCGCACCCGCCGCAACTCGCGTTACCTGCGTGACGTCGAGCTGCCGGCGGCGTTGGGCGTCACGGCTGATTTTTCTGCCGCGCTCGAACATGGCCGCAACGGCCTGTACGTGGTCGGCACGCCCATGGCCGCCTTGGGCGAGATGCTCCAAGCCTTGCCCGATGACGCCGCCGTGCTGTGGCTGTGCAAGGGCTTTCAGGCCGGCACTGGCTGGCTGGGCCACGAGGTGGCGCGCGCCGTGAAGCCGCAGGCTCGCGTCGGCGTGCTGTCCGGCCCCAGTTTTGCCGACGAGGTGCTGCAAGGCCTGCCCACCGCCCTGGTATCGGCCAGCGTCGATGCCTCGGTGCGCCAGTTGGGCGTCGATGCCTTCCACTCCGAAACCATGCGCGTCTACACCTCGGCCGACCCCGTCGGCGTCGAGGTGGGGGGCGCCGTCAAGAACGTGCTGGCCATCGCCACGGGCATTGCCGATGGCATGGGCCTGGGGCTCAACGCCCGCGCCGCGCTGATCACGCGTGGCTTGGCCGAGATGACGCGCCTGGGCGTGGCGCTGGGCGCGCAGGCCGAAACCTTCATGGGCCTGTCGGGCCTGGGCGACCTGGTGCTCACGGCCACCGGCGATCTCTCGCGCAACCGCAAGGTGGGCCTGCAGCTCGCCAAGGGGCTGACGCTGCAGCAGATCCTGGCCGAGCTGGGGCATGTGTCCGAAGGCGTCTACAGCGCCGCCACGGTGCTGGCGCGCGCCCGCTCGCTGAACATCGAGATGCCCATCACCGCCGCGGTGGTCGCGGTGATCGAGGGGCAGCTCTCGCCCGCGCAAGGCCTGTTGCAGCTGATGCGCCGCGAGGCCCGCGCCGAAGGCTGACGGGCTCCCGCAGGCCTGCGCCCGAGGGTCACGCGCCGCCCGCGTAGCCGTTCTGCCGCCAGGCCTCGAACACCACCACCGCCACGGCGTTGGACAAGTTCAGGCTGCGCTGCTCGGGCCGCATCGGCAGGCGCACGCGCTGCTCGGCGGCGAATTGCTCGCGCAGCTCGGGTGCCAGGCCGCGCGATTCGGCGCCGAACACCAGCCAGTCGCCCGGCTGCCAGGCCACGTCGGCAAAGGGGCGGCTGCCCTTGGTGGTGAGGGCGAACATGCGGGCGGGGTCGGGGTGCTGGTTGGCCAAGAAGGCATCCCAGCTGGCGTGGCGGTGCACGGCGGCGTACTCGTGGTAGTCGAGCCCGGCGCGGCGCAGCAGCTTGTCGTCCATCGAAAAGCCCAGCGGCTCGATCAGGTGCAGCTCGCAGCCGGTGTTGGCCGCCAGCCGGATCACGTTGCCGGTGTTGGGCGGGATTTCGGGTTCGACGAGAACGATACGGAACATCGCAGTACAGGGGGAGGAAGGCAGCAGCGCGGCGTGGCAGTGTATCGGGCGCAGGGTGCTCCCCGCGCTCGAATGTCTTCTGCTGGCCGGCGCCTTAGGCTAAGCTGCCGGCCACCTCCACACCACCTTTGTCAGCCCACCGGACATGAGCCAGACCAGTTTTCCTGAAAACGACGCCTTGCCTGTGGGCACCCGCCTGGGCGAGTTCGAGATCGAGCGCGTGGTCGGCATCGGCGGCTTCGGCATCGTCTACCTCGCCATGGATCACGCCCTGCAGCGGCGCGTGGCCCTGAAGGAATACATGCCCTCGGCGCTGGCGGCGCGCGGCAGCGGCACCGAGCAGGTGTCGATCCGCTCGCAGTCGCACGCCGAAACCTTCGGCATCGGGCTGCGCTCGTTCGTCAACGAGGCCCGCCTGCTGGCCAAGTTCGACAACCCCTCGCTGGTGAAGGTGCACCGCTTCTGGGAGGCCAATGGCACCGCCTACATGGTCATGCCCTACTACCAGGGGGTGACGCTGAAAGACGCCCGCCCGGCTCTCGGCGGCGCGCCCAGCGAGGCATGGCTGCGCACGATGCTCGACTCGATCCTCGGCGCGCTCGACGTGATCCACCACGAGCAGATCTTCCACCGCGACGTCTCGCCGCCCAACATCATGCTGGTCGGCTCGCCGGCCTGGGCCAACCCGCGCGAGCTCAAGCCGGTGCTGCTCGACTTCGGCGCGGCCCGCCACGTGATCGGCGACCGCACGCAAACGCTCACCGCCATCCTCAACCCCAGCTTCGCGCCCATCGAGCAATACGCCGAATCGACCGCGCTGCGCCAGGGGCCCTGGACGGATCTCTACGCCCTGGCCGGGGTGCTCTATTTCTGCCTGACGGGGCGCCCGCCGGTGCAGGCCGCCGCGCGCACCATCCACGACGAGCTGCGCCCGCTGGGCGCGCAGCAGGCTACGCTGCGCTCGGCCGAAGGGCAGCCCTACGAGCTCGACTTTCTGCGCGCCATCGACTGGTGTCTGAGCGTCAAGCCCAACCAGCGGCCCGAGAACGTGGCCGCCCTGCGCGAGGTGCTCGAAGGCCGGCGCGCGGTGCCTGATCACGTGCTGGCCAACGAGGCGCAAAGCGGCGCGGCGCCGGCGCCTGCGGCCATGGGCCACACCGCTTTTCCGCCGACGCAGCCGGCGCCAAGCGCCTACGCCCGTACCGAGGCCGACATGCCGACCCGCGTGATGCCGCCGACCCAGCCGCCGACCCAGCCGCCCGCGCCGGCTCCCGCGGCGTCGGCCACGGTGCCGCCTGCGGCAGCGGTGCCCACACCGGCGCCGGCGGCACCCGTTGCGCCGACCGCTCCGGCTGCAGCGCCCGCCAAGCCGGCTGCGGCACCCGCTGTTGGGGCGGCTCCGGCGTCGACCGGCGGGGGGCGTGGCATCGGTATCGGCGTGGCGGCCGTGGCCGTCGCGGCGGTGCTGGGTGTCGGGGCCTGGAAGTTCATGGGCGGCCATGGCAGCGTCGCTGAGCCGGGGGCCCCCGCAGCGTCGGTGGCGGAGTCCGCTTCTGCCGTGGCCGTGCCGGCTGCTTCGGCGGTGGAGCCGGTCGTTGCGGTGTCGGCCGCGAATCCAGTCGGTGCGCAGGCGTCGGCGCCGGCTGCCACGGCTGGGGTCACCCCGCCGGCCACCACGCCGGCCGTGCCGGCGCAGCCGCCGCAGCAGGCGCCTCAGCCGGTGGCCGGGCGCAAGCCGGGGGCGCCAGGGCCGGGTTACGAGCTTCGACGCGGCGCCGAAGCGGCCCGCCCGCACGCAGCCGAGGTACCCGCCGAGCCCATTGCTCAACCGCCGGCCGCGCAGCCCGCGCAGCACGCGGCGCCGGCCACGCCTGCCACGCCGTCTGCCGAGGGTAAAGGCCCCGAGGCATGCAGCAAGCGCGTGCTGTTCTCGTACGACCTGTGCATGACCCGCGAGTGCAAGAAGCCCGAATACATCAACCTGCCGCAGTGCGCCCGCTTCAAAGACAAGCCGGTTGACCCGACGAGCGTCAACTGATCGTTTTTCATCGACCAAGCAAGGGAGTTTCCATGACCATCCGTTCCGCTGTTTCGACCCTCGTTTTCGCCGCCACGATCGCTGGCCTGACCGCGCCGGCGCACGCCGCCAAGTCGTGCGACGAGCTCAAGTCCGAGATCGGCACCAAGCTCGATGGCAAGCAGGTGAAAGGCTATGTGCTCGACGTGGTGGCAGCCGATGCCACTGACGACCGCAAGGTGGTCGGCGCCTGCGCGGGCGGCAGCAAGAAGGTCGTCTACGCCAAGGGCGGCAAATCGGCCAAGGCCGCGCCGGCTGCGGCGGCCAGTGCTGCAGCGCACTGAAGAGGCTGCGAGCGGGGCCGGCGTTGCCCGGCCTCCACAACCGGGGGTAAGCCCCCAATGAAACCTGCCAAGTAGTGCTCAACCTTGAAGACTGACGGCCCGCCATCAACCCGGCGGCTTGCCTAAACTCAAGGTGCCTCGCTGATCCAGGCGAGGGCGCTGCTTGGCTCGCGTCTGACGGCCACAAGCCGGACGTTGCGGGCATCTGCTGTAGAGGGCCCGCACATGAACGCTCCGCTGCCCGAATCGATCCTGCAAGCTCTGGCGTCGCTGTCGCTCGACGACAAATACGCGCTCGAGCATGGCCGTGCCTTCATGAGCGGCATCCAGGCGCTGGTGCGCTTGCCCATGCTGCAACAGGCGCGCGACGCCGCGGCCGGGCTCAACACGGCCGGCTTCATCAGCGGTTACCGCGGCTCGCCGCTCGGCGGCTACGACCAGGCGCTCTGGCAAGCCAAAGAACACCTCGCGGCGCATCACGTCGTCTTCCAGCCCGGCGTGAACGAAGAGCTCGGCGCCACCGCCGTGTGGGGCACGCAGCAGCTCGATCTCTACCCCGACAAGAACAAGTTCGACGGCGTCTTCGGCCTCTGGTACGGCAAGGGCCCCGGCGTGGACCGCTGCTCGGACGTCTTCAAGCACGCCAACATGGCCGGCACGGCCAAGCATGGCGGCGTGGTGGCCGTGGCGGGCGACGACCACGTGGCCAAGAGCTCGTCGGTGGCGCACCAGAGCGACCACATCTTCAAGGCCTGCGGACTGCCGGTGTTCTTTCCGGCTAACGTGCAAGAGATTCTGGACTTCGGCCTGCACGCCTTTGCGCTGAGCCGCTTCTCGGGGCTGTGGGCGGGGCTCAAGGCGATTCAGGAGGTGGTGGAGTCGGCCAGCAGCGTGCTGGTGGACCCTGACCGCGTCCGCATCCTCCTGCCCGAAGACTTCGCGATGCCGCCGGGCGGCCTGCACATCCGCTGGCCCGACTCGCCGCTCGAACAAGAAGCCCGGCTGATGGACTTCAAGTGGTACGCCGCGCTGGCCTACATCCGCGCCAACCGGCTCAACCGCACCGTCATCGACTCGGCCCAGGCGCGGCTGGGCCTGATCGCCAGCGGCAAGGCCTACAACGACACGCGCCAGGCGCTGCACGACCTGGGGCTCGACGACCTGACCTGCGCGCGCATCGGCATCCGCCTGCACAAGGTGGGCGTGGTCTGGCCGCTGGAGGCCAACATCACGCGCGAGTTCGCCACCGGCCTGCAAGAGATTCTGGTGATCGAAGAAAAGCGCCAGATGATCGAATACCAGCTCAAGGAAGAGCTCTACAACTGGCGCGAAGACGTGCGGCCCAACGTGCTGGGCAAGTTCACCGAGGCCGATGGCGACCGCAGCGGTGGCGAGTGGAGCCAGCCCAACCCGGCTGGCAACTGGCTGCTGCGCGCCAAGGCCGACCTGACGCCGGCCATCATCGCCAAGGTGATCGCCCAGCGGCTCGACAAGCTCGGCCTGCTGGCGCAGCTGGGCAGCGACTTGCGCCGCCACATCCAGCACCGGCTCGACGTGATCGAGGCCAAGGAGCAATCTCAGCAGACGCTCAAGCTGGCCACGTCCGACGAGCGCGCGCCCTGGTTCTGCAGCGGCTGCCCGCACAACACGTCCACCAAGGTGCCCGAAGGCTCGCGCGCCCAGGCCGGCATCGGCTGCCACTACATGGTGGTCTGGATGGACCGCTCCACCAGCACCTTCACGCAGATGGGCGGCGAGGGCGTGCCGTGGGTGGGGCAGGCGCCGTTCACCACCGAGCCGCACGTGTTCGCCAACCTGGGCGACGGCACCTACTTCCACTCGGGCATCTTGGCCGTGCGCCAGAGCATCGCCGCCAAGGTGAACATCACCTACAAGATCCTGTTCAACGACGCCGTGGCCATGACCGGCGGCCAGCCGGTGGACGGCACCTTGCGCGTGCCCGAGCTCACGCGCGAGCTGGAGGCCGAGGGCGTGCGCCGCATCGCGATCGTCACCGACGACCCCGACAAATACCGCGTGCCGCTCAACCTCGCGCCGGGCGTGACCATCCACCACCGCGACGCGCTCGACGCCGTGCAGCGCGAGATGCGCGACGAGTCGGGCTGCACCGTCATCATCTACGACCAGACCTGCGCCACTGAAAAGCGCCGCCGCATCAAGCGCGGCAAGCTGCCGGCGCAGACGCAGCGCGTGGTGATCAACGAAGCCGTGTGCGAAGGCTGCGGCGACTGCTCGGTGCAGTCCAACTGCCTGAGCGTGGAGCCGGTCGAGACCGAGTTCGGCCGCAAGCGCCAGATCAACCAGCACACCTGCAACCAGGACTTCTCGTGCGTCAAGGGCTTCTGCCCGAGCTTCGTCACGGTGGACCACGCCCGCTTGCGCAAGCCCGCGCCGCCGGCCGATGCCCCGGCGCGGCCCGACCCGTTCGCCCTGCCGCCGCTGCCCGAGCCCGAATCGACGATCGCGCACCACGCCTACGGCATCGTGGTGGCGGGCATCGGCGGCACGGGCGTCATCACCATCGGCCAACTGCTGGGCATGGCGGCGCACATCGAAGGCAAGGGCATCGTCACGCAGGACTCGGCTGGCCTGGCGCAAAAGGGCGGGGCCACCTGGAGCCACATCCAGATCGCCGACAACCCCGAGGCCATCCACACCACGCGCGTGGCCACCGCCGAGGCCGACCTGGTGATCGGCTGCGACCCCATCGTCGCGGCCCAGTCCGCCACCCTGACGGTGATGGACCGCGACCGCACCCGCGTGGCACTCAACACCCATGCCACGCCCACCGCCGCCTTCGTGCGCGACGGCAACTGGCAGTTCCCTGGCGCGCGCTGCGACGAGGTGATCGACGCCGCCGCGCAGCCCGGCCAGGTGTGCCGGCTCGACGCCAACCAGCTCGCCACGCAACTGCTGGGCGACAGCCTCTACGCCAACCCGCTGATGCTGGGCTTTGCCTGGCAAAAGGGCTGGGTGCCGCTGAACCGGCAGGCGCTGCTGCGTGCCATCGAGCTCAATGGTGTGCAAGTGGCCAACAATCTGGCCGCCTTCGAGTGGGGGCGCCGCGCCGCGCACGATCTGGCAGCCGTGATGCGGCTGGCAGCACCGCCCCAAGTGGTGCAGTTCATCAAGCCCGCTGCGCGCACGTCCGAGGACTTGTCCGAGCTGATCCAGCGCCGCGTTGCCTACCTCACGGCCTATCAGAACGCCGACTACGCGCGGCAATACCTGGGCTACGTCGAGCGGGTGCGCGAGGCCGAGCAGCACTTTGGCTCGACCCGGCTCGCCGCCGCCGTGGCGCAGAACCTGTTCAAGCTGATGGCCTACAAGGACGAGTACGAAGTGGCGCGTCTGCTCACCGACCCGGCCTTCGAGCGCGAGTTGGCCGAGCAGTTCGAGGCCGTGCCGGGACAGCACTTGCGCGTGAGCTACAACCTCGCGCCGCCGGCCTGGGCCGCGCTGTTTGGCGGCGCCTTGACCAAGCGACGCTTCGGGCCGTGGCTGCGACCGGGCCTGAAGCTGCTGGCGCGACTGAAGTTCTTGCGCGGCACGCACTTCGACCCGTTCGGCCGCACGCGCGAGCGGCGCACCGAGCGTTCATTGGCGCGCGAGTACCGCGCCAGCATCAACGTGCTGCTGCGGGGGCTGAACGCGGGCAACCTGCCTCAGGCCATCGAGATTGCGCGCATCCCCGAGGGCATCCGCGGCTACGGCCCGGTGAAGGAGCGCAACCTGCAGGCCGTCTGCGAGAAGTGGGCGCTGCTGATGAAGGACTGGGCCGAGCGCGAGCTCGTGGCCATGAGCAGCTGAATTCGGCCGGCGATCTAGCGCGGGCGCAGCCGCATCATCTGTTGGCTGGCGATGTCGGCGGCGATGCGCGCCACGCCCTCGGCGTCTTGCGTCGGGTCGTCGAACAGCAATTCGAGCGCGGCATACACGCACTCGATCACCACGCGCGTGGTGAGCCGCACCTGCGCTGAGTCGGCGTCGGGGTAGGCGGCCATGAAGGCGTCGTGCACGAGGGTGGTCACGTGGTCGTGCGAGCTGGCGCGCACGTGGTGCAGGGCCGGCACGGCGCGCAGCGCGCGGGTGATCCAGTCGCCAGCAGCTTGCGTTTGCGTGAGCTCGTGCGTGGCGGCGAACAGCGCCAGCAGGCTTTCGGCGTAACGCTTGGGCGGCAGCTTCATGTTCTGTGGCGTGGCCCAGGCTTGCAGCAAGGCGTTTTGCTGATCCATCAGCCGCGTGCCCAGCTCGTGCAGGATGGCGTATTTGTTGGGGAAGTATTGATACAGCGCCGGCGGCGAGATGCCCACGCGCTGGCACACCAGGTTGGTCGACAGCCGCTCGATGCCCACCTCTTGCAGCAAGGCCGCCGTCGCACCGAGGATGGCCTCGTACGTGTCGCGGGCGCGTTGCTGCGTGGGCCGCTTCTTGACCTCGAACGACGGCGTGCTGAACGGATCGAGCTGGGGCATGGCGGGGCGGTTCAAGCCGAGGCCGGGAACACCGGCCACGTGCCGGTGATGCGCCCCTGGTCGTAGACGAGCAGGTCGCCGAACTGCAGCAGCACGGCTTCGCTTTGTCGGGGGCGGAAGAACACGAAGTCGTCCGGCTTCAAGGGCACCGAGGGCGGGGCCACCAGCACCTGCTGGTTGCTCGAATGGCCATAGAGGCCGCTCTCGGCCACGCCGGCGGGCGAGGCCGCGTCGGCCAGCCAGTGTCCGCCGTGGATGCACAACGCCTGGCTCTGGTTGACGTCCCACCAGCGCGCGGCGCGGCTGATCCATTCCACCCCCACGGGCAGGCGAAACGCGGGCAGGCGCTTCAAGACCGGGGTGGCAATGAAGGCGGCGGGCAGCAGGTCGTCGGTCTCGGGCTGCGCGAAGTCGCTCGGCTTGACGGCCGCCGAGCCCACTGACACCTCGTTGGGCACGTGCTGGTCGTCGTGGCGCCGATAGGTGTGCGAGCCGCCGGTGTTGAGCGTGACGCGATCGCGGCGGGCCACCTCGGGGGCCAGCACGCGTTGGGCGGCGGCCCAGGCGCGCTCGTAGCGGGCATGCACCTCGCGCCAGGCTTCGTCGCGCGAGCCGGCGAGGTCGGGGATGGCGGCCACGTGGGCTTCGTAGCCCATATAGCCCGACCACTGCAGCAGCGGCTCGGCCTTCACCGCGTTCAGCATCTGTTCCAGCTCGGCCGGGTCTTCGACGCCGCCACGGTGCAGTCCCACGTCGATCTCGAAATTGACGCGCAAGGGCGTGCCGAACCCTCGGGCCAGCTCGCGGTATTGCGCCAGCCGCTGCGGGGAGTCGACCAGCCATTGCGTCTGGCGCGCCGCCGTGGCGCCGGCCGGGCCGCGCAGCACGCCTTGCGCGGCGGCGGCGGTGAGGGGCTTGCCGAGCAGCAGCTCGGCTTGCGGGCGCGCCAGGGCGATCGACACCAGTTGCGGCGCGTTGAACACCATCGCGCGCTGGGTGCTCCAGGCCTCTAGCGCGGCATCGACCAGCTTGAGGCTGGGCAGCGATTTGACGACCACGCGCAGCGGCAGCTTGGCATGGGTGTTGTGGCGGATGCGCTCGAGGTTGGCGCGCCAGCGGGCCGCGTCGATCACGATGGCGGGCGAGCCGATGCGGGCTTCTTGCAAGGCGCGTTGCAGGCCGGCGAAGTAGGCGTCGTGCGCGCCGCCGCGATCGCTCGGGCGCAGCCAGGCGGCGGCGCCCACGGTGGCCGCGCCGGCGATCAGGGCGGCGCGTCGAGTGGCTTTAGCCATGGGCGGTGTCTCCAAAGAGTTGGCTCAGGTGGGCGTTGAGCAGGCGGCCTTGCGGGTCGAGCTGGCGGCGCAGGGCCTGAAAGTCTTTCCAGCGCGGGTAGACGGCAGCCAGCTCGGCGGCCTGGTAGCGATGCAGCTTGCCCCAGTGCGGGCGGGCGCCGTGGCGGCGGTAGATCGGGCCCAGATCAGTCAGCAGGTAGTCGTGCGGCTCGCCAAAGGCCGCGTGGGCGGCAATGGAGCACGAGTCGCGCCCGTGGAAGGGGCTGAGCCAGGCGTCGTCGCCCTTGACGTAGCGAAACTCGATCGGGAAGTACGCCTCGTGGTGTCGTTCGATGGCGGCCACCACGTCTTTCAGGCAAGCCACGCCGGCTTCGCGCGGCACGTGGCCTTCGGTTTCGTTGAAGCGAATGGGCCGCGTGGTGGCCAGCAGCTTCCACGACCAATCAACGGTGTCTTCGTGCAGCTTGGGGTCGTCGGGGTCGATCAGGCGTTGCGCCAGCCAATGCCGAACGCGCGGCCAGTTCTTCAGCTTGTCGCGCAGCTTGGCGAGGTCGCGCAGCGTGTCGTCGTCATGCGTGGCGGCGCGCTCGGTTTGCGCGGGCAGGTCGGTTTCGTCGTGCGTGATGCCGGCGCTGTAGCCGGTGAAGGGCAGCACGAACATCTCGAACTGCCGGTGCTGCGCGGCCAGCGCGGGGGCGCGGTCGATGAGGGACTCGGTTTTCTCGACCCACACCTTGCGGCGCAGGCGGTAGCGGGGTCGCACCTTGAGGTCGTATTCGGTGATCACGCCCAGGCTGCCGAGCGACACCTTGGCCGCTGCCAGCAGCTCGGGGCGCTCGGTGGTGCTGCACGACAGCACTTGCCCGCTCGGCGAAACGAGCCGCAGCCCGCTCACGTGGGCGTGCAGCGCGGGCAACTGGGCGCCGGTGCCGTGCGTGCCGGTGGACAGCGCGCCGGCCAGGCTTTGCATGTCGATGTCGGGCAGGTTGTGCTGCGCCAGGCCCAGCGCGTCGAGCTCGCGCGACAGCATCATCAAGCGCGTGCCGGCGCGCACGGTCACGGTTTGCGCGGTGGCGTCGTGTCGCACGATGCCGTTGAGGCGATGCAGCGACAGCAGCGTGCCGTTGGTGGGCACCAGCCCGGTGAACGAGTGGCCCGCGCCTGTACAGCGCAACGGGCCGGATGTGTGGCGCAAGGAATCGGCCAGCTCGGCCTCGTCGGCGGGCGTCAGCCACGCGGCGGGCGTGCAGCGCTCGGTTTCGGACCAGTTGCTCCAGCTCTGCCGAACGGCTGGAGGGCGGGCCGGTGGCGTGGGTTGAGCGGCCGACACGGGCACAGGCAAGGGGCGCGCCAGTGGTGCAACGAGTGCCGCCGCAGTGCCGGCGAGCAGGTGACGACGCGAGGTCATGGGTGAGACTCCGGTGGAGAGGCGCGCTTGCACGGGGCGGTCGCCAGAAAGAGCAGCGGGGTGCCGAATCAATAATATAGCGATGACTATTTTTATGACTCAGGGATGCCCCGGGGGGCTGGGGCGTATGCACGGACGAGGTGGCTGGCGGTGTGTCCAGTCGCTTGAGTCGACGCGAGAAGCGTCGATATACCGCGTTACACGGGAGGCGCTGGTGGTTGCATGATGGCGACCTCATTCAGCGGCACGATTTCGTCAACGATCAGTTCAAACGGCAGGCATGGCAATTCAGGTGGTTCGATACGACGCGACGCCCGCGCCGATGTGGGGCGTGGTGTTCGGCAAGAAGGTGGCGCCGCTGGCCGGCTTCTACCCCACCACGCGAGACTTCATCGAGCGCGGGGCGCGCGAGGCGCGGTCGGTGCTCTACGAGGAGGCCTCGGTCGAGTTGAGCTCGTTGAGTCTGTTGTCGCCCATCACCGCCAATCAGCAGTTCATCTGCCAGGGACTCAACTACGCGAGCCATGTGCGCGAGGCGGGGCTGGATCCTCAAGCCTTGCCGTTCAACACCCTGTTCACCAAGGCCAGTTCGTGCCTGACCGGGCCTGATTGCGACGTGATGCGCCCGCCGCACGTGAAATTGCTCGACTACGAAGTGGAGCTGGGCCTGGTGATGGGGCGGGCGGTCACTAGCCCGGCTCGCGTCGGCCCCCGGCAACTGCACGAGTATCTGGCTGCGGTGACCATCGTCAACGACATCTCGGCGCGCGACGTGCAATTGCCCCAGGGGCAGTTTTACAAGGGCAAGAGCTACCGCTCGTTCGGCCCCTGCGGCCCCTATCTGGTGTTGCTCGACGAAGCCGAGTGGCTGCGCTGGCCCGAGCTTCACCTGGAGCTGGCGGTGAACGACGTGGTGCGTCAGAACGCCTACTGCCGCGACATGATCTACCCGCCCCACGAAACGCTCACCGAGCTGTCGGCGCTGCAAGACCTGCAGGCGGGCGACCTCATCGCCACCGGCACCCCGGCCGGCTGCGCGGTGCAGGCCCCGGGCAAGCTCGCGGCGTGGCTGGCGCGCTGGTTGCTGACCGATCGCGCCAAGTGGCAAATGTTCGTGCGATCCGGCGCGCGGAATGCGCGTTACCTGAAAAACAATGACGTCATCCACGCCACCATCCGCACCGATGACGGGCTCATCGACCTGGGGCTTCAGCACAACCGAGTAGTTGCCGGGAGGTGATGTCGGGTCACAATGCGGGTCATGAATGATCCGCGAGCTGTTTTAAACGCGTCATCCGTCCGCAACCGCCGGGTTTCAAACGGCGATATGCAAACACGCGATCTGCTGGTCCAGGCAGCCCTGAAGCTGTTTGCCCGCCACGGGCTGGACGGCGTGTCGCTGCGGCAGATCTCCGCCGAGGCCCACCAGCACAACCAGTCGGTGGTGCATTACTACTTTCAGAGCAAGAAGGGCCTCGTCGAGGCCGTGCTCGATTACGTGGCTTCGCAACTGCGGCCCATGCAGGCCATGGTGGACGAAAACCTGCTCGCCATGGAACGCGAGCGCCAGCCCACGGTGCGAGAAATCGTGTCCGCGACGCTCAAGCCGGTGGTGGCCTGGCACATGATGTCGCCGATCGGCAGGCGCTCGATCCGGTTTCTGTCGCGCCTGACCTGGCAGGTCGATCAGGACGAGTTCGATCTGCTCGTGGAGCGCTGTCTGCCGTCCTACGACCTGATGGTCAGCCAATTGATCAAGGCCTTGCCCGAGGTGCCGCGCGATGTGGTCGCCGCCAAGGTGCTGTTCTCGATGATCAACCTCATTCACGGTCTGGCTTCCACCCGCGTGGCCATCGGTTCGCGTTCCTTGAGCACGAACGGCGTGAACACCCTCGATCAAGAAGCGCTGCTCGAGCACTTCATCGACTACATGGCTGGCGGCATCTCTTTCGCGCGTCCGGCCTGATCGCCCCCCCGTGTATACGACTCGCCCCCGCGCACCTGGGGTAGGGCGGGTTTGCCCGCGTCTTGCTTGTTTAATGCGTTTGAATAATGCACTTGTTCAAATTGTTGAGCAGCGAGCCGTTCGGGCCTGTCGTCGCGTTTGCCGGCGCGCGCATCGAACCCCGTCCCGTCCAGTTTTGAGGAGACCTCTCATGATCCGTTCGTTGATGTGCTTGCCGGCGCGCGCGGTGGCGTTGGCCGCTGGCGTCTTGGTGACCTGTTCGGCTTCGGCTGCGCCGGTGGTCGGCCCGGCCGGCACGGCCTTCTACAACGCGCTGTCGCCCACCGGCAGCCATGGCGACTTGCTGTCGTATCGCGCCACCACGGTCAACCTGGGCGCGGGCGCGCCGGTGGTGAACGCCTGGAACGTGATGTACCAGTCGAGCGACTCGCTCGGCGCGGCCAACGCGGTCACCGGCACGGTGCTGGTGCCCGCCGCCGCCTGGACGGGTTCGGGCTCGCGCCCGGTCGTGCTCTACGCGGTCGGCACGCACGGGCTGGCGCAAGGCTGCGCGCCGTCGATGCAATTGGCCGCCGGCACCGACTATGAAAACGCCAACATCGCGGCGGCGCTCAAGGCTGGCTACGCCGTGCTGGTCACCGACTACGCCGGCTACACCAACGGCAGCACGCCCACGTATCTGGCCGGCGCGTCGCAAGGTCACGCGCTGCTCGACATCTTCAAGGCCGCCACGCAGATCCCGGCCGTGGGCCTGAGCGCCAGCACCAAGGTCGCGATCTGGGGTTTCTCGCAAGGCGGGCAGACGGCGGCCTGGGCGGGCGAGCAGAAATCCGGCTACGCCAACAGCATCAACCTGGTGGGTGTGGCGGCGGGCGGCATCCCGGCCGATTTCAAGACGACCGCGGCCTACCTCGACGGCAGCGCGGGGGCCTCGTTCCTGTTGGGCGGCGTGATCGGCTTGTCGCAGGAGTATCCGAACGACATCCCCATCAGTCAGCTGGCCAGCCCGAGCGGCCAGGTCGCCATCGCCAAGGGCAAGTCCGAATGCGTGTTCGAGGCGCTGTTTGAATTCCAGAACCACAAGCTGTCGGAATACACCGTTGGCAACCAGACGCTGAGCCAGCTCGAAGCGATCCCGTCGGTGTCGAAGACGCTGGACGCGCAAAACCTCGGCAACGGTAAGATCCCGGTGCCGCTCTATCAGTACCACGGTCAGGCCGACGAATTCATTCCGCTCGACCAGACCATCGCCCTGAAGAAGAACTACTGCGGCAAGTTCGCCAACGTCACCTTCGCCGTCTACCCCGGCGAACACATCATGACGCAGTTCCAGGCCGCGCCCTATGTGCTGTCGTGGCTGGGCGACCGATTCGCCGGCAAGTTCACGCTGGGCAACTGCGTCGAGCTGGCCGCGCAGCCCAAGTCCACCGCCAACCCGGGTGGGGGCGACTTCGTGGTGTCGCTGAGCAATTGGAACCTCAGCGGCAGCGTCACCGTGAAGAACCTCGGCCAGACCATCACGCTGCCATCGGGCGCCACTTTCTCGGGAGACACCAACCTCACCAAGAACAGCCTCAACGGCGGCTTGGTGATCCCTGACTTCCAGTCGCACATCACCATCGCCGGCTTGCTGCCGCTCGATGTGAAGCTCACCATCAAGCAGGTGTCGCCCGCCACCGGCACGGCGTCGCTCGACAAGGCCGGCCAGCTGCATGTGCACGGCAAGGCGCAGGTCAACATCTCGATCGTGTCGGTGGGCGAGTCGATCCTGCAACTCCCCACGGGCTGCACCACCTCGGCGCCAGTCGACATGCCGCTCGATTTCGACGGCCCGGTGTCCGCCCTGGGTGGCGGCAATCTGGTCTTCAGCGGCACCACCACCTTCCCGAGCCTGTCGGGTTGCGGCGCCATCTACGGCCCGCTGCTGAGCGCCTTCTTCTCGGGCGCGGGGCAGAAGTACACGTTCAACGTGACGCCGCCGGCGCCGTTCAACTGGTGATGAGCGCCTGACGCCGGGCCGCCGCGCGATCCTCGGCGCCGCGCCTGGGCGTCTTCCTTGCCCCGACTTTTGCTGACCGCGAGAGTCGGGGTCTTTTGCTTTCAGCGGTTCGATGAGGTGAGGCGATGGAGTTGTCGACCAAATGGGCGTGGGGCGGCGCAGCCGTGGCGGCACTCGGTGGTGCCGCGTGGCTCGGCGGTCAGGTTTACCAGCCCGAAGCGGGCGTGAAACTGGCAGACAACCGTCCGGCGCTCAGCCTGATGAGTGCCGGGCAAAACCTGGCGGGTGCCGCACCGGCCGAGGGCGCCGCAGCGGTGGTCGGCGCAGCAGGCACGTCGCTGCGCTCGGCCGATCAGGTGCGCGACGCGCTCATGGCCACGCCGGCCTTCAAGGGCTCGCAGCCCGACGGCGATTGCCGCGTCAACGCAGTCGGCCACCTGCAGCCCGACATCGAAATGCGCCGTCGTTTCGACTACTACCTGCGCGAGCAAACCGAGGTCACCGCCGCCGAGATCCGCAGCCTCGTCGCCGCCGATGCCTGCGCGGGCCGCAGCCCCGAAGCCGTCAGCCAGATGCTCGACCTGTGGGATCGCTACGCCCGCCTGCGCAGCTACGCCTATCAATACCCCGCCAGCCCGCGCAACCCGCTCACCTGGCTGCCCGCGCTCAACGAGCACCAGGCGGTGCGACGGCAGATCCTGGGCCCGGCGTGGGCCGAGGCCTTCTATGGGGAAGAGGAGGCGCTGTTCAAGAAGCTGGTGGGCGCCATCGTCGGCCAGACCACGCCCTGAGGCCGGCTGGCGCGGCACTCTTTTGGCCAAGAAAAAAGCACCGGGCTTGGAGGCCGGGTGCCTGATCTGTATGGCGCGCCCGGCTGGGATCGAACCAGCAACCCCTGCCTTCGGAGGGCAGTACTCTATCCATTGAGCTACGGGCGCCGCGCGTCTGGGCGGCATTCTATCAGCGCCCTGACAGCCGACGTTCGTCGCGGCTTCGTTGGGCGGGCCGGGTTTTATAATCACCGGCTTTCGGCTGTCTTTGGCCGACATCAAGTTTTTTGCACTTTCATGGCGTCGTTCGACGCGATCAACGCATTCAAGAGGACTTCAATGAGCAACGCTCAACACTCCCATGCAGACTCCCACGAGGGCGCCACCAAGACGTCGACGTCGCTGATCGGCGCGGTGTTGCTGCTGGTGCCGATCCTGATTCTGGGGATCGGCTGGCTTGTGCAACACGCGTCGTCCGACAAGAAGTCCGGTGCCGGCAGCGATATGCAGGGCGCTGAAGCCACGGCGCTGCGCATCCAGCCGATCGGCATGGTGTCGATCAAGGCGGCGGGCGGCGGAGCCACGGCTCAGACCGGCGAGGAGGTTTTCAAGGCTCGTTGTGGTGGCTGCCACGCGGCTGGCGCCCTGGGGTCGCCCAAGTTCGGCGATGCCGGTGCCTGGGGCCCGCGCATCTCGCAAGGCTTCGAGGCCCTGCTGAACTCGGCCCTCAAGGGCAAGAACAACATGCCCGCGCAAGGCGGCGGCGACCTGAGCGATTTTGAAATCGCTCGCGGCGTGGTCTACATGGCCAACGCGGGTGGCGCCAAGTTCGCCGAGCCCAAGGCGCCGGCTGGCGCGGCTTCGGGCCCGGAGGGCGCAGCATCGAAGTGATGCCTCCAGAGCATTGCGCTCAACCAGAAGCCGACCCGACGAGGTCGGCTTTTTTTCGGCTGATGCGCCGCTGGCTCAGGGAGCGGGGTGCAGCAAATAGCCAAAGCGCCCAGGCAGGCTGGCGAAGCTGACGTCGGTGGGTTGCCAGATGCCGTCCAGCACGGCATCGGCGGCCACGTCCATGTCGAGCGAGCGGACGATGCCGAGCCCGGCGTCGGTGTCGAGGAACAGGCGACCCTGCTCGTCGACCAGAGCGGCGCGCACTTGGGTCGTTTGCCCGACGTGCGTGGTGACCGCGTAGCCGCCAGCGCTGTTGCGCTCGACACCCAACACCAGCGGCGCGGCTTCGAGTTCGACGTAGACCCGCTGCGGACCGTTCTGGAAGAACCAGGCGCCGCGCTCGTCGTGCTCGTAGTTGCGGTGGATGAATTCCTTGAGCTTGGCGTGGTCGATGCGGCTGCCCTTGACCTGCGGGAAGGGTCCGGCGGCCTGGATGCGGTCGTCGCGCATGTACCAGTCGCCACGCGCGTCGAGAGCCAGCCAGCCGTAGCAGTCGGGTACGTTGGGCCACTTTTGCAGCGCGGCCTTGACGATGTCGTCCATAGCGAATTGCCTCAGCAGTGTTGCTGCAGCCAGGGCCCCACGGCCTGCGGCAGCGTCAGAACGTGACCTGGCCAGCGTCCGGCGGCGAAGCCCACGTGCCCACCGTGGGCGGGCTGCCAGAGCGTCACCATCTTGCCGACCTCGCGCAGCGTGGGCAAGCTGCGTGCCGGCACGAAGGGGTCGTTGGCGGCGTTGAGCACCAGTGCGGGTACCCTGATGCGGGCCAGATGCGGTTTGGCCGACGCTCGCGCCCAATAGTCGTCCGTATCGCGAAACCCGTGCAGCGGCGCGGTGAACACGTTGTCGTACTCGTGTAGGTTGCGCGCGGCCAGCAGCGCCTGCCGGTCGAACAGCCCGGGGTGCAGTTGCAGGCGGGCCAGCGCGCGAGGTTTCATGGAGCGCAGGAACATGCGCGTGTAGACCGCGCGATTGAAGCCCCGGCCCAGGGCGTGGCCGGCGGCAGCCAGGTCGAGCGGCGAGCTGATCGCCACCACGCCGCGCACCACGCCGGCAGCCTCGTCACCCGATTCTTCAGCCCAGCGCAGCAGGGCGTTGCCGCCGAGCGAGATGCCCACGGCCACCAGGGGGGCGGCGTGGCGGGCGCGAAACTGCTGCAGCATCCAGCCGACTTCTTCGTAATCGCCCGAGTGGTAGGCGCGCGGGGCGCGGTTGATCTCGCCGGAGCAGCCGCGAAAGTGCGGCACGGCGTAGCGCCAGCCTTGCGCGCGGGCCCAGTCGGCAAAGGCCAGTGCGTAGTGGCTTTGCGACGAGCCTTCGAGGCCGTGGAACAGCACGAGCAAGGGGCGGGGGGCGGTGGATTGATCGGCGCAGGACGGGGCAGGCTCAAGCCAATCGACATCGATGAAGTCGTGATCCGGCGTGCTCCAGCGCTCTCTCTGGTAGTGGATTGGGCTGCCGTGGTGGGCTCGGCTGAACAGCGCGGGCCAGATGGTCTGGAGGTTGCCGCCGACTGCGCCGGAGCCGGCGAGCCAGGCGGGAGCGCGGTACGCGTGCATGCCGGTCACCGCAGCTCAGTGCAGCATCATCGACGAGTCGGTGAAGTCGGGCGGCGAGTCTTCTTCGCCGCTCGGGCTGGCGTGGTGCACCGTCATGCGCCAGCCCAGCGGGGTACGCGCGTAAACATTGGTGGCGACCACGTAAGCGGTCTGCGGGCCGGAGCGTGTCACGCCGCGCAGGCGTTCGATCACGTGGTGGATGGCGAAGCCGTGGCTCACGTAGCGCCGCACCGCTTCGGGCTGGACGTCAACGCTGCCGTGGGCGAAAACAGCCTCGAAGCTGGCGCGCACGGCTTGCGGGCCGAGCACCCGGGGGCCACCGGGGTGGATGCATGCGATCTCGTCGTCGTCGGCCCAAACGGCCATGAGCTTGTCGATGTCGCCTTGCTGCAAAGCCTCGTAGAACTCGGCTTCGACCTCGTCGGGCGAATCATGCGGAGCGGGGGGCGGGGCTTTGCGGACGACCATGGCTACTTGAATACCACGGTTTTGTGACCGTTCATCAGCACGCGATGTTCCACGTGCCATTTCACGGCACGAGCCAGCACCACGCACTCGACATCGCGCCCCACGGCGGTGAAGTCTTCGGGGTCGAGGCTGTGATCGACGCGGGCCACGTCCTGCTCAAGGATCGGGCCTTCGTCGAGGTCGGCCGTCACGTAGTGGGCGGTGGCGCCGATCAGCTTCACGCCACGGTCATGCGCCTGGTAGTAGGGCTTGGCGCCCTTGAAGCTGGGCAGGAAGCTGTGGTGGATGTTGATGGCCCGGCCGCGCAGGAACTGGCAGAACTCGGGCGACAGGATCTGCATGTAGCGCGCCAGCACGACCAGGTCGATACCCAGCTCGCTGACAAGCTTCTCCACCTGCAGCTCTTGCTCGCGCTTGGCTTCGAAGCTCGAACCCGTGGGCAGCGGCAGGTGGTGGAAGGCCAGCCCGTAGCTTTGTGCCAGCTCGGCAAAGTCGGGGTGGTTCGACACGATGGCCGGAATGTCGACCCCGAGCTGCCCGCTGCGCCAGCGAAACAGCAGGTCGTTGAGGCAGTGACCATGCTTGCTGACCATGATCAGCACACGCGGCTTGCGGGCCAGCGCATGCAGCTGCAGGCTCATGCCGAACTGGTCGCGCACGTGCGAGAACAGCCTGTCGAGCGTGCCGGCGTCGGCCAGATGCTCGGGGGCCTCGAAGTGCACGCGCATGAAAAACAGCCCGGTGCCGTCGCTGCTTTGCACGTCGCCGAACTGTTGCGAGTCCAGGATGTTGCAGCCAGCCTGGTAGAGCAGGCCCGACACGCCGTGCACGATGCCCTTGGCATCGCGGCACGACAGGGTGAGGATGAACTCGCGCGCCGCCTTCGTCATGGGTTTCATGCCACCCGGTCAGTGGCCGTGAACGTGTTCGCCGGCCTTGAGCTTGTAGGTGGTGCCGCAATACGGGCACTTGCCTTCGCCGGAGTGGGCCACGTCGATGTAGACGCGCGGGTGGTTGCTCCACAGCGGCATCTTCGGGTTGGGGCAGAACACCACGCCGTGGCCTTGCAGGTCGGCGGCGCCCACTTCAACGGCGGACTGTTTGGTGGTCGAGGGGTTACTCATCGCAAATCCTTGGTCAGCTGCACACTCAACACAAATCGGGTCGTCGCTCAGACGGCGGTCAACCACTCGGCGTACTTCGGGTTGCGGCCGTTCACGATGTCGAAGAAAGCGGTCTGGATCTTCTCGGTGACGGGGCCGCGCGAACCGATGCCGATCTGGATGCGGTCGAGCTCGCGGATCGGCGTGACTTCAGCGGCGGTGCCGGTGAAGAAGGCTTCGTCGGCGATGTAGATCTCGTCGCGGGTGATGCGCTTTTCCTTGATCTCGAGGCCGAGGTCTTTGCAGATCGCGAAGATCGTGTTGCGGGTGATGCCGTTCAAGGCGCCGGCCGACAGGTCGGGCGTGTAGATCACGCCGTTCTTGACGACGAAGATGTTCTCGCCCGCGCCTTCGGAGACGAAACCGGCGCTGTCGAGCAGCAGGGCTTCGTCGTAGCCGTCTTCGGTGGCTTCGAGGTTGGCCAGGATCGAGTTGGTGTAGTTGCTCACCGCCTTGGCCTGCGTCATCGTGATGTTGACGTGGTGGCGGGTGTAGCTGCTGGTCTTGACGCGGATGCCGCGCTTCATGCCGTCTTCACCCAGGTAGGCGCCCCAGGTCCAGGCGGCGACCATGACGTGCACCTTGGCGCCCTTGGGGCTCACGCCCAACTTCTCGGAGCCCAGCCAGACCAGCGGGCGGATGTAGCCGCTCTCGAGGTTGTTGGCCTTGACCACTTCGCGCTGCGCCTGCTCGATCTGCTCGAGCGTGAACGGCAAGTTCATGCGCAGGATCTTGGCGCTGTTGAACAGGCGCTCGGTGTGCTCGCGCAGGCGGAAGATCGCCGTGCCGTTGACGGTCTTGTAGGCGCGCACGCCTTCAAAGGCGCCGCAGCCGTAGTGGAGGGTGTGAGTCAGGACGTGGATCTTGGCGTCGCGCCAGTCCACCAGTTGCCCGTCCATCCAGATCTTGCCGTCACGATCGTCCATCGACATGAGAGTGCTCCACCCATTGGGATTGCTGCGAAACCATTCATTTTACGAGGCTTGGCGGGTGGCCTTGCCGCGAGATTGGTCAACACGTTGCAAGCAGCGGTTGAGCGCGCGCAGCAGCGTGTCCGGCTCCAGTGGCTTGTGCAGCAGCAACAGGCCGCTGGCGGTGGCCTCGCGCAGGCGCTCGGGGGCTGTGTCGCCGGTGATCAGGACGGCGGGCAAGGGGCGCCCGAGGCGTTCGCTGATTTGCTCGATGGCGCGCGGGCCGGTCACGCCGCCGGGCAGCCGGAAGTCCACCAGCAGCGCGTCCACGCGCGGCAGCCCGGGGTGGCGCAGGGCCTGGTGCAGACTCTCGGCAGTGAGCACGCTCAGCCCCTGGCTGCCGACCAGCGCGGCCGTGGCGCCGAGCACGTCGGGGTCGTCGTCGATCAGCATCAGCACGTAATCCGCCAGCTCCAGCTGCGGCGGCATGGTCGGCATGTCGAAGGTCGATGGTTCCGAGCGCGCGGAGCGCAGGCGGCGCGGCATGCCGGACGATGGCGCCGAATGGGTTGACGCAGACCGCGCTGGCCACTCGCCTGCGCTGTGCGTCGGCGCGGCTGGGCTGGGAATATGCAAGCGGAACACCGAGCCGCGACCGACCCTCGACCGCACCGTGACACGTTGGCCCTGACTCCCGGCCAGTCGGCGCACGATGGCCAAGCCGAGGCCGAGGCCTTGCTCGCGCTTGCGCTCGCTGTTGCCGAGCTGCACGAACTCTTCAAAGATGGTTTCGAGCGCGGACTCGGGGATGCCGGTGCCGGTGTCCCAGACCTCGATGCATGTTTCGCCGATCTCGCCTGCTTGACGCACGCGTGCCGCGATCAGCACCCCGCCGCGGCTCGTGTAGCGCAGCGCGTTGCCGATGAAGTTGCCGAGCACGCGCTTGAGGGCCACGGCATCGCTGATCACCACCCGTTGCGTGGGGTGGAAGCGCAGTTGCAGGCCGCGGCGCTGCGCTTCGGGCCCGAACTCGCTGCGCAGCTGCTCGAAAAAGGCCTGTAGATTGAGCGGCTCGGGGCGGATCTCGACGACGCCCGCGTCAAGCCGCGAGATGTCGAGCAGGGCAGCCAGCAGGTGGCTCAGACCATGTAGCGCCTGGCGGCTTTGCCCCACCACTTGCTGGATCTGCGCCAGATCGGGCTTGACGTGGCGCACCAGGGTGTCGAGCACGCGCAGCAGCAGGCCCAGCGCGTGCACCGGCTGGCGCAGGTCGTGGCTGGCGGCCGCCAGAAAACCGGTCTTGGCGCGGTCGGCGGCCTGGGCGCGGGTCTTTTGCACGCGCAGGTCGGCGATCAGATCGAGGTTGATGCAGCGCAGCCGGATGGAGTCGAGCAGGATCAGGTGAATGCGGTAGCTGGTGGCCGACATCACGACAAGAAACAGCAGCACGATCCAGCTCAGCGAACGGTAGAACGGGGCACTTTCGAGCGACAGCCGCAGCAGCACCAGCGTCCAGATCGGCACGAGCAGCCCCAGCGCGGCGCGCTTGAGCGAGGCCGCTCCCACCGAGGCCACGGCCGAGATGCCGGCCAGCAGCATGATGAGCAGCAGGCGGTAGAGCTCGTCGCCGGGCCAGATGAACAGCACCAGCGAGCCCCAGGCGGCGCCGGTCAGCGCGGTGTTGACGCCTTGCAGGCGAGCCCAGAAGCGCGCGCGTGCCTGCGGCGGTGCGTTGCGGCGATAGGCGAGCACGCTGACGATCGTCAGCAGCTGAGCCGCAAGCATGGCGCCCAGCCATTGCACAATCGCCACCATGGCGGCTTGGCCGCTCATGATGCCGGCGATGACGAGCGTCGTCACGATCGACGACGGAATGGTCGTCAGCCGCTGGTTGTGCAGTTCGCGCACCTGCTCGGCGAAAATCCGCTGCGCGTTGGCGCTATCCTGAGCACGACCCGCCGGATGAGAGCCGGAACTCATGACCCCCCTGAGTCGCTGTGGCAACAGGCCGCGGCGAGTGAATGAAAAACGATTGCCACCATTGCAAGTTTCATGACGAATGAAGTGCCCCATCCTATTCGGGTCTTGATCGCCGACGACCATGCGCTGGTGTGCATTGCGTTGCGCCTGACGCTCGAACTCGAAGGGCGGTACGTCATTGTCGGCGAGGCTCGCGACGGCGACGAGGCACTGGCTCTGGCGGCAGCGTCGCGCCCCCAGGTCGTGGTGCTCGACCCCGGCATGCCGGGCCTGTCGCATGAGCGCGTCATTCGCGACATCAAGGCGGGTTGGCCCGATGTGAAGGTGGTGGTGCTCACCGCCAATCTCGACCCCGAGGCCACCCGGCGCAGCCTTGCCGCCGGGGCCGACGCCTACGTGGTCAAGGCGGACGAGCCCGTCGAATTGCTGCACGCGCTGAGCGTGGTGCTGGAAGGCGGTTGCCACATCAGCGCCTCGTTGGCCAGTGCGCTGCACATGCCCGACCAGGCCTTGCCGGCCGCGCCCGACCCGCAAGACGACGGCAGCACGCCCGCTGGCGGGGCGGCCCCCGACCTCGGCCCGCGCCTGACCGTGCGCGAGCTGGAGGTGCTCAAGCTGGTGGGCGCGGGGCACAGCAACACCCAGGTGTCGGTGCTGCTGGGCATTTCGGTGGGCACGGTGCGCAAGCACCGCGAGAACCTGATGCGCAAGCTGGGCCTGCACAACGTGGCGCAGCTCACCGCCTACGGCATCAAGGCTGGCTTGCTGGTGTCCTGACCCGACCGCGGCGCCTCAGGGCGCCAGGCCCTCGCGGGCCGTGGCGTAGCGCAAGCGCAGTCGCAACTCGCGCTTGAGTCGCTGGTTGAGCAGCCGGCGCGATTCGCTCATGAACGACAACTGCATCGGCGACAGCCGTTGCGCCGCCTCGGCGCGCGATACCCGCTCGGGCCGTGGCAGCCCGCACAGATCGGCCGCCAGGTCGAAGTAATCGCCCATCTTCATGTCGGTGTCGTCGCAGGCATGGACGACGCGCTGGCTGCGTCCGCGAAACAGCGCCGCGATGCAGGCCCGCGCCAGGTCGTCGGCGTGGATGTGGTTGGTGTAGACGTCGTCGTCGGCCGCCAGGACCGGGGAGCGTTTGAGCAGGCGCTCGCGCGGGTGGCCGCCGGGGCGGTCCGCGGCGTAGATGCCGGGAATGCGCAGGATGCTGGTGCGCCAACCGAAGGCCCGCCCGGCCCAGCGCACGCGCTGCTCGGCGTCGACCCGGCGGTGGGCCCGGGCGTTGCGTGGGGCGGTGGGCCGGGTTTCGTCGAAACACGCGCCGGCCGTGTCGCCGTAGACCCCGGTGGTGCTGCCGTAGACCAGCCGGCGCAGCGCCTTGCTCAGGCCCAGCGCGGCCAGCAGGTGGCGGGTGCGGGTGTCGATGCCGCCGTCGCCCGGGGGCGGTGCCAGATGCAGGGCCCACGGGGCCAGCGCGGCCAGCCGGGCCAACGAGGCGGGAGCGTCCAGATTGCCCACCAGCGGCGTGATGCCCGCGGCGCGCAGCTCGTCGCAGCGCCCGGCTTGCGACGTCAGCCCCCGCAGGCGAAAGCGGCCTTGCAGGGCGCGGGCCACGCGCAGCCCGACATCGCCGCAGCCCACGATCAACAGGCGAGGGCGGCGGAAGGCGGCGGGGCGAGACGGGCTGGGGTAGAGCATGGCGAAGTCGGAAACGGTTGGCGCGGGCGGCAGACGGCACAATGATGGCCCACGAGA
>NZ_JAYSBZ010000047.1:0-27082 GCF_041915145.1 Aquabacterium sp. | reverse complement strand
TTTGATCGTAGGCCTTGGCTTCGCCGCCGAACTTGTTCGACAGCACCGTGGTGATCGCTGCGGTCAGCGTGGTCTTGCCGTGGTCAACGTGACCGATCGTGCCCACGTTCACGTGCGGCTTGGTCCGTTCAAACTTACCTTTTGCCATTTTTCGCGCTCCTAGCGATCGAGATTGACAGTGCGACTGAAGAGGAAAGAGGTGGTGCCCATGGGCAGGATCGAACTGCCGACCTCTCCCTTACCAAGGGAGTGCTCTACCACTGAGCCACATGGGCATCGACACAGGTTTGGAAGCCATCACACCCAAACCGGTATCGACCAGACACCTCGCCAACCTTGCCTTCTGGAGCGGGAGACGGGAATCGAACCCGCGTCATTAGCTTGGAAGGCTAAGGTTCTACCATTGAACTACTCCCGCCCGGGAGCGCATTCTCTGCTACCGACATGACAACCCAAACAAAACGTTTGGGCCGCAACATCTGAAAATCGCGCCTGGTGGAGGAGGCTGGATTCGAACCAGCGTAGGCGTAAGCCAACAGATTTACAGTCTGCCCCCTTTAGCCACTCGGGCACCCCTCCGAGGCGAGCCTTGAACTATAGCACGGGTTTTCGGCAACAACAATACCGCGCGACACTTGCGCGCTGACCCCGCGTTTCAAACCACAGGGCGTCCGCCCGAGTGACGCTCAGCCGGCCTACAGCCTCCACGCCAACAACGGCCCCGAAGGGTCATGCTGCTGCAGCCACTGCGCCGCCCGGCTGAACGGGCGACTGCCGACGAAGGGCACCGGCCCGCGCTTGGCGGACAGCGGCGACGGATGATTGGACTGCAGGACGGCGTGTTGCGGATGCGCCGCGATGCGAGGCGCCTTGGCCTGGGCATGCGCGCCCCACAGCAGAAAGACCTTGGGGCGCGGGTCCGCCGCCAGCGCGTCGACGATCGCGTCGGTGAGCGCCTCCCAGCCGCGCTTGGCGTGACTGGCCGGGGCGCCGTCTTCCACGGTCAGACTGGTGTTGAGCAGCAACACGCCCTGTTGCGCCCACGGCACCAGACTGCCCGACGCAGGCGCCTCGTGCCCCAGGTCGGATGCCCACTCTTGCAGGATGTTGCGCAAGCTGGGCGGCCAGGGGTGACCACGCCGCGCCGCATACGGCACCGAAAACGCGATGCCCTCGGCCTGCCCGGCGCCGTGGTAGGGGTCTTGCCCCAGGATGACGACACGCACTGCATCGAACGGGGTGAGGGACAAAGCCCGCAACGGCTCGCGCGGGTAGACCGTGGCGCCAGCCCGCACGCTGCCATCCACCCACTCGATCAGCGCGCGCCCCGCCTCGCTGTGGCGAAACGGCTCGGTGACTCCGCGCCACGCCAGCGGTACGTGATCGAAGTGCACCGCCAGCGGCTCGGTCAACCCGGTGGCAGGCCGAGCCGACTCCGGCTTGGCGGAGTCGGCAAACAAGTCCGCCGTGGTCGTGCTCACGCAGCGCTCAGGCAAACAAGCTGGCGAGCGCGACACCCGGATCCGGCGCCCGCATGAAAGCCTCGCCGACCAGGAAGGCGTGCACGCCCGCCGCGCGCATGGTGCGGACGTCATCGGCCGCCAGGATGCCGGACTCGGTGACCAGCAGGCGATCGGCCGGCACCTGCGGCAACAGATCGAGCGTGTTGCGCAGCGAAACCTCGAAGGTGCGCAGGTTACGGTTGTTGATACCAACCAGCGGCGTCTTGAGACGCAGGGCCCGGGCCAACTCGCCCCCGTCATGCACCTCGACCAGTACAGCCAACCCCAACTCCAGCGCGATGGCTTCGAGATCAGCCATCAGGTCGTCGTCCAGGCAAGCCGCGATCAGCAGGATGCAGTCCGCCCCCATCGCCGCCGCCTCGAAGACCTGATACGGATCGATCATGAAGTCCTTGCGCAACACGGGCAGCGCGCAGGCCGCGCGGGCCTGCATCAGGTATTCGGGCGCACCCTGGAAGAACTGCCGGTCGGTGAGCACCGACAAGCAGGCCGCGCCATGCTGCGCGTAACTGGCCGCGATGGCCGCCGGGTCGAAGTGCTCGCGCAGCACGCCCTTGCTCGGGCTGGCTTTCTTGACCTCCGCAATGACGCCCGCCTGCCCGGCTGCGATCTTGGCGCGCAGGCTGCCGACGAAGTCGCGCAGGCTGTCGGGCTGGAGACGACGCGCCTCGGCTTCCGCGCGCACCGAGGCCAGGGAGCGCTGCGCCTGGGCGGCGGCCACTTCGTCGCGCTTGACGGCGACGATTTTGTTGAGGATGTCGCTCATGCGATGTCTTTCTGTTCGATTCAGATGCCCAGCATCTCAGCCGGCGGATTGATGCCGGCGGGTCGCGGCGATGAAGGTGTCGAGTCGCGACTGGGCGGCGCCGCTGGCCAGCACCTCGCGCGCCATGGCGATGCCGTCGGCCAGGGTGTCGGCCACGTCGGAAACGTAGATGGCAGCGCCCGCATTGAGCAGCACGATGTCGCGCGCCGGGCCGGCCTCGTTGGCCAGCACGCTGCGGATGATGCGCGCCGAGGCCGCCTTGTCGGGCACATGCAGCGCCCGGGTCTCGCACAAGTTCAAGCCGAAACGCGCGGGGTCGATGGTGTATTCGGTGACCGAGCCATCCTTCAGCTCGGCGACGTAGGTCTCGCCCGCCAGCGTCAACTCGTCCAGGCCGTCGTGGCCGTGCACGATCATCACGTGCTTGGAGCCCAGACGTTCGAGCACGCGCGCCTGGATGCCGACCAGATCGCGGTGGAACACGCCCATCAGCTGGTTGGGCGCCCCCGCCGGGTTGGTCAGCGGCCCGAGGATGTTGAACAGCGTGCGGATGCCGAGCTCCTTGCGCACCGGCGCGGCGTGCTTCATGGCGGCGTGGTGCGAGGGCGCGAACATGAAGCCGATGCCGGTCTCGGCCAGGCATTGCGCCACCTGCTCGCTCGACAAGGTGATGTGCACGCCGAGCTCTTCGAGCACGTCGGCGCTGCCGGTGGACGACGACACGCTGCGCCCGCCGTGCTTGGCCACGCGCGCGCCGGCCGCGGCGACCACGAACATCGAGCAGGTCGAGATGTTGAAGGTGTGCGCGCCATCGCCGCCCGTGCCGCACAGGTCGACGAGGTGGGTCTTGTCGGCAATCTCGACCGGCGCCGCGAACTCGCGCATCACCTGCGCCGCCGCAGCGATCTCGCCCACCGTCTCTTTCTTGACGCGCAGGCCGGTGACGAGCGCGGCGATCATCACCGGCGAGGTCTGGCCGCTCATGATGCGGCGCATCAGGCCGAGCATCTCGTCGTGGAAGATCTCGCGGTGCTCGACGATGCGCTGCAACGCTTGCAAGTCGGTGATCTGGGTCATGGCTTGTGCTCGTGCAATTCAGATTCAGATAGGCGCCGCACCCGACCGCACCAGTGCCTCACGCAAGGCTGCCAGGCGATGCAATTGACGGCCATCGGCATCGAAGTTGGCCGTGTCCAGCCATGCGTCAAGCGCCTGCGCCACCACGCGCCACTCGCCGTCGATGATCGAGAACCAGGTGGTGTCGCGGTTGCGACCTTTGATGACCACCGCTTGGCGGAACAACCCCTCATAGACGAAGCCCAGCCGAAGCGCGGCGCGGCGCGACGGCTGATTGAGCGCGTCGCACTTCCACTCGCAACGCCGGTAGCCCAGCTCGAAGACCCGATGCAACAGCAACGCCACCGCCTCGGTGGCCGCCACCGAGCGCTGCAAGGCGGGCGAAAAGTGCACGTGGCCGATTTCGATCACGCCGTTGGCCGGGTCGATGCGCATCAGCCCCAGCACGCCCACCGCGCGACCAGCCCGGTCGAGCACCGCAACCATCTGCGGGTCGGAGCGCGAAGCCATGTCGACCACCCAGGCGCGATAGACCTCGAAAGTCGGGAAGGGGCCGTAGGGCAGATACGTCCACGACTCGCCGGTCAGATCGGCGGAGTCGGCCTCGAACAGTGCGGCGGCGTGGCGCTCGACGTCGAGCGGCTCCAGCTTGCAGGTGCGCCCTTGCAATTCCACGGCGGGCGGAAAAGCGCGCGGGCGCCAATCGGGCAACGCCACGCCGACCGCCTGACCATGGCGATTGACGTCGGTGTGGGGAATGGACTCGGCCGCCGTGCTCATCGCCCCCACCCTCACATCTGCAGGAAGTTCTTCAGCATCGCGTGACCGTGCTCGGTCAGGATGGACTCGGGGTGGAACTGCACGCCCTCGAGCGGCGCGAAGTTCTTGTCGGTCTGCGGGCCCCCGGGTCGATATTTCAGGCGCACGCCCATGATCTCGCCGTCCTCCGACGTGGACGTGATCTCGAGGCAGTCGGGCAGCGAGGCGCGCTCGATCACCAGCGAGTGGTAGCGGATCACCGTGAACGGATTGGGCAGGTCTTGGTAGACGCCCTTGCCGTCGTGCGTGAGCGTGCTGGTCTTGCCGTGCATCTGCTTGCCCGCACGCACCACCTTGCCGCCGAGCGCGGCGCCGATGCTCTGGTGGCCCAGGCACACACCCAGGATGGGCAACTGCCCCACGAAGCGCTGGATGGCCGGCACGCAGATGCCGGCCTCGGCCGGCGAACACGGCCCGGGCGACAGCACCAGGCGGTCGGGTTTCATTTGCGCGATCTCGTCGAGCGTGATCGCGTCGTTGCGCACGACGCGCACGTCCTCGCCCAGCTCACCGAAGTACTGGACGAGGTTGAACGTGAAGCTGTCGTAGTTGTCGATCATCAGCAGCATGGTCGTATCCCTTTCAATGACGTCAGAAACCTTGTTCCACCAGTTCGGACGCGCGCACGACGGCGCGCGCCTTGGCTTCGGTTTCTTGCCATTCGAGTTCGGGTACGGAGTCGGCCACCACGCCGGCGCCCGCCGCCACATACAGGGTCTGGTCCTTGACGATGCCGGTGCGGATGGCGATCGCCACATCCATGTCGCCCGCAAAGCTCAGGTAGCCCACCGCACCGCCGTAGATGCCGCGCTGCACGGGTTCGAGCTCGTCGATGATCTCCATCGCGCGGATCTTCGGCGCGCCGCTCAGCGTGCCGGCCGGGAAGCTGGCGCGCAGCACGTCGAGCGCGGTCATGCCATCTTTCAGGATGCCTTCGACATTGCTGACGATGTGCATGACGTGCGAGTAGCGCTCGATGCCGAATTCTTCGGTGACCTTGACGCTGCCCGTCTTGGCGATGCGCCCGATGTCGTTGCGCGCCAGGTCGATCAGCATGACGTGCTCGGCGCGCTCTTTCGGGTCGGCCAGCAGCTCGTGCTCGTTGAGCACATCCTGCTCGGGCGTGGCGCCGCGCGGACGCGTGCCGGCGATCGGCCGCACCGTGATCACCTGCCCCTGCTCGCCGTGCTCCTGCCGCACCAGGATCTCGGGCGACGAGCCGACGATCTGGTGATCGCCCATGTCGTAGTAATACATGTAGGGGCTGGGGTTGAGCGAACGCAGCGCGCGATACAGGCTCAGCGGCGGCGCCGTGAAGCGCTTTTGCAGGCGCTGGCCCAGCACGATCTGCATGCAGTCGCCGGCGGCGATGTATTCCTTGCACTTGGCCACGCCGGCTTCGAAGTCGGCCTTGGCGAAGTGGCGCACCACCGGCTCGGGCGCGTGCGGCGCCACGGTGGGCGCGGCGACGGTTTCGTTCAGGCGGGACTTCAGCTCCGCCAAGCGGGCCGTGGCGCGCTCGAAGGCGCCGGGCTCGCTCGGGTCGGCGTAGACGATGAGATAGAGCCGATCGGCGAGGTTGTCGATGACGGCCAGCTCTTCGCATTGCAGCAGCAGGATGTCGGGCGTGCCGATGCCGTGCTCCTTGCGCGTCTTGGCCAGGCGCGGCTCGATGTGGCGCACGGTGTCGTAGCCAAAGTAGCCCGCCAGCCCGCCGATGAAGCGCGGCAGGCCTTGAGGCACCGCCACCTTGAAGCGCTGCTGGTATTGCGCGATGAAGTCGAGCGGGTTGCCGTCGAAGGTTTCAACCACCTCGCCGGCATCGACCACCTCGACGCGCCGGCCGGTGGCCCGCACCAGCTTGCGCGCGGGCAGCCCGACGAAGGAATAGCGCCCGAAGCGCTCGCCGCCCACCACCGATTCGAGCAGGAAGCTCAGCGGCTGGCTGCGGGTGAGCTTGAGATAGAGCGACAGCGGGGTGTCGAGATCGGCCAGGGCTTGCGCCACCAGCGGGATGCGGTTGTAGCCGAGCGCGGCCAACCGGGCAAATTCAGATGCGGTGATCTGATCAGGCAAATTCATGAGGCCCTCCAGACCTGCGCGGACATTCGATCGTCGTCGAGCAGGCATTGATTCGGAATCGGCGAAGCCGAGGGGGAGCCGCGTCAGGAGCGCCGCGCACGCGCCGCCGGACAAACCGTACGACCGAGCCGACCGCTCAGCGGCAAATCACAACCATGCGAACGGGCGACGCCAGGGCCAAGCTCCCCGGTCATGCGACCCTTTGGTGTGTTTGCGCGCGATGAACATGGTTTCAAGTGTAGCAGCGGCCTCCCCCCTGACCCAAGTCAAGCCGCGCCATCGGCCCGCCACCCAGTTGATGGGGCGGTCAACCCAGGCGGCGGCAGTGAACCTACACTGCGTATCGGAATCAACACGAGACGGCACCCCGCGAGGCCCCCGGCCCCGACGGCGCCCACCACATCGCCCGGAGACAAGCCCACCATGGATCGACGCACGTTCCTCAGTTCGACGCTCACCACCGCCGCCGCCCTGTCCGCCCCGCTGCCCAGCTGGGCGGGCGACACGACCGACGTGGCCGGCGTGAAGTTCGACAACGAAATCGACTTGCAGGGGCACCGTGTCGTGCTCAACGGCGCGGGCGTTCGCTACAAGGTGATCTTCAAGGTGTATGCCATGGGCTTGTATCTGCCCAAGAAGACCACTTCGGCCGACGAGGCCGTCAACATGCCCGGCGCCAAGCGCATCTACCTGCATCTGCTGCGCGACCTGGCCGTGTCCGACTTCGGCCGGCTGGTGACGCACGGCATCCAGCTCAACGCCGCGAAGGAAGACTTCGTCAAGATCGTGCCCGACATCGCCCGCATCGGCCAGCTGTTTGGCGGCTACGACAAGGCTTACGCCGGCGACAAGCTGATCATGGACTGGATCCCCGGCACCGGCATGGTCGCCCGCTTCAAGAACACCGTGCAGGGCGAGCCCTTCACCCAGCCCGAATTCTTCAAGACCATCCTGAAGATCTGGTTGGGCTCGTCGCCCCCCGACGCGCAGCTCAAGGAGCTCCTGCTCGGCCACGCCCCCAAGCAGATGAACAACCCGGCTGACGCGCTCAACTGACCCGCGTGCCTCGCAAAGAAAACGGCCCGGCCCTCGCAAGAGGAGCCGGGCCGTTCGGCTTGTGAGCCGCCTGAATCAGGCCGATTTGCGCCGTGCCACGCAAGCAGCGGCCAGCAGGCCCAGGCCCACCAGCGCGTACGTGCCGGGCTCCGGCACCGGCGGCGGGTTGTAGGCCTTGCCCGACACCGCGCCGCCCGAGCGCAGGGCCGGCTTGATGTCGATGGTGATGCTGCCGTAGTCCAGCATCGTCAACACCGGCTTGAGGAGGGGCGAGATCTTGAGAGCCGAGGCAAACGTGTCGGCGGCGGCCGAAGTGAGCGCCAGGTGATCGATCACCTCGTGCAGGCTCAAGCCACCCGTGGTGCTGAGGGTCAGGCCTTGGGCGATGTTGAACGTGTACACGTTCAGCGACGACTTCACCCCGTTGGCCCAGGCATCGGCCTTGACGACCTTGTTCTTGAAGTCCAGGTTGAAGTTGCCCAGGATCAGACTGTTGGAGCCCGAGGTGAGGCCCAGCGCGGCGCCCATGGACGATCCGGCCACGGAGGTCAGCGACGGGGGCAGCAGGTTCAGCTCCGTCGTGGCGCTCGTGACGGGCATGTTGAACGACACGCCGCCCGTGCCGATGGCCTTGGATGTGCCCAACGCGGTGCGGCTGATGCCCACGCCGTTCATGGCCTCGACGGCGTCCGTCGAGAAGTCCAGGCGCGCATTGGCCTCGAGGGCCGACGTGTTGATGGTGGTGACCAGGCCCGCGGATGCCGGCCAGGCGGCCGCCACCAACAGCGAGGCCACGCCCAGCTTGAAGGTACGAATAACTTGCATGTTTGAAGCTCCTAGGTTGGATCAGGCACCACGCTCGGTGGTGCCCGGCTGTGCACTCTTTGACTATCGCAAGGGCAGTCTATGAACCCGACTTGCAACCTCGTCAGTCGTTTCCCCTAGAAGGCGCCCCCGTCATCAAGGGTCGCGCTGCATGCATTGACGTCCCGGAATCCTTTCAGGCCGCCGTCTTCGACACCTGTCGTACCTTGCTGCCGGCCCGGCACGTCACCCAGTCGTAGTCGCCTTCGTTGACCTTGCGGGTTTCGAGCCAGTACTTCCAGGTCGACTTGGGCCAGATCGCGAAGTTGATGCCGTCGGCGGTCTGGTACCAGCTCTTGCAGCCCGAGCTCCAGACGGTGCCCTTGAGGTGCCTGGTCACGTCGGCCAGGAAGCGCGCCTGGGCCTCGGGCTTCACGTCGATGTAGTCGGCGCCCTTGGCCTGCAGCGTCTTCAGGCAGTTGACGATGTAGTCGGCCTGCGCCTCGATCATGAAGATGATGGAGTTGTGGCCCAGCCCGGTGTGCGGCCCGACCAGTTGGAAGAAGTTGGGGTAGCCCGAGGTGGCGATGCCCAGATAGGACGTCGGGCTCTTGGCCCAGTCGCGCCCGATCTCGTGGCCGTTGCGGCCCTTGAGCTCGAAGTTCTTCATGTAGATGCGCGGGTCCACGATGAAGCCGGTGCCCAAAATGATGCAGTCGAGCGGGCGCTCCTTGCCGTCGGCCGTGACGATGCTGTTGGCCTTGATCTCGCGGATGCCATCGGTCACCAGCTCGACGTTCGGGCGGTTGAAGCTTGGGTACCACTTGTTCGAGATGAGGATGCGCTTGCAGCCCAGGGTGTAGTCGGGCGTGAGCTTCTTGACCAGGGCCGGGTCCTTCACCTGGTAGGCGATGAACTTCTTCAGGAAGAACTCACCGACCTTGGCCAGCTTGGGGTTGAAGATGGGCCAGACGCGCGATTCGTTGGTCCAGTACAGGCGCCAGCGGTGCAGCGTGCGGGTGAAGGGCAGCGCCTTGAACATGGTCTTGCGCAAGCCCGAGTAGCCGCGCTCGTCGCGCGGGATCACCCAGGCCGGCGTGCGCTGGAACACGTGCAACCGGCCCACCTTGGGCGCGATCTCGGGCACGTACTGGATGGCGCTGCCGCCGGTGCCGATGGAGGCGACCTTCTTGCCGCGCAGGTCGTAGCCGTGATCCCAGTCGGCCGAATGCATGACCTTGCCCTCGAAGTCGGCCAGACCCTTGATGTCCGGAATGGCCGGCACGTGCAGCGGACCCGAGGCCAGCACCCAGTGGCGGGCCAGGTAGGTGTCACCGGTGTGGGTGGTGATCGTCCAGCGGCCGGTTTCTTCATTGAATACAGCGCCCACCACCTCTTGATTGAAGCGCACGAAAGGGCGGATGCGGTACTTGGCCGTGGTGTCCAGGATGTATTGCTGGATCTCGTTCCAGGGTGCGTAGCGCTTGGTCCAGTCGGCCTTGGTGGCAAACGAGTACGAATACATGTGCGACTGCACGTCGCAGGCGGCGCCGGGGTAGTGGTTGTCGCGCCAGGTGCCGCCCACCTCGTTGCCCTTTTCGAGCACCACGAAGTTGTCCATGCCCGCCTCGCGCAGCTTGATGGCCATGCACAGCCCGCCAAAGCCCGAGCCGACGATGACGACATCGACCAGACGCGGCGCCGAGCCGCTGGCAGTGTTCGTCGGCGCCGCGCCGGCGGCGGCGGGGTTCTTGTCGATGTACATGGCCGTCTCCTGTTAACGTAGATCAAGAATGAGCAATGGAGCGCACTCTAAGAACCGTCTCCTGGTGCCGGCCATATCCGGATCAGCCAGAAATTGACATTTCCGGCCAGGTGCGGCCGAATCTAGGCTTGATCCACTTCAAATTCGGGTAAATCCCGGCTCGCTGCGCGCATGTCGTCCCGCTCCATCCTCGGCTTGATGAACAACATCCAGGGCCTGCGCGACCTGGGCATCGACCCTGCCCCGCTGCTGCAGCGCCACGGCATCGACCTCGCCCGGCTCGACCCCAGCACCCGCATCGAGCGGCAACGCGAGCTGCACATCTACACCGACCTCGCCGAAGCGCTGCACGACCCGCTGGCCGGCTTGAAGCTCGGCGCCAAGTTCGGCTTCGCCAGCTACGGCCCGCTGGTGATGCTGCTGGTGACCTGCCCCAACGCCTACGAGGCGTTTCAAGTCGGCATCAAGTACCAGCAGCTCACGTTCCTGTTCGGCACGCTGGGCTTCGAGCCCGGCCAGGGCCAGAGCGCCGTGGTGCTGACCCCGCTGGCGCTGCCCGCCCACCCCTACCGGTTGCGGGTCGATGGCGAGATGGCCGGCACCTACAAGCTGATCCGCGACATGCAGAGCACGCTGGGGCTGGACCTGCGCCCCGAACGGGTCGACCTGCCCTACCCCGCGCCGCCGCAGGCCGCGCGGTACGAGGCGCAGTACGAGGCGCACTTCGGCTGCCCGGTGAAGTTCGGCGAGCCCGTGGGCCGCATCTGGATGCGCAACGAGCATCTGCAGCTGCGCTTCCCGACGGCCGACGCCGCCGCGCACACCATGTACCGCGCACTGTGCGACCAGCAGCTCGCCGCGCAACGCGCCACCGCCGACACGCTGGCCGACCGCGTGGCCGCGCACCTCGACATGTTCGTCGACAGCTACCCCGGCGCGGCCGACGTGGCGCGGTCCTTCGACCTGTCGGAGCGCAGCTTCCGCCGCCAGTTGCAGGATGAAGGCACCTCGTTCCGCGCCCTGCTTGGCGCCGCGCGCTATCGCAAGGCGCAGCAGCTGTTGCGGCAGACCGCGCTGTCGGTCGAGGCGGTGGCCGCGCAGCTGGGTTATGCCGAGTCGGCGGCGTTCATCCGCGCGTTCAAGGAGTGGTCGGGTACCACGCCGGCGGCTTATCGGGCCGGCTGATTCGACGCGCCCTGAATGCACGCGCGCAAATCGTCCAGGCGATGCCCCCAGAAAATGGCCATCGGAGTGTCTTGCGCCTCGATCACATAGCGGTCTTTGAATACACCCTGCAGGGCAACCGCCGGAACAACCTGCGAGCCGAATCGACCGAGCCAGGCGCGTGCGTTCTGTGCAGCCTCTTTGTTGAGTCGCTTGCGGCTGTTGATCTCGCTGTTCGAGCCCTTGCACTCGATGGCCAGCAAGCGCCCGTCGTCCAGCCGGATCACCACGTCGGCGTTGTCGGCGCCCAGATTGACTTGCGTGAGAAAGGTCTTCGGCGGCGGCGAATCGTTGAGCAGATTCTGAATACCTCGCGTCGGTCGGTTCTCGGCCACCTGCCAACCCATGCCGATCAGCAAGCCCTTCACGGCACCTTCGACCATCGATTTCTCGTCGCCGCGCCGCAAGGTCTGCACGCGCTGCGACGCGCTCAGCGACGAAGTAGCCAGAACCGCCGCTCTGATTTCTTCCTCCGTTGGCTGGCGTCCTTGCTCAACCCAAGGAAACCGCCGCGGATCGAGCGTCGCACGAATGACGCTCAACAAATTGTTCCACTGCTCGCCCGACGCATCCTTCGCGGCTGCCGGCATGGTGGTCTCGGCCAGCGTCTCGAGATCGTCCTCTGAAATGGGCGGCGCGGCCAGATAACGAAACGCCGTGCGCGACGCCTCGCTGCCAAGCCTCTCGCGCATGGCAAGCCTCATTGTCTCGTCATGCCCGAACAAGGCACTCAGCGCAGCGATCCACTCACCGTGCTCCGGCATCGCGGCGTCAAACGCCTGCAGATAGCGAGCCAAGGGCTCACCCAGTCGTCTCGCGCGAAAGTCGTTCTTTGCCGCCTGCACATCAAGAGCAACCTCCACCTCGCTCCACCGGCGCACCCCATGCGGCCACATCGTCAAGCACCCCCCTCGAACACCCCAGCCGGGATACGCAAGCGAGCAATATCGGAAGGCTCGAACTTGGCCAGGCCGCCACCGTAGATTCGACCGCTGTTGATGCTGGTTGTCTGATTCAAGTGCCGCAAGATGCTGTCAAGCTGGGCCGGAGAGACGGGCTGCCGTGGATACAACCCGTGAGCGATATTCAAGAAACTCACCCCGTGCGGATTGCCTCGAAACACCGGGGGGCGACGCCCCATGTAGCTCACGAAGGCAGCGGGCGGCTCGCGCATGCCCACCGCCCACCATGGCTTGCGATGACGCGCGATGTACGACTGATGCGCGTCCATTTTTCTTGCCAGCTGGACGAACCGCTTGGCCAGCCGAGCTTCTTCGGTGCTCAAGGCGTCCAGGTCAGCCGGCAAGTCAGCAACGACCTTGAGCTGCCTGACCCCGCTTCGAGACAGCACGTCGCCCGCAATGATCTCGGCCGCCCTGGTCACCGCGCGCGTCGTCAGGCTCGCTGGCAATACCTGCTGATCGGGCGGCAAGACCCAAAAATCATTCTGCCCGGTCACCTGTCCGCGAGTCACGCGAAACAGCTCGCCCAACTCGACGCCATCGCCTTGCACATCAAGCTCTCGACGCGCCCAGATTGACCAGCGTGGCGCGGCGCGCAACGAGGCGTGCTCCACATCTCGCAGATGATTGAATTTTTGCCCGGCTATGGAACCCACGCGAATTCGATCCGAGGGCTGCTGGCACGAGAGCTCGAAAACAGCGGCCGAAACCAACGCATCCGGAAAGACCAGCTCGCCCGGCTCGGTGACCCACAAGGACTGCAGCGCCACGCCGTCGCTGAAGCACAGCTCTCGCAAGGCACGGCCATAGCCGTTGTCGAGCCACTCCGCCGATGTGACGAAACACAAGTGATCGCCAGCGCGCATCTGCTCGATCGCGCGCAGCATGAAATGCGCGTGCAAGCCCGCCAGTTGCGACGCGCGCACGCCGCGCGCCGCCATGCCGTGCTCGTACCAAGCCTTCCACTGCGGCGAGATATCGTGGTGACGCACGTAGGGCGGATTGCCGAGGAACAAGGTGCGCCCCTGGCGACGAACGCGCTCGTCACGGAAATCGCCTTCGACCACTTCAACGCGCTGGCTCAGGCCCGTTTCCCAGAGACGCTGCCGCAGCAAGATCGCCATCTCGGGATGCGCCTCCACCGCGACGACACGCGCCCTGGGAAATCGTCTGGCGGCGGCAATCGCGAAACGCCCCGTACCCGCTCCGCAATCCACGACGGTATCGAACGACTGCGAGCCGAGCTGATCGAGCATCCGCTCGACCAGCCACGCCGGAGTCAGCGTGATGCCATGGGCTCGCCTGCTGTGCGGCTCATGTTCGACGCAATAGTTTTCGCCCAGCAGATCGTCCGGCGGCTCGCCGCCACCGAGAACATCAAGCAACAAGGCCTGTTGCACGGATTTCGCCTTGCTCACTCACTCAGCCAGCCGCGCGCGCATCGCGTCGATCACGGCCTTGTAGTCTTTCTGGCCGAAGATCGCGCTGCCGGCAACAAACGTGTCGGCACCCGCGTTAGCCACGCCGCGGATGTTGTCGATCTTGATGCCGCCATCCACCTCCAAGCGGATGTCGCGGCCGGTCTGGTCGATGAGCTTGCGCACCTTCTCGGTCTTGCGCAACGCGCTGTCGATGAAGCTCTGGCCGCCGAAGCCGGGGTTGACGCTCATGATCAGCACGAGGTCGACCTTGTCGATCACCCACTCGAGCACGTCGATCGGCTCGGCCGGGTTGAAGACCAGGCCGGTCTGGCAGCCTTCAGCCTTGATGAGCTGCAGCGTGCGATCGACGTGGGTGGACGCATCGGGGTGGAAGCTGATGAGGTCGGCGCCCGACTTGGCGAAGGCCTGGGCCAGCGCATCGACGGGCTGCACCATCAGGTGCACGTCGATGGGCACGCGGTGGCCTTCGGGCGTGACGGCGTGCGGGCGCAGCGCCTGGCAGACCATCGGCCCGAAGGTGAGGTTGGGCACGTAGTGGTTGTCCATCACGTCGAAGTGGATCCAGTCGGCGCCAGCGGCGATGACGTGGCGCACCTCCTCGCCCAGGCGGGCAAAGTCGGCCGAGAGGATGCTGGGGGCGATGCGGTAGGTGCGGGACATGAGCGACGGGCCTCAAACGAAAAATCGGGTGAGCCGCATTCTAGGCAGCCCACCCGATTCAGGTCTCGCCCATCCGCGTGGCGGGCGTCCGGGGGTCGATCAATACCCGCTGGTGCTCATCGGCAGCAGCCACGGCAGCGACATCGCCTTGCGGTAGCGGGCGATGCAGGTGCGCGTGGCGTTGGCGTCGTTGACGTCCTTGTTCACCGAGTAGGCCACCCACTCGCAGTAGCTGCTCTTGAGCTCCAGCGTCGAGTAGCCGTGGCGGATGCTGTCGAACATCTGGATGTGCGGGTTGTTGAGCTTCACCGTGGCCTCGCTCAGGCCTTGCAGCAGCAGTTGCCGTTGCTCGACGGTGAGCTTGGGGCCGAGCTGGTCGCCGATGTTGGCCGAGGTGATCGACGGGGTCATGAACTCGACGCCGATGTAGTTGCTGGTGTCGAGCGGGTTGAGGTTGCCGTAGTCGGCCTTGGCGTGGCTGGCCATGTAGGTGTGCAGGTCGCCGGTGACGACGACGAAGTTCTTCACCTTGGCTTCGCGCAGCGCTTGCGAGATCAAGGTGCGCTCGGCGGCAAAGCCGTCCCAGGCATCGACGTTGAACGGCACGATCTGGTTGCCCAGGAAGGTCAGCGACAGGCGGCCCATGTAGGTCTGGTTGCCCAGCAGCTTCCAGGTGGCCTTGGAGTTGGTCAGGCCGCTCACCAGCCAGTCGCGCTGGGTCTTGCCCAGCAGGGTGTGGTCGGGGTTGTTGAGGTTGGTGCAGCCCAGCGGCACATAGCGCTGCAGCACGTCGGCCTCGCCGCAGGGGTGGGCCGTGCGGTAGGTGCGGTTCTCGATGAGATAGAGGTCGAGGAAGCTGCCGAACGACTGGTTGCGATAGACGCGCAGGTAATCGTGCGGGTGCGTGGCGCTTTCGTTCACCACCACGCGGGCCGGCACGTATTCGACCCAGGCGCGTTGCGAGTCGAGCTTGAGCTGGCGCAGCAGCGCCGGGCTGTTGCCGTATTGGGCATCCTTGGTGTAGGGGTGGTCGGGCGCGCCCAGCGTGTCGCGGGCGTAGTCCCAGTAGCAGTCGTTGGCCGTCTCGTGGTCGTCGGGCACCATGATCCAGGTGTGGCGCTCCATCGCGGCCTGCAGGTTGGGGTCGCTGCGGTAGGTGCGGTAGATGAAGCGGTAGTCGGCCAGGCCCATCGACACGGTGCCGCCCGAGGGCAGGATCATCGTGCGGTCGGCGAAGGGCAGGCTCTGGAAGCGCGGGTCGCCAGCGGTCTCGTAGATGAAGTCGCCGAGGTGCAGCACGAAGTCGAGGCTCTCGTCGCGCGCCACGTGGGCCAGGGCGCCGTAGTAGCCGTTGGTGTAGTCCTGGCAGGTCAGCAGGCCGAGCTTCAGGCGGCTGAGCGAGGCGCCGGCGGCGGGTGCCGTGCGGCAGCGGCCAGTGCGGCTGACGGTGCTGTCGTAGATGAAGCGGTAGTAGTAGACGCTGCCCGGGGCGAGTTGGCCGTCGAGGTCGATCTTGACGGTGTAGTCGCGCTGCGCGGTGATGTCCTCGGGGCCGACGCGGGCTTCAAGCACCAGGCTGTTGAAGGCCGTGTCGCTGGCCACTTGCACGTAGAGCGCCTCGCCGGCACGCACGGCGGCGTCGGCGATGTGCGTCCACAGCACGACACCGGTGGGCGTGGGATCGGCCGAGGCGATGGACAGGTCGAACACGCGCGCCGAGTCGGTGCGCAGGTTGCCGTTGTTGATGGGCGCACTGCCGGGGCTCAGCCATTGCACCGCCTGAGCGTGGAAGGTCAAGGCGAACGAAGCACCCAGGCCCAGGCCCAGGTTGGAGAGGAAGGAACGGCGATCCATGGTGGGCAACATCCAAGGTCAGTTGAGATGGCGCGCAGCTTCACCAATCGGGGTGACGCCGCCATGAAGCGCCGCGTGGCCGACGCATCCGAATGACCCATGCGGCGCGCAAGGGGGCCGACACGCGCCCGAGATCCCGCTCAAGTGAGCGGGTTGGGGGGGCCGTCCCGCCGGCAACCTACACTCGCCCGGTGACTTCAAACCGCCGTCTCGCCCTTCTTCGCCCCGCCGCCCCCCGTTGGGATCTGCCCGCGCTGCTGCTGGCCGCCAACCCGCAGGCCGAGTTCGCCGAGCAGCATCTGTGGCTGTATCGCGTAATGCAGTGGCTGCGCCAGACGCCCCCCACCGAGCTGGCCGCCGCGCCGTGCGACACGCCGCTGCCGGTGTGGCGGTTGCGCACCCTGCTTGACGCCCTGGATCAGCAACCCGAGCGGCGCGCCGCCGTGCTGGCCCTGCTGCATGGCTGCTGGAACGAATGGGATCTGGTCACCCTGTTCGCCGATTTCGGCTTCGCGCCATCGTCCGACTTTCTGGGCGAGCTCGGCGCCCGCCTGCGTCTGCGCCTGCTGCCCACCTCGCCGGCCACCCGCAACCTCGCCGAGCTGTTCGACGTGCTGTTCGAATCGCCCGACGACCTGGGCTGGCTGCAGGCGCTGGACGGCGCAACGCTCGGCCGGATCGGCGCGCTGTTCGAGCAGGCCACGCGCCCGGGCGCCGCGCCGCAGGCGACACAGCGCCCCAACCCGCTGGGCTGGCGCAGCGCCTTCTACGACTCGATCACCGTGCTGACCAGCCAGATCCGGGCGGCAGGCTTGTCGGGCCTGCTGCGTCCGCGCATGAGCACAGACGCCTTGGCCGATCAGCCCTTCATGCGACTGGCGCGCGTGGCCGAGCAGTTGCAGCAGTCGGCCGAGGCCCTGGCGGTCGGCCCCGATCAGACCGGCCACGCCGGCACCGAGCTGCACCAGCAGGCCGTCTATCTGCGTGCCTTGCTCGACGCGTGCGTGCGGGCCAGCGAGTCGGTCTACCAGCACCTCGAAGAGCACGGCATCTCGGTCGGCATCGTGTTCCAGGTGGACCAGATCCGCGAGCGCGCCCGCCGCATCGACATGCTGCTGAGCTGCGTGCTGTCGCCCACGCCGTCGCGCGACATCGCCGCGGCGCTGACCGAGTTCGTGCGCAACGCCGACGCGCGGCGCGGCATCCGACCCTTGTTCAGCCGCCACTACTCGATGCTGGCGCGCAAGGTGGCCGAGCGCAGCGCCGAGACCGGCGAGCACTACATCACCCGCAACCGCCGCGAATACCTCGGCATGCTGGGCAGCGCCGCCGGCGGGGGCGCGGTGCTGGCCTTCACGACCATCATCAAGTTCGCGGTGCTCGGGCTGGCGTTGTCGCCGTTCTGGGCCGGGCTGGGGGCCGGGCTCAACTACGCGCTGAGCTTCCTGCTGATCTACCTGCTGCACTGGACGGTCGCCACCAAGCAACCAGCCATGACCGCGCCCGCGCTGGCCGCCAAGCTCGGCGATGTGTCGAGCGACACGGCGCTGGACGGTTTCGTCGACGAGGTCGCCCACCTGATCCGCTCGCAGACCGCCGGCATCCTGGGCAACCTGCTGGTGGTGGCCCCGGTGGTGCTGGGGCTGCAATGGCTGGCCTGGTACGCGCTGGGTCGGCCGCTGGTGTCGGTGCACGATGCCGAATACGCGCTGAAGTCGCTGTCGCTCAAGGGCCCGACGCTGTGGTACGCCGTCTTTACCGGCGTGCTGCTGTTCGTGTCGAGCCTGATCGCGGGCTGGACGGAAAACTGGTTCGTGCTCAACAAGATCGACACCGCGATCCGCTGGAACCCGCGCATCGTGGCCCGCCTCGGTGCCGAACGGGCCGCGCGCTGGGCCGCCTGGTGGCGGCATCACATCTCGGGCCTGGCGGCCAACGTGTCGCTGGGCTTGCTGCTGGGGCTGGTGCCGGTGGTGGCGCATTTCTTCGCGCTGCCGCTCGACGTGCGGCACGTCACGCTGTCCACCGGTCAGATCGCCGCGGCGCTGGGTACCTTGCGCGAGCCTGCCTTGCAGCACCCCGAGCTGTGGTGGTGCGTGGCGGCCATCCCGCTGACGGGGCTGCTCAACGTGGGCGTGAGCTTTGTGTGCGCGTTCGCGCTGGCCATGCGCTCGCGCGGCATTCGCCTGACCGAGCGCCGCCGCGTGTTCGGCGCCATCGGGCGGCGACTGCGGCGGCGGCCGCTGAGTTTCGTGCTGCCCCCGCGCAGCGAACCGACGCAGTGAGCGTCCAAGACGAGGCCGGCGGCGCCTCGATGGCGATCCACCACATGACCTGTTCTCCTTCGCCCCGCTGGGGCCGCGGCATTCGAGGCGACGCCTGGGCCATCGCGGCGTGCGCCTTGGCCGTGCTGCTGGCAGGCTGCGCCACCGGGCCGCTGCCGCCCTACCCGACAACGCCCTCGCGCCAACCGGTCACCGACACCAGCGGCCACGCCAAGGCGCGCTGGGTGCGCGCCGACTGGGCCGAGCTGCCGGGCTGGAGTCAAGACCGCCTGCTGCAGGCCTGGCCCGCGTTGCTGCGCAGCTGCGCCCGCGCCAGCCCCGAGTGGGCCCGCGCCTGCGCCAGCGCCTACCTGCTGCGCACCGACGACCCGCAGTTCGAGGCCGCCGCGCGCGAGTGGGCGCAGACCATGCTGCAGCCGTATCGCGTCGAGAGCCTCGACGGCCAGACGAGCGGCCTGCTGACCGGCTACTTCGAGCCGATGCTCGACGCGCGCAAGCAGCCCGATGCCGTCTACAACGTGCCGCTCTACGCGCCGCCGGCCGATCTCGCGACGCGCAAGCCCTACTGGACACGTGCCGAGCTCGACGCCGACCCCACCGCCCGCGCCGCGCTGCAAGGCCGCGAGCTGGCGTTCGTCGCCGACCCGCTCGATGCGTTGTCGCTGCAGATCCAGGGCTCGGGCCGCCTGCGGTTGCTCGACTCGCCCGGCCCCGATGGCGCGCCGCGCGTGGTGCGGCTGGCCTTTGCGGGGCACAATAGCCAGCCCTATCAATCGGTCGGGCGTTGGCTGGTCGATCAGGGTCAGCTGGGGGCCGATCAGGCCTCGTGGCCGGCCATCCGGGCCTGGGCCAAGCTGCACCCCGAGCGCACGGCCGAGATGCTGCGCGCCAACCCGCGCGTGGTGTTCTTCCGCGAAGACCCGCTGCCCTCGCCCGAGCTCGGGCCGCTGGGCGCGCAGGGCGTGCCGCTCACGCCGGGGCGCTCGATCGCGGTCGATAAAGAATCGATCCCCTACGGCGCGCCGGTGTGGCTGGTGAGCACCGAGCCGCAGCCCTGGGCCCCGGCCGATCAGGCGCCACTGCCGCGCGCCCTGCAGCGCCTGGTGCTGGCGCAGGACACCGGCGGCGCGATCACGGGCGCCGTGCGGGCCGATTACTTCTGGGGCTGGGGGGCGGACGCCGAGGCGCAGGCCGGACGCACCCGCCAGCCGCTGCGGCTGTGGGTGCTGTGGCCGAAGAGCTAGATCAAGGCGTCTTCCACTCGTACTCGGCTTGCGTCGAGCACTCGGAGTCGGACGGGTTGATGCTGCAACGCACCTTCTTCATGATGCGCAGGGCGCGCTTGTTGTAGAGGCCTTGCTCGGCGATGTCCACGCGGGCCTGGCGCAGCATCAGGGTGTACTTCACGGCGTTGTCGGCCGGCAGATCGATCCAGAGATGGCGCGGGATGGCGTTCTCGGCGTTGGCGATCAGGGCCAGCGCGCCGTCGAAATGCCGCAGCCAGTAGTCGCGCGAGTAGTCGCCGAACCCGGCCGGGAACCGGGTGCGGTTGAACACCACCTGGTAGGTCAGGATCAGCAGCGGAAAGCGCGTGATGCCGCCGTTCTTGCCGATGCCCTTGTAGAGCTCCAGCGGCTTGTAGGCCATGGCGGGCGCGCCGACCATGTCGGCCATGCCGTTGTTGAACTTGGGCGCGAAGGTGGTGATGTCGGCCGCCACCGGCTGCGCGCCGACGCGCTGGATCATCGCGGCCTGGGCCTTGTCGAAATCGAGCGCGGTGATGCGCTTGCCCGCGAGGGACTCGACGGTGTTGAGGTGGCGGTCGTTCAGAAAGGGGTAGGCCGCGCCCAGCGGCAGGATGCCGCCGATCTCGTAGATGTCGTTGACCATCAGCGGCTGCGCCTTGGGCGAGGCGTAGGTCTGGATCAGGCGGCGCACGACCTCGTAGCTGGCCGGCACGTCGATCTTGCCGTCGCGCACGATGGTGGTGGCGCCCAGCGAGTCGATGGTGCCGGTGATGGGGTTGAACTGGCGCACGCGCAGGCCGGTGGCGATGAGGCCGTCGCACTGGCCGGTGCGGAAGTCCTCGGTGGCCACGCGCTCGTCGGTGTAGCCCTTGAGCTCGATGTTGGCGCCGACCTTCTGCATCGAGATGGCGTAGTCGCGCGAGACGCTGTAGAGGTCGCCTCCGGTGCCGAGCATGTCGTAGACGCACACGCGTTGCGCCGCCGCCTCGGCATGACCCGCCCACAACGCGGCGGCACACCATGCCGCCCGCCACATCCACGTCTTGCAACCCCGCATCACTCGATACCTCGATCTCTCGCCTCGCGCTGCTGGCGCCCGCGGCCGCCCCGCTCAAGTCACAAATCGTGACAAACCGCGCCGGACGCGGCAACTAGCGCAATTCCCACCGCTTGATGCGGGGGGCGCCTGGTGCACCAGACCCGGCCGCTCAGGCAAAGGCCCGATGCAGGGCCTGCGCCGCGGCGGCGTGCGCCTCGGTGGCCTGCGGCACGAAGCGGCTCATGTTGATGAAGTCGTGGATCACGCCGGGCCATTCGCGCAGCTCGACCGGCACGCCGGCCTCGCGCAGCTTGCCGGCATACAGATGCCCGTCGTCAACCAGCGCGTCGCACTGCGCCAGGCCGATCCAGGCCGGGGCGACGCCGGCGTGGCTGGTCGCCTTGAGCGGCTCGCGGCGCCAGTCGAGCTGCTCGCCCTTGATGTGCGCGTTGTGATTGAACCAGCGCATCAGCTCGGTGCTGAGCGGCAGGTCTTGCGCATAGCGCGCGAGGCTGGGCGTGCCGATCGACGTTTGCACCGAGGGGTAGAACAGCAGTTGCAGCGCGAGCCGGATGCCGGCGTCGCGCGCCATCAGGGCGGTGCTGGCGGCCAGCGTGCCGCCGCCGCTGTCGCCGCCCACGGCCACGCGCTTGGTGTCGAGCCCCATCGTGGCGCCGTCGCGCACCAGCCATTGCAGCGCCGCAAAGCAGTCGTCGAGCCCGGCCGGGAACTTGTGCTCCGGCGCCAGCCGGTAGTCGATGGCCACCACCGCCGCGCCGCTTTGCAGCGCGATCTGCCGGCACAGGCCTTCGCAGGTGTCGATGCCGCCCACCACGAAGCCGCCGCCGTGCAAATACAGCAGCACCGGCAGACCGGGGTGGTGCGAGGGCGCCCACAGCCGGGCGCGGATCGGCCCCGCCGGGCCGGGAATGCCGAAGTCGTCCACCCGCTCGACCGCCCCATGCGGCAGCTCCATGGCCCCGACGCCGGCGCGGTAGGCCGCGCGCGCCTGCTCGACCGGCATGGCATGCAAGGGTGGCAGGGCGGTCCGGCGGAGGTTGTCGAGCAGCGCGCGCATCTGCGGCGTGAGCGGGGCGGTGAACATCGGGGCGGCAGCTTTCAGGTCGTTCAGGTCAAGGAGGACGCGGTCGGTGTCCGGTGTCAAGAGCGAGGAGCGGGGCCGGGCGATCACTGCGGCGTGACGCGCATCTGCACCACGATCTGCCGGCTGCGCGAGACGTCGCGGGTGGACAGCACGCCGCGTTCGCTGCCGCCGTTGTTCTGCCCGCTACTGGCCACGGTGACCCATTCGCCGAGCGGAAAGCGCAGCGTCGTCAGCGTGGTGAACTGCTCGCTGGCCGCGCCGTTGTCGGCCTCGCCGCCGAGGGTGAGGTTGGGGTCGCGCACGCGGCCCAGCTCGGTCTGCACCTCCACCGTCACCGGCGCGTCGCCGCCCGGCCAGCTCGGCCGCACCGTGAAGCCCTGGCCCGCCTCGGTCATCACCGTGGTCGGCACGGCCTGCACGCCCTGCGGGGTGACGATGGCCTGCCACCATTGCAGCGGCACGCTCTGCCCCAGCCGGATGCTGGCGCGTCCGCCGTTGAGCACGCGGATCTGCTGGGCGATCGAGCCGCTGCGCTGGCGCGTGGAGGCCTGCCAGCCCACGTCGGCGCCACCCGACACGCGCCCGTCGCTGCTCACGATCACGGCGGCGCGGTCCACGCCGCCGCCTTGCACGCTGGCGCTGCCCTCGTCCACCTGCCGCACCTCGACGAGCAGGTTGCGCGCCGGCAGGCGGCTCGCGGGCTGCGCGAGCGCGGGGACGAGGGCGGCGAGCCCGAGCAGCGCGCCGCCCAGCCACCGGCTGCCCGCCGAGATCGCCCGATTCGTGATGCTGTGCATGGTTGTCCTTCGTCTGCTCATGGTGAACCCCGAACCGCGCCCAAACCGCGCCCGCCAAACTCAAGTCTGCCCGAGCGCGCTCCGATAACCCACGCAACCGCTGTGATCCGAGACTCACGGCGCGCCGATTTGCACACACTTTAGTTCGTAGCGCGACTCACCCCAGAAGGAGGCTGCCATGCGTCTTGACGCCCTGTTCAAACAACCCCAGGCCCTGCCCACCGTGCCCAAGATCGTGCACGAGCTGATCGAGAGCTTCAACCAGGAAGACATCTCGATCGAGCAGATCGCCCGCAAGCTGGCCGCCGACCCGGTGCTGTCGGCCCGCATGCTGCGCCTGGCGAACTCGGCCTACTACCACGTGTCGCGCAGCATCGGCACGGTGGACGACGCCATGGCCATGCTCGGCTTCGTCACGGTACGCACGCTGGTCATCAGCTCGGGTCTGACGAGCGGCTTCAAGAGCATGCCGGGGCTCGACCTGGCCCGCTTCTGGAAGTACAGCCTCAACACCGCCGCCGTGGCGCGCTGGCTGGCCAAGCACGTGCACGCCAATGGCGACCTGGCCTTCACCGTGGGGCTGATGCACGGCATCGGCGAGCTGGTGATGCACGCCGGCATGCCCGAGTCGATGCTACAGATCGACAAGATCGCCGCGCCCACCGACCCGCGCCGCCCCGACATCGAGCACGCCTCGTTCGGCTACGACTTCTCGACCGTGGGCGCCGAGCTGGCGCGGCAATGGAAGTTCCCGCCGGCGTTCTCCGAAGCCATCGCCGGCTTCGTGCACCCGCTCGACCGCACGCCGTTCGACCCGATGGCCGGCATCGTGCACCTCGCCGCCTGGCGGGCCCGCTCCGAAGACCACAAGCTCGATCACAACGAGCTGGCCGCCACCGTGCCCGAAGCCGTCTGCGCCAAGCTCGGCATCTCGGCCGACGTGTTGCTGAACGACATGCCCCCGCTGGCCGAACTCAGCGCCGGCCTCGAAGAAATGATCGCCTGATCGAACCGTTCTCTCTCGTGGAAGCGACTTGGCGCGGTGCCGCAAGGCCCGCGCCTTTTTCATGCCCGGGCTGCTTGGGTCGGCGGGATGGTCGGCGGGATACTCCCACCCCATGCTCCCTGCCCTGGCTTCTTTGAATTTCGTGCAGCTCTGGCCCACGGTCACCTCGATTGCCACCGCGACCACGCCGTTCTTCGGCCTCGTGCTGTGCGGCTGGCTGGCCGCGCGGGCCCGGGTGCTGCCACTGAGCGCCATCCCCGGCCTGAACGTCTTCACGCTGTTCTTCGCGCTGCCGGCGCTGCTGTTCCGCCTTGGCGCGGGCGGCACGCTGGCCCGCGGGCTGAGCGGCGTCGCGGTAGGGGTCTACGGCGCGGCCGCGCTGCTGCTGGTGGCCGGCGTGTGGTGGCTGGAACGCTCGCGGCCTGGCGCCGCCACCGACCCGCTCAACGCCGCGTTCGCCGCGCTCACCACCGCCTTCCCGAACTCGGGCTTTCTCGGCCTGCCGCTGCTGATGAGCCTGCTCGGCGCCAGCGCGGCCGGGCCCATTGCCTGCACGCTGCTGGTCGATGTGTTCATCACCAGCTCGCTGTGCCTGGCGCTGGCCCACGCCGCCGAGCACACCGGCCACCCGCTGCAAGCCGCGCGCGACGCCCTGCGCCCGGTTCTCGGCAACCCGCTGCCCTGGTCGATCGCCGGCGGAGCCCTGGCCGGCTGGCTCGGTGTGGCCCCCAGCGGCGCACTCGACCATGGCTTGAAGATGCTGGCCGACGCCGCCTCGCCGGTGGCCTTGTTCACGCTCGGCGCCATGCTCGAACGGGCCCGCCAGCAACCCGCCGCCCCGGCCTCCTCGGCAGCCGTGCGCCCCATCGGCGGGCTGAGCCTGCTCAAGCTGGTCGCCCACCCGGCTCTCGTCGCCGCGCTCGGCCTGCTGGCCGACTCGCTCGGCGCGGGGCTGCCCCGCCCCGCGTGGCTGGCGCTGGTGCTCACCGCCGCGCTGCCGTCGGCCAGCAACGTCTCGCTGCTGGCCGAGCGCCACGGCGCCGACACCGGTCGCCTGGCGCGGCTCATCGTCGTCACCACGGCGGCGTCGTTCGTCAGCTTCATCGTCATCGCCACGCTGCTGCACGTCGGCCCGCCCGGGGGTACACCCTGAGGCGCGCCGCGCGCGGGCGTCGTCGCCCTTGGCCTAACATGCGGCGCCACCTTTGACACCCGCCCATGTCCGCCCCGCCCTCACCCTCGGCCGATCGCGCGCCGCCCCCCGCCGCACGCGGCGTCAGCTGGCTCGGCCTGCTGCTGTCGGCCCTGCTGCTGCTGACCGTGCTGAGCGCCGCCACCGCCGCCGCCGGCTGCTGGGCCTGGCGCCATCTGCACGCCCGCATCCCGCTCGGCGGCCAGCGGGCCGACATCGAGCTGCCCCCGTCCATCCGGGTGGACGCCGACGTCACCAACACCGTGCGCGTCAAGCTCGACCACCAGCTCGCGGTGCGCGTGCCGATCTCGCAAGACCTGACCATCCCGATCACCGACCCGCTGGCGCTGAAGGTCCACCTCGACACCGAGGTGCCCATCCACCTCGACGTGCCCGTCAACCAGATGCTGCACGTCGATCAGGCCTTCGACCTCGACACCACCGTCCACGCCAAGGTCTGGGGCATGACCTTCGACGTGCCGGTGCAGGCCAAGGTGCCGCTCAAGGCGGACATCCCCGTCAGCGTGGTGATCCCGGTGCGCAAGCAACTGCCGCTGTCGCTCACGCTGCCGGCCACGGTGCAGGTGCTCGACCCCATTCGCACCCACATCGACACCGTGTTCGACGCCAAGGTGCCGGTGCGCGCCCAGCTGGCGCTGCCGGTCACCGCGCCGGTGTCGGCGCAGTTGAGCTTCCCGCAACGCGTGGTGCCCGTCGGCATCAGCAAACTCGACGCCGAGCTGCCGCTGCGCGGCGTGCAACTGCTGCGCACGCCGTCGGCCGCGTCCACCCCGCCCAGCGGAGCGCGGCCGTGAGCTGGCTGCGCCGGCCGGTGCGGCTGCGCCACGTGCTGCTGGTTTATGGCTTGACGCTGCTGGCCTGGGCGGGCGCCCTGGCCGCCGGCGCCCGCTACGTGCTCGCCCACCAGACCGCGCTGCTGAGCCTGCGCGACGTGCCCGCCGTGCTCTCGCTGCCCCGCGACCTGCATGCCCGCGCCCAGGCCCTCGTGCCCCTGCAGACCCGCATCGACTGGGCGCCCACCGTCGCCGTGCCCGTCCACCAGACCGTGCGCGTGCAACTGCCCACGGCGCTGCACGCGCAAGCCCGCATCGAGTCGAGCGTGCCCATCGACACTTTCATCGACTTCGCCGGCGACATCCCCGTCTCGCTCGACCTCGAAATCGACGTGCCCGTGCGCCGCTGGCTGCCCACCGCCCGCGTCAAGCTGCCCGTGTCGCTGCGCGTGCCGGTGAAGCTGCGCGTGCCGCTGCAAACCGACGTGCCGCTCGCCCTCGACTCCCGCGTCACCGCCGCCCTCGACGCCCCGCTCGACGTGCCCGTGCACACCACGCTGCAAGCCCGCGTGCCCATCCACGCCGACGTGCAAGGCTGGGCCGTCAACCAGACCGACTTCACGCTGCACACGCCGATCGACGCGCTCGCGCTCGGTGTGGCACGGGCCGACTTGCGGGTGCCGCTCAACGCACTGGCCGTGAGCGCCACGCGTCGCTAGATCTCCAGCGGATCCACATCCACCGCCCAGCGCACGATGGGCGGGCGGCCGGATTGCTTGTCGCGCGCCAGGGCGTGCAGCTGGGGCGTCCAACTTTGCAAGAAGCGCAGCAGCAGCAGACGCTGCGGGGCTTCGACCAGCATTTGGGCGCGCTCCACGTCGGCCACCTTGGCGACCGTGGTGGGCACCGGCGGGTAGAGCGTGACCCCAGCCGACTCGGGCAGCTCGCGCGCCAGCTGGGCGGCCGCCGCGAGGTAGGCCTGCGCCGCCTCTTGCGTGCGGCCTTCGGCACGCAGCAGGGCCAGGTGCGCAAAGGGCGGCAAGCCGGCGGCCTGGCGGTCTGCCAGCTGGCTGGCGGCGAAGGCTTCGTAGTCGTAGCGCTTGAGCGCGGCGTAGAGCGGGTGCTGCGGGTTCCAGGTCTGGATCCACATTTCGCTGCGCGCGGCGGCCTCGGCATCGCGCCCCGCGCGTCCGGCTGCCTGCATCAGCAGCGCAAAGAGCCGCTCGCCCGCGCGAAAGTCGGCGCTGAACAAGGCCGAGTCGGGGTTGACCGCCGCCACCAGCGTGATGCGCCGGAAGTCGTGCCCCTTGGCCACCATCTGCGTGCCGACCAGCACGTCCACCTCGCCGGCATGCACGCTGGCCAGCTGCGCTTCGAGCGCGCCCTTGAGCCGGGTCACGTCGGCGTCGATGCGGCCCACGCGGGCGCCGGGCAAGGCCTCGGCCAGTTGCTCTTCGAGCTTTTCGGTGCCGCGGCCCATGGGGCGGATGTCCTGGTTGCCGCAGTCGGGGCAGGCACGCGGCACGCGTTCGGTGAGGCCGCAGTGGTGGCAGCGCAGGGTGCGGTCCACCTTGTGAAAGACA
>NZ_JAYSBZ010000046.1:0-27107 GCF_041915145.1 Aquabacterium sp. | reverse complement strand
AGGCCGTCGCGGCGGTAGTTGCTGCGGTTGTCGAGCTGGTAGCCGCGCACGGTGAGGCTGTCCCAGTAGCCGGCGGCGTTGTAGTTGTCGCTCACGCTGGCGTCGAAGGTGGTGACGTCCGCCAGGCGCTGCACGCCGGCGTCCTTGAGCTTTTGTGCGTCGAGCCGGTCGGTCTGCAACGGGGCGCGCCAGGCGGGCAGGTTGCCGAAGCCCGCCACGCTGGCGGTGGGTTGGGGGGCGTCGCCGTGCACGACGACTTCAGGCAGGGCGCCGTTCGAGTCGCCGGATTGGGCCCAGGCGTGGCTGGCCAGCAGGGCGGCGCAGGCGATCGGGGTGAGGCTCAGGCGCGCCAGGCGCGCAGCGGTGGTGCGGTGGTTGGTTGGGTTGCTTGCCATCATGTGCTGCAAAGGTTGATGGCAGGTGGGCGTTTGGGCGCCGTGGCGGCACGAGGGGTGCCAATCACTGAGCTTGGACGCTTCCCTGCGCGAGGATTACCTCAATCAGGTTCAAAGGGACTCTCTCAGTCGGCCAACGTGGATCGCGTTGGTCAACACCCCTAGCGGCTGACCGGCCAAGCCGCCGGGTGGCGGCGCCGGTCAGTGAACGCGGATTATCTATGACGCAGCAGCAGGCATCGAGCGGGCTGCGGCGAGGCGATCTACCATCGCGGCTGAGCGATGTCATGGCCCGCCAGAGGCTCGTTGATTCGAGACACGCCACCTCACCGAGGAGACTCCCATGAACGATCGCGCCAGCGAGGCGTTGCTCCGGGCCGCAAGCGGTGCCGCCACGCAAACCCGGAGCCCGTCGTCGGCTCCGGTTGAAACCCGCTACTGTGTCTGCAACTTGTGCGAGGCCTTGTGCGGGCTGGAGTACAAGGTGCAAGGCTCGACCGTGGTGTCCATCAAGGGAGACGAGCGCGACCCGTTTTCGCGCGGGCACATCTGCCCCAAGGCCGTGGCGCTCAAAGACCTGCACGAAGACCCCGACCGCTTGCGGCGCCCGGTCAAGCGCGTGGGGGCAGATTGGCAAGAGATCAGCTGGAACGAGGCTTTCGATCTGGTGGTCGATGGCCTGGCCCGCGTGCGCGAGCAGCACGGGTCGGACGCCGTCGGGGTCTACCAAGGCAACCCCACCGTCCACAGCTACGGGCAGCTCACGCACGGGCTCGATTTCTTCGGCCTGCTCAAGACGCGCAACCGCTACTCGGCCACGTCGGTCGATCAGCTGCCGCATCACATGACGGCGTGGTGGTTGTATGGCCACCAGCTGCTGATCCCGATCCCCGATATCGACCACACGCAGCACCTGCTGATCCTGGGCGGCAACCCGCTGGCGTCGAACGGCAGCCTGATGACCGCGCCCGACTTCCGCCAGCGCATGAAGGCGCTGCGCGAGCGCGGCGGCAAGCTGGTGGTGATCGACCCGCGCCGCAGCGAAACAGCCGCTATCGCCGACGAGCATCACTTCATCCGCCCGGGCGGCGACGCGGCATTGCTGCTGGCGATGTTGCACACCCTGTTCGACGAGAACCTGGTGCACCTCGGGCGCCTGCAGGCCTGGGTGGACGGTGTGGACGACGTGCAGGCGCTGGTGCAGCCTTATGCGCCCGAGTCGGTGGCGCAGTCGGTCGGGATCGCGGCGGGCGAGATTCGTCGGCTGGCGCGCGAGCTGGCCAGCGCCGAGTCGGGCGTGGCGCATGGCCGCATGGGCGTGTCGGTGACCGAGCAGGGCGTGCTGACGCAGTGGGCCATCCAGGTGCTCAACATCCTGTGCGGCAACCTCGACCGGGTGGGCGGGGCCTTGTTCACGCAACCGGCGGTTGATTTGATCGCCAGCGGGGCGATGGGGCCCGGGCATTGGGGGCGCTATCGCAGCCGGGTGCGCGGCCTGCCCGAGTTCGCGGGCGAATTCCCCGTGGCCACGCTGGCCGACGAGATCCTGACGCCGGGCGAAGGCCAGATTCGCGCGATGGTGGTGTCGTCGGGCAACCCGGTGCTGTCCACGCCCAACGGCGCGCAGCTCGACCGGGCACTCGGCGGGCTCGACTTCATGGTGTCGTTCGATTTCTACATCAACGAAACCTCGCGCCACGCCCACGTGATCCTGCCGCCCACCTGCGCGCTTGAGCGCGATCACTACGACATGGTGTTCTTGCATCTGGCGATCCGCAACGTGGCGCACTACAGCCCGGCGGTGTTCGCCAAACCCGACGGCACTCTGCACGACTGGCAGATCTTTGCCGAGCTGGCGCGGCGCTATGAGTCGCGGGTGCCGGGGGCGCGGCGCGGCAGCTGGAGCCAGCGCCTGATCAAGCGCTTGATGCGCCGTCTGCGGCCCGACCAGCAACTCGCGCTGGCGCTGCGGATGGGGCCGCGCAAGCTGCGGCTCAAAGATGTCATGCGGCATCCGCACGGGCTGGATCTGGGGCCGCTGCAGCCGACCTTGCCGCAGCGCTTGCGCACGAGCGATCGCCGCATCCGCCTGGTGCCGCACGCGATTCGCGCGCACCTGGATCAAGGGCCGGGCACCTTGCTGCGGGTGCCCGAGCCGGGCGAGCTGGTGCTGATCGGGCGGCGCGATCAGCGCACCAACAACTCGTGGATGCACAACGCCGAGCGCCTGGTGAAAGGCCCGCCGCGCTGCGTGTTGCTGATGCACCCGCAAGACGCCGCCGCGCGTGGCGTGGCCGATGACGCCACCGTGCGCGTGCGCTCGCGGGTCGGCGACGTGCTGGTGCCGGTGAGCTTGACGGCCGAGGTGGCCCCCGGGGTGGTCAGCCTGCCTCACGGCTGGGGGCATGGTCGAGCGGGCGTGCGCCTGAGCGTGGCCAGCGAGCATGCCGGCGTCAGCATCAATGACCTGACCGACGATCAGCTGGTCGACCCGCTGTCGGGCAACGCGGCGCTCAACAGCGTGCGGGTGACCGTGTCAGTGTGAGGGCGCGGCCCCGCTCACGCCGAGCAATTGGTGCAGGCGCGGGCTGGTGGTGGTGTATTGCAGTTGCACCGGCTGGTCGGGGTGCACGAGGGCTGCCGCCGCAAAGGCCGCGAGCGTGGCTTCATGAAAGCCGCACAAGATCAGCTTGCGCTTGCCGGGGTAGGTGTTGATGTCGCCCACGGCGAACACCCCGGGCGTGCTGCTCTCGAAGGTGGCGGGGTTGACCACCACCTGCTTGCGCTCCAGCGTCAGGCCCCATTCGGCGACCGGGCCCAGGCGCGGGCTGAGGCCTTGCAGCACCAGCAGGGCGTCGCACGGCACGCTGCGGGTCTGGGCGTCCGGGCCCAGCACTTGCAGGCTGCCGAGGCGATCTTCGGGCGCGGTCTCGAAGCCGATGGCCTGCCCGGCTACAAATTGCACCGCGTTGCTCGCGATGCGCTCACGCAGCGTGGCCAGCGAGGCGTCGTCGGCGTTGAACACGTCGCGTCGGTGCACCAGGGTGACTTGGGCAGGGCGGGGTGAGGCAGCCGGCTCGCTGAGCGCCAGGGCGGCACGCACGGCGTCGTCATCGCCGCCCACGATCACCACGCGTTGCCCGGCAAGCTGCTCGGCCGGCGGGGCGTGGTGCCACAACTGGTGGCCCTCGAAGCGGTCGAGCCCCTCGAGCTTCAGCTTGCGCGGTTGAAAGGCGCCCACTCCGGCCGCCACGATCACGACCTTGGCTCGCAGCGCCAGGCCGTGGTTCGTGGCGAGGTCGAAGTGTCCGTCTGCAGGGCTCAGCGTGAGCGATGCGACCTCGTGCCCGAGGTGAAACGTGGCGCCAAAGGGGCGGATCTGCTGTTGCAGTTGCTCGACGAGCTGTGCCCCGGTGCACATCAGCACGCCAGGGATGTCGTAGATCGGCTTGTCGGGGTAGAGCTGCGCGCACTGGCCGCCCAAGTGGGGCAGTGCATCGATAACGTGGCACTGGATGCCGTGCAGGCCGAGCTGAAAGACCTGGAACAGCCCGACCGGGCCGGCGCCGATGATCACCGCATCGGTGTCGATGGGGGGCGATGCGGTCATCAGCGACTGGGGCGGTGGTTGATCAGCGGATCAGTTGATCGTGCTTGCCAGTTTTGTCTTTCCACTCCTCGGCGTCGGCCAGCGCGGCCTTGCGCTTGGTGATGCTGGGCCACTTCTTGGCCAGTTCGGCGTTGATCGGGATGTATTGCTGCTGGTTGGCCGGCACGTCTTCTTCGGGGAGGATGGCGTTGACCGGGCACTCGGGGATGCACACCGCGCAGTCGATGCACTCATCGGGGTCGATGACGAGGAAGTTGGGGCCCTCGCGGAAGCAATCGACGGGGCAAACGTCCACACAGTCGGTGTATTTGCAGCGGATGCAGGCTTCGGTAACGACGTGGGTCATGATCGGCTCAGAAAGGTTCGGGTTGAAACAGAGATGCTGGCGGTGCGGACGCAACAGGCGTCTCGCGTGGCTGGGCGGCTCGCCGCTACCCCAGGCAAACAGGCAATTTTATGGGCGCGGTGGAGGCTTATCCATTGATGAAGCGCAATCAAAAGGCTTTGCCGCTCGCGCATTGAGTTTGTCGGGCAGTTTTATTGATGGCTGCCGACATCGGTGGCACCCACGCCCACCACCACGGCGGTGGGGCGGCCGGCGTGGACGGCGCTGGCCTGGGCCAGGGTGGCGAGGGTGTGCTGGCTGTTGAGTTGATCGGCCCAGCCGGCGCGCGAAACGGCGCTCACGGGGGTATCGGCAGGCCAGCCCGCGTCTTGCAGGCGTTGCGCCAGCTCGCCCAGCTGCTTGCCGGCCATGTAGTAGACCTCGGTGTCAGCGGTGCGTGTGGCGTGCAGATCGCCGGTGCGCGTCATGGCGGTGGCCAGGCTCACGCTGCGGCCCACGCCCCGGCGGGTGAGCGGGCGCTGCGTGCCAGCGGCGGCGGCGAGCGCGGCGGTGACGCCGGGCACGACTTCGCTGTCGAGGCCGGCTGCGCGCACGGCAGCGAGTTCTTCGTCGAGACGGCCGAAGATGCTGGGGTCGCCCCCCTTGAGCCGGGCGACGGTGGGCACGCTGCGGGCGTGTTCGATGATCAGGTCGTTGATCTGCTGCTGCATGCTGCCGTGGGCTTTGCCATCGACAAAGCCGCGTTTGCCCACGTCAACCCATGTCGCGTTGGGGGCGAGATCGCGCAGCGCGGGGTCGGCCAGGGCATCGAACAACACCACGTCGGCCAAGGCCAGCCGTTGGGCGCCGCGCACGGTGATCAGGTCGGCAGAGCCTGGTCCGGCACCAATGAAAATGACTTTGCCCATGGCGCGTTCTCGTTGCCTTTCAGATCGTCGAGAGTTGCAAATTCAGGCGGCCTTGACCAGCAACGCGCCGCTGGTGCGGTTGGTGGTCGGGTCGACCACGATCAAGGCGCCACCCACGCGATTGTCCACGTAAGGCTCGACGGGCAAGGGCTGCTGCGTCTGAATTTGCACACGGCCGATCTCGTTTACGGCCAGTTCGTGCGCGTCGGTGTCTTCGAGCGTGTGGATGTCGAGCCGGTTGTCGATCGACGTGATGCGCGCCTGCACCCAGCGGTTGCCGTGGCGCACCCAGTATTTGCGGCCCACCACGGCGGGCTCGGTGTCGAGCCAGGCGAGCGTGGCGGTGAAGCTGTCGGTGGGCTGGATGCCGCCGGGGGTGTGGATCCAGTCGCCGCGCGAGATGTCGACCTGGCGGTCCAGCACGATGCCGGCCGACTGACCGGCTTCGCACGAATCCACCACCAGCGCGGCGTGGCGCACCTCGGCCACGATGGCCGTCTGGCCGCTCGGGAAGATCTGCACTTCATCGCCCGCCTTGACGTTGCCGTGGGCAATGCGGCCCCAGAACGCGCGGTGTTGATGGCCCGTGCCGGATGCCGTGGCCGCGCCTTCGCCCACGCTGTCGCGGGTGACGTATTGCACGGGGTGCAGCAGCGCGCCATCGCGGCGCTCGTCGCTCACGGGCAGTTGCTCGAGCACCTGCAGCAGCGTCGGGCCCTGGTACCAGGGCCAGTTGGCGCTCGGCGTGGTGACGTTGTCGCCACGCAGGGCCGACACCGGGATCACGCCCTTGTTGACGATGCCGGCTTGCGCGGCAAAGGCTTCGAGCGATGCCTTGACGTTGTTGAACGCCGTTTCGGTGTCCTGCTCGATGGCGTCCAGCTTGTTGATGGCGAAGACGATCGACGGCACGCGCAGCAGGTGGGCCAGCAGGCTGTGGCGGCGTGTTTGCGCCAGCAGGGGCACTTGAGACTCGGCGGTCCGGGCCTTCCAGTCGATCTTGGTGATGTCGACCAGCACCACAGCGGCGTCAGAGCCGGCGGCAGCGGTCACCATGTTGCGGGTGTACTGCTCGTGGCCGGGGGCGTCGGCGATGATGAACTTGCGCGTCTTGGTCGCGAAGTAGCGGTAGGCCACGTCGATGGTGATGCCTTGCTCGCGCTCGGCTTCCAGGCCGTCGGTCAGCAGCGACAGGTCGATGGGGGCACCGGCGGCACGCTTTTCCAGCGCGTCGAGCTGGTCGGCCAGGATGGCGCGGCTGTCGAACAGCAGGCGGCCGATCAGGGTGCTCTTACCATCGTCCACGCTGCCGGCGGTCAGGAAGCGCAGAGCCTTGTGAGCCAGCTCGTTGCCGGCTTCGTTGTGGGTCACTTGGGCGTTCATCAGAAATAACCTTCCTTCTTGCGGCGCTCCATCGAGGCCTCGGACGTGCGATCGTCCATGCGGGTGGCGCCCCGTTCGCTCACGGTCACGTGCAGGGTCTCGGCGACGATGTCGGCGGCGCTGGCGGCGGTCGATTCAACCGGGCAGGTGCAGGTCATGTCGCCCACGGTGCGGAAGCGCACGTCCACGGTCTCGACGGCCTCGCCCTCGAGCGCCGGCGTCACGTCGGTCAGCGGCACCAGCAGCCCCTTGCGGCGCATCACCTGGCGCGGGTGCTTGTAGTAGATGTTGGGCAGCGGGATGTTCTCGCGGGCGATGTAGAGCCACACGTCCAGCTCGGTCCAGTTGCTGATGGGGAAGGCGCGGAAGTGCTCGCCCGGCTTGATGCGGGTGTTGAACAGGCTCCACAGCTCGGGGCGTTGTTCTTTGGGCTGCCATTGGCCGAAGCTGTCGCGGTGGCTGAAGATGCGCTCTTTCGCGCGGGCCTTCTCTTCGTCGCGACGGGCGCCGCCGATCAGGCAGTCGAAGCGGTTGTCTTCGATGGCTTCGAGCAGCGTCACGGTCTGGTGGCCGTTGCGCGACTCGAGCGGGTGGGCCAGGCGCACGGTGCCGCGCTTGATGGAGTCTTCCATGTGCGCAACGATCAGGCGCTCGCCGATTTCCTTGACACGGCGCTCGCGAAACTCGATCACCTCGGGGAAGTTGTGGCCCGTGTCCACGTGCACGAGCGGGAAGGGCAGCTTGCCTTCGAGCTGGCCCGCGTCGTTCTTCATCTTGAAGGCCTTCTCGGCCAGATGCAGCACCACGCACGAATCCTTGCCGCTCGAAAACAGCAGGCCGGGGCGCTCGAAACTGGCGGCCACTTCACGCAGGATGAAGATGGCTTCTTCTTCCAGGGCGTCCAGGTGGCGGTGGTCCACTTCCGCCAGCAATTGGTTCACATCAGTCATGTCGTTCTCACTCAGAAATCATTTGTGGACGTGCAGGCCGCATTCCTTGGCCTTCTCGTCTTCCCACCACCAACGCCCGGCGCGGAAGTCTTCGCCCACCGCGATGGCACGCGTGCATGGCGCGCAGCCGATGCTGGGCATGAATTGATCGTGCAACGGGTTGTAGGGCACGTTGAAGGTCTTCACGTAGTGCCACACGTCGCCCCACGTCCAATCGATCATCGGGTTGAATTTTGCGCGGCCCGCGTCGTCGTGTTCGCGCGCCAGCATGCCGCCGCGGTTGTTGCTTTGTTCGCGGCGCAGGCCGGTGATCCAGGCGGTGCGGCCACCCAGCATGCGCGCCAGCGGTTCGAGCTTGCGGATGCCGCAGCAGGCTTTGCGCAGCCCGATGCTTTCGTACATGGCCTTCTCGCCGTTCTTGCGCACGAACTCGATCACGGCTTCGGCCACGGGTTTGTAGACTTCGACCTTGACGCCCTTGCCGCCAAAGGCGTCGGCGTAGTGCGATTCGATGGTGCCAATGAGCGCCACGGTTTCGGGGTGCAGCGCGCCGGTTTCGAGTGTGCCCACCGCAATGCGCAGACCGTGCCGCGCGATGAGATCGGTGACGATCATGTCTTCGACGCCCAGGCTGGTGGCCTGCACCACCGCGCCGGGGTGCTCGGCGGCGGCGGCCTGCAGCAGCGTGAGTGTGTCGGCGAGCTTGGCGTCGAACTCGGGGCTGGGCCGGGCATACAGGCCGATAGCCGACCCTGAAGGCGCCGCGCCGCCGATGGGCGATAGGAGGTTGATCGAAGAGGAGGTGCTCATGGTGAGATCCTTGCGTCTGGCCCGGTGTGTTCAGGCCGCGCGCACGAAATGTGGCTGCGGTTCGCGCACATCGCCCTGATAGTGCCCCACGCCGGCGAACAGGTTGAGGGCGCGCTCGGCAATCTCGCGGCTTTGATCGGCGCGCAGCACCACGCTGCTGAAGCCCGTGCGCGCGAGCATCGGCATCATGTCGGCCACCACGTCGCCGTGGGCGCGGATTTCGCCAGCGAATCGATGGCGTGCGCGCAGCAAGTGCGCCTGGCTGTAGGCGCGCCCGTCCGTCCATTTTGGAAACTGCAGCTCGACGAGCGCCAGCCGCGGCAAGTCGGCGGCCAGCTCTTCGATGTCGTGATCGTGCGGAAACCGCACCCCCACCGGCAGATCGGACGGCCAGGTGTCGCGCACGGCGTGCCATTGCGCGAGTGTCAGCAGCAGGTGCTTGGCCGGCTTGGGGTGCGAGATCGGGCCATCTTCGCCTTCGAGCTTGCGCCAGGGGTCGTGGCGCGGAACGACGAATTCAAGCGTGAGTCTGGACATGATGTGCTCTGAGATCGGTTGAAACAGCTGCGGGATGAGGCTCAGGCCGCCTTGGCCGTGGTGCGGCGCACGGCGTTGGCCGCCGCCTTGAACGGATCGATGCCCACGCGGCGCACTGCTTCGAGAAAGGTTTCGTTGGCTGTGCGGATGCGGCAGTAGGTGTCGATCAGCGCCTCGACCACGTCCACCACCTCGTCGGATGCGAACGACGGCCCGATCACCTTGCCCGGCGTGGCGTGGGGCGAGCCATGCGAACCGTCGGCGCCACCCAGCGTCACCTGGTACCACTCGCTGCCGTCTTTATCGACACCCAGGATGCCGATGTGGCCGCTGTGGTGGTGGCCGCACGAGTTGATGCAGCCGCTGATGTGCAAATCGATGTCGCCGATGTCTTCGAGCTCATCGAGATCCTGATAGCGCTCGATCAACGCGTTGGCGATCGGAATCGAGCGCGCGTTGGCCAGCGCGCACACATCGCCGCCGGGGCACGAGATCATGTCGCTGAGCAGCCCGATGTTGGGCGCTGCAAACGATGCTGCCTTGGCTGCCTGCCACACCGCCAGCAGATCGGCCTCGCGCACCCACGGCAGCACGAGGTTTTGGTCGTACTTCACGCGCAGCTCGCCGCAGCTGTAGCGGTCGGCCAGATCGGCGGCGGCCTCCATCTGCCCGGCGGTGACATCGCCAGGCGCCTGCCCCACGCGCTTGAGCGACAGATTCACCGCGCGATAGCCCTTGACGCGATGCGCCACCGTGTTGCGCTCGAGCCATTTCAAGAACGCCGCCGGCGCATCGGCGGGCGGCACCCAGGCCGGGCCATCTGCGGGCTGCACGTTGGCCGGATACGCAAAACATGCCGCCACACGGTCGAACTCGGCTTGCGGAATCAAGTGGTTGGTGCCGCCTGCATCGCGATTGAGGATGGCATCGAACTCGGCTTCGACATCTTTGGCGAACTGCTCGCCCAGCGCCTTCACGAGAATCTTGATGCGTGCCTTGAACGAGTTGTCGCGTCGGCCGTGGCGGTTGTACACACGCATGATGGCCTCGATGTAGACGAGGATTTGCTGCCACGGCAAAAAATCGCGCACCAGCGTGCCGATGATCGGTGTGCGGCCCATGCCACCGCCGACGAACACCCGAAAACCCACCTCGCCAGCGTCGTTCTTGCGCATGTGCAGCCCGATGTCGTACCAGCCCGACGCCACGCGGTCTTCGGTCGCGCCCGTGACGGCGATCTTGAACTTGCGAGGCAGGAACACGAACTCGGGGTGCAGGCTCGACCACTGGCGAATCACCTCGCAATACGGGCGCGGATCGACGATTTCGTCGGGCGCGATCCCCGCGAGGTAATCGGTCGAGATGTTGCGAATGCAGTTGCCCGAGGTCTGGATGCCATGCATGTCGACATCGGCCAGCAGGTCCATCACATCGGCGGCGCGCTCGAGCGGGATCCAGTTGTACTGGCAGTTGTGGCGCGTGGTGAAGTGCGCGTAGCCCTTGTCGAACTCGCGGGCGATGCGCGCGAGCTGGCGCAACTGGCGGGTCGACAACTCGCCATAGGGCACCGCCACGCGGGTCATCGGGGCGTGGCGCTGGATGTACCAGCCGTTTTGCAAGCGCAACGCACGGAAATCTTCATCCGCCAACTGCCCATTGAGATGGCGCTCGAGCTGATCTCGAAACTGCGCGGCGCGCTGATGAACGAACTGTTTGTCGAAGTCGGTGTACTGGTACATGATGGTCTTCCGGTTGGCAGTACCGGGATCAATGATTCGTGTCGGGCTTGGTCTGGCTGGCGCCGGGATGGCTCAACCCGTCGGGAAGAGCATCTTGTAGGCCGCGAAAAGCAGGCACAGACAGAGCGCGAAACGGGTGATTTTCTCAGGCAAATGTTTGGTCAACTTGGCGCCCACCCAGATCCCGGGGATGGAGCCGACCAGCAGCTCGATCAGCAGGTTCCAGTGCACGTTGCCCAGCGAGGCGTGGCCGATGCCGGCCACGATGGTCAGCGGCACGGCGTGAGCGATGTCGGTGCCCACCAGGCGCTTCATATCGAGGCGAGGGTAGAGCAGCAGGATCAGCGTGGCGCCCAGCGCGCCGGCGCCGATCGAGCTCAGCGACACCAGCACGCCAAGAATGGCTCCGCACAGCACGGTCAGCGGGGCGCGGCGTTCGCGGGTGATGTAGCGTTCGAGCCAGACGCCCACCTTGAACCAAACCGGGCGAAACGCCACGGTAACCGCCGTCAAGACCAGGGAGGAGGCCAGGGCGTAGGTGAGCGGCCCGTCTTTCGAGCGGTGGATGCCGCTGGTGTGCATGTAGATCATGGTGCCCACCGTGGCCGGCATGCTGCCCCACAGCAGCTTTTTCATGATGTGGTAGTCGACGTGGTGTTCTCGGTGGTGCGCCACGGAGCCTGACACCTTGGTCAGGCCGGCAAACCACAGGTCGGTGCCGATGGCGATGGCCTTGTCGAGATGGAAGAACGACACCAGCAGCGGCGTCATGAGCGATCCACCGCCCACGCCGGTCAATCCGACGATCAAGCCGACGCCGGCACCCGCCACAATGGCTACCCAGTCAAAGGTCATGAACACAGCCTCTTTTCTAAGAGGTCGGACTGTAGAGAGCTTCTATAGATATGAAAAGTATAGTTTTTTCGTTTACTTATTCTCCTTTGGAATTATGTGGTCGGCTTGGCCGTCGGCGCGCCACCCGGACGCTCGGTGTCGTCGGGCTGGCGGGGTTGCTGCTGGCTGGCTGCTCGATGCTGCCGAGCAAGCCCGAGCCCACGCCGCCGCCGGTGGTGGCGCCGCCTCCGCCCAAGCCGGCCCCCAAGCCACCGCGCATTGGCTTGGCGCTGGGGGGCGGCGCGGCACGCGGTTTTGCGCACATCGGCGTGATCCAGGTGCTGGAAGAAAACGGCATCAAGCCGGACCTGGTGGTGGGCACCTCAGCTGGTAGCTTGGTGGCGGCGATGTATGCGTCCGGCAAGAACGGGGTCGAACTGGGCCAGCTGGCCGAGCGCATGGACGAGTCGGCCATTACCGACTGGACCTTTCCCGGTCGGGCGTTGATGCGTGGCGAGGCTCTGGCCAAATATGTGCGGCAGCAGACCGGCGGCTTGAATATCGAGGCCATGAAGACCCCGCTGGGCATCGTCGCCACCGATCTGGGCAATGGTCAGCCGATCCTGTTTCAGCGCGGCGACCCGGGCATGGCGGTGCGGGCTTCCAGCGCGGTGCCGGCGGTGTTCGAGCCGGTCAAGATCGGCAGCCGCGAGTATGTGGACGGCGGGTTGGTCGCGCCCGTGCCGGTGCGCTTCGCCCGGCAGATGGGGGCCGACGTGGTTATCGCGGTCGACATTTCAGCGTCCCCCGAAGGTGCCCCCACGGGCGACGCCATGAAGATGCTGCTGCAGACCTTCTCGATCATGGGGCGCAGTATCAATCACTATGAGCTGAAGGATGCCGATGTGGTCGTCGTGCCGAAGCTGGCGGGGGTGTCAAGCGCCGATTTCACGGCGCGGCGCCTCTCGGTTCTGGCCGGACGCGAAGCGATGTTGACCGTGCTGCCCGCGCTCAAGGACCGCATCGCCGCCAAGACGCGCTGATCGAGCCGGGCCGGCCGGCGCTGCGGCTCAAGGCTGACCGGTGCCGAACGGCTTGCCGGTGAGCTTGCTGCCGGCCTTCATGCCGCGCTTGGCGAACCATCCCTCGCTCATTTCGAGAACGAAGCGCACCGGCTGGGCCGAGCAGTGCGGGTCGAGCGTCTGCGGCTTCATCTCGTCGATGTTGATGATGGTACCGTCGTTGGCGACGAAGGCCACCGACAGTGGGATCAAGGTGTTCTTCATCCAGAAGCACTGTTTGGCCGGGGCGTCGAACACGAACAGCATGCCTTGATAGGGGCCCAGGCTGGTTCGGTGCATCAAACCGATCTCGCGCTGCTGTTCGGTCAGCGCCACTTCGGTCTGGATATTGAACATGCCCGCGCCGAGCTGGATCGACGGCAGGTGCTGCGGGCCGTCCTGGGCGCCCGTCCCTTGTGCCTGCGAGGCACTGACGAAAGTCAATGCGGTTAGGGCGATGACCTGTTTGACGCGGTTTTTCATGCGGCGAGGGACTGTTGAACTTGATGTAGGGATATTTACTTGCTTCGGAAGATTAATGCAGGTCATGATTCGTCGTCGGGGGCATTGATAGATTACGATCTTGCTCTTTCCAGAACTTCCAGATTCAAGACCTCATTGCAGCGCGCTCGGCGTGCCGTGAGCTCGCACCTTCCATGTCCATTTCATCAACCTCGTTGCCGGTTGAGCGTGCGGTTTTGCGCGCTGAAGAAGCCGCCGCCCTGGACGACGAGGTTGAGCTTGCGCGCTACACCACGTTCGCCGAGCCCGAGGGGGGCGCGAGAGAGGCCTGCTCACGCTTGGTGCTCGATGGCCTGCATTGTGCCGCGTGCGCCAGCCTGATCGAGCAAGCCTTGCGCCGGGTTGACGGCGTGCTCGATGCCCAGGTGCAGGCCGCCAGCCGACGCGCCCAGGTTCGCTGGGATCCCGCCCGCACCAAGGCGTCACGCCTGATCGAGGCGATTCAGCGCGCCGGTTACAAGGCCTTTCCGGATACCGCCACGCAGCAGCGTGCCAAGCAAACGCTGGAGTCGCGCCAGGCGGTCTGGCGCCTGTTCGTGGCCGGCTTTTGCATGATGCAGGTCATGATGTACGCCACGCCGATGTACGTGGCTGCGCCGGGCGACATCAGCGCCGACATCATCCAGCTGCTGCGCTGGGCCAGTTGGTTGCTGAGCCTGCCGGTGGTGCTGTTCGCCGCCACGCCGTTCTACAGCGGCGCCTGGCGCGCTCTTCGGCGCGGGCGCATCGGCATGGACGTCCCCATCGCGCTGGGCGTGCTCGTCACCTTCATCGCCAGCACCGGCGCCACGTTCGACGCCATCGCGCCGGGCCAGACGTCGGCCTGGGGCCGCGAGGTGTATTTCGACTCGCTCACCATGTTCGTCACCTTTTTGCTGATCGGCCGCGCGCTGGAGCAGCGTGCGCGTCGCCGCGCAGCCGAGGCGCTTGAGAGCGTGCTGCACCGTCTGCCCGAGAGCGTGGAGCGCGTCCTCGGCGACCAGACCGAGCTGGTGGCGCCTGCCCGGCTGCGTGTGGGCGATGAGGTGCGCGTGTCGGCGGGCCAGGCCTTCCCGGCCGATGGGGTGATCGTGCAGGGGCGCACCCAGGTCGATGAAGCCTTGCTGACGGGCGAATCACGTCCGGTCGATCGGGATACCGGCTCTATGGTCATGGCGGGCAGCCACAATCTGGTCAACCCGGTGGTCATGCGTGTCGAGTGTTTGGGCGGCGACACCCGCTACGAACGCATCGTGGCGTTGATGCAAAGGGCCATGTCCGAGCGCCCGTCGTGGGTGCGTCTGGCCGACCAGATCGCCGTGCCGTTCCTGTGGGGCGTGCTCTTGCTGGCCGTGGCGGCCGCAGGCGTCTGGATGTTCATCGAACCGGCCCGTTCGATCTGGATTGCGGTGTCGGTGTTGATTGTCACCTGCCCATGCGCCTTGTCGCTGGCCGCGCCCTCGGCCATGGTGGCCGCTGCTGGCGCCTTGGCGCGCCGAGGGGTGCTGGTGCAGCGGTTTGACGCCTTCGAGGCTTTGGCCAAGGCCGATACGGTGGTGTTCGACAAAACCGGCACGCTGACCGACGACCGCTTGCGTCTCAATCAGGTGCATGCGCTCGGCGCGACCTCGTCTGATTTGCTTGCACGCGCCGGCGCGTTGGCTGGCTATTCGCGCCACCCCTTGTCGCAGGCTCTGGCACGCGCGGTTCAATCGGGCCCTTCGCATGACGTTGCTGTGCCGCCGACTTGGACGGATGTGCGCGAGGCGTCCGGCGCAGGACTGGAGGCGCTCGATGACCTGGGGGGGCGCTGGCGCTTGGGGTCGGCGGCTTGGGCGGGCGTGTCGGACGACGAGGCGCTGGCCTTGGGATTCCGTCTGGACGCGATGCAATCGCCGCGCGTCTGGCTGCGCGGCCCTGCGGGTCAGGTGGCCGGGTTCGACATCGAAGAGGCCTTGCGGCCTGATTCGGCGCAGGCGGTCAAGGATCTGCAGGCGCTGGGCCTGAATGTGATCGTGCTCTCGGGCGACTTGCATGAGCGCGTCCACCTGCTGGCCCGGCAACTGGGGCTCAACGCGGCCCGCGCCGAGGCGCGCCCCGAAGACAAGCTCGTCGTGGTGGCGCAGGCTCAGCAGGCTGGGCATCGCGTCGTCGTGGTCGGCGACGGCATCAACGATGCGCCCGTGCTGGCGCGTGCCGACGCGTCGTTCGCCATGGGGCATGGCGCGGCACTGGCGCAGGCGCGGGCGGACTTCATCGTGCTCGGCAGCCACCCGTCGGATGTGGTGCGAGCCCTGATACTGGCGCGTCGCGCCATGCGAGTCGTTCGCCAGAATCTGGGCTGGGCGGTGGCTTACAACGCGATCAGCGTGCCGCTGGCGGTCGTGGGGTGGCTTGCGCCCTGGTTGGCCGGTCTTGGCATGGCGTGCAGTTCCCTGTTCGTGGTACTCAACGCGTTGCGTCTGGGTCGCCGACTGGATGACTCGATGCCTTCATCCCTGAAGGCTTCGGTGGTGGTCAGTCCGCGATCGGCCGTGGCCTGAGCGGGCGCATCCATGGAAATCGTCTATTTGCTGGTTCCCCTGTCGGTTGGCTTGGCACTGATCATCCTGGGCGTGTTTGCCTGGGCACTCAGAGCCGGCCAATTTGACGATCTGGAGCGCGAGGGTCTTCGGATTCTTGAACCTGAGCAAGGTTTTATTGCTTCATCGCTTGATGAGGGTCAATCCTGACTGGGGACTCGTTCCCAACAATCGTTTTCATCGTTGACTTGGAGGAAGCGCATGTCTGGAGCAGCGCAGGCAACTGGCGGAGTTCTATCCGGATCGGGTACCGCAAGCGGTGAGGCCGCTTTAAAAGCCTCGGCCGTCGCCTATAACGACAAGGTTGTACGCCAGTTTGTCCTGGCAGCGGTACTGTGGGGCGTCGTGGGGATGTTGGTGGGGGTGATCTGCGCGGCGCAACTCGCGTGGCCGGAGCTCAACTTCGGCATCCCCTACATCAGCTTCGGGCGTTTGCGTCCGCTGCACACCAACGCGGTGATCTTCGCGTTCGGTGGTTGCTCGCTGATCGGAACGTCGTACTACGTGGTGCAGCGCACTTGTGGCGTGCGCCTGATCTCCGACAAACTGGCTGCCTTCACCTTCTGGGGTTGGCAGTTGGTCATCGTGGCAGCCGTGATCACGCTGCCCCTGGGCATCACCTCGGGCAAGGAATACGCTGAGCTCGAATGGCCGATCGACATCGCCATCACCCTGGTGTGGGTGGCCTACGCGATCGTGTTCTTCGGCACGGTGGGCATTCGCAAGGTTCGGCACATCTACGTGGCCAACTGGTTTTACGGCGGCTTCATCCTGGCGGTGGCGTTGCTGCACGTTGTCAACAGCGCCGAAGTGCCCGTCACGCTCTGGAAGAGCTACTCGGCCTACGCTGGCGTGCAAGACGCCATGGTGCAGTGGTGGTATGGCCACAATGCCGTGGGCTTCTTCCTGACCGCTGGCTTTCTGGGCATGATGTATTACTTCATTCCCAAGCAGGCTGGTCGCCCCGTCTACTCGTATCGCCTGTCGATCGTGCACTTCTGGGCGCTGATCTTCACGTACATGTGGGCCGGTCCGCACCATCTGCACTACACCGCGCTGCCTGACTGGACGCAATCCGTCGGCATGGTTTTCTCGCTCATCCTGCTGGCCCCCAGCTGGGGCGGCATGATCAACGGCATCATGACCCTGTCGGGTGCCTGGGACAAGCTGCGCGACGATCCGATCCTGAAGTTCCTGATCGTGTCGCTGTCGTTCTACGGCATGTCGACCTTTGAAGGTCCGATGATGTCCATCAAGACCGTGAACGCGCTGTCGCACTACACCGACTGGACCATCGGCCACGTGCACTCCGGTGCCCTGGGTTGGGTGGGCCTGGTGTCGATGGGTTCGCTGTACTTCCTGATTCCGCGCATGTTCGGCAAGAAACAGATGTTCAGCGTGCGCGCCATCGAGTTGCACTTCTGGATCGCCACCATCGGCATCGTGCTCTACATCGCCGCGATGTGGATCGCCGGTGTGATGCAAGGCCTGATGTGGCGCGCGGTCAACCCCGATGGCACGCTGACCTACAGCTTCGTTGAAAGCGTGAAGGCGACCTATCCGTTCTACGTGATTCGTCTGACCGGTGGTCTGTTGTATTTGAGTGGCATGTGCATCATGGCCTGGAACACCGTGATGACCGCGACGAGTTCCGGTAGCGCCGCAGCGTCGGCTCCTGCTACCGCTCGCGCTTGAAGGAGAAAAAACCATGGCTGAACAACATCACGAAACCCCTGGTTTTTCGCACGAGAAGATCGAGACCAACAACTTCCTGATGATCGTTTTGATCCTCGTGGTGGTTTCCTTCGGTGGATTGGTCGAGATCGTTCCGCTGTTCTTCCAGCACTCCACCACGGAGCCGGTGCCGGGTCTCAAGCCCTACACCCCGCTGCAGTTGACGGGGCGCGACATCTACATCCGCGAAGGCTGCTACAACTGCCACTCGCAGATGATCCGTCCGCTGCGTGCTGAAACCATGCGCTACGGCCACTACTCGGTGGCGGGCGAGTTCGTCTACGACCACCCCTTCCAATGGGGCTCCAAGCGTACGGGCCCGGACCTCGCTCGCGTGGGCGGCCGCTACAGCGACCAATGGCACAAGGTGCACTTGCACAACCCGCGCGATGTCGTGCCTGAGTCGGTGATGCCTGCCTATCCTTGGCTGGAAGCGGCCACCCTGAACCCGGCTGATGTGGCGCCCAAGATGCAAGCCCTGCGCACCGTTGGCGTGCCCTACACCGACGCCGAAATCGCCACTGCGGGTGACGAGCTCAAGGACAAGACCGAACTCGACGCCCTGGTGGCCTATCTGCAGGTGCTGGGTACTTTCGTCAAATAAGCGAGAGCGGGTTGATCATGGATATCAATATTTTGCGCAGCGTTGCGACGGTGTTGAGCCTCTGTGCCTTTGTCGGCATCGTGTTCTGGGCATATTCCCGCCGCAATACCTCGCGGTTCGATGAGGCCGCGCAACTGCCATTCATGGACGAGAACGCGCTGCAGCGCGCGCAGGAGCAGTCATGAGCGATTTTGTGAACAGTGGCTGGGCCACTTATGTGACGGTGCTGGTCATTGCATCGATCTTGTTTTGCGTGTTCGTGCTGGTGGTCGCCAGCAAGCGCAAGATTCGTCCAGGCGAAGATCCCAACGCACCCGGCACCACCGGGCACGTCTGGGACGACGATCTGGTCGAACTGAACAACCCGCTGCCGCGTTGGTGGGTGGGGCTGTTCATCATCACCATCGTTTTTGCTGCGACGTACCTGACGCTGTATCCCGGCCTGGGCACCAACCCCGGCAAGTTGGGGTGGACGCGTTTCAGTCAATACGAAAAAGAAGTCGAGACGGCCAATGCCCAGTTGGCAACGGTTTATGCGGGCTATGCGGCCGCCAAGACCGAGGAACTGGCCCATGATCCGAAAGCCATGGCGATTGGCGAGCGGCTGTTCGTCAACAACTGCGCCGTCTGCCACGGCTCGGATGCCAAAGGCAGCAAGGGCTTCCCCAACCTGACCGACAAGGACTGGCTGGGAGCCGGCACGCCGGAATACATTGAACAGACGATCGTCGATGGTCGTGAAGCCAACATGCCGGTGATGGCTCCTGCAGTCGGCTCGCCCGAAGACGTGAAGAACGTGGCGAACTATGTGTTGAGTCTGTCGGGTAGCGCGCACAACTCCATCTCGGCTGAATTGGGGCGCGCCAAGTTTGCGGCCTGTGCGGCTTGTCACGGTCCGGACGGCAAGGGCAATCAAATCATTGGGGCTCCCAACCTCACTGACAAGATCTGGCTGCACGGTTGGGGCGAAGAGGCCATCGTGGACGCCATCACCCATGGCAAGCACAACGTGATGCCGCCACAAGGCTCGCGCTTCACGCCAGCCCAAGTTCACGTGCTGGCCGCTTATGTGTGGGGCTTGTCAAACAATCCAGCCAGCGCTGTCAAACCGTAATCCAAGCCCGCGCCGAGGGGCGATTTGCCTTGAAGACTCCGCCAGAAACGCCCGTCACGGCGTTTCTGGGAGCGTCTCTTGATTCATTCCGAAGCTCGAGTCAGGCAGTCTGTTTTCAAGTGGTAGGTCGACGTGGGCGGCTTATTTCTAGCCATTCGCGTCATTTGAGCGAGATCGAAATGAAGGCTGCGATGACCCCTGCGTCCCAAGAAGTGATGACCGCCCCATGGTGGCGTAACACCATGATCTGGCTGGTTGTGTCGGGGCCATTGGCAGTGGTGATTGCCTGCGTCGTTACGGCGGTGTTCATCATCAAGCATCCCGACCCGCCGTTGCCGCCCGAGGTGGTTCAACAACATCCTGCAGACGACGAAGCCACTGCCATGAGGCAGGCTACTTCTGTGGCGACCAGCCCGGCCATGTCGGTTCGCAATCACGCTGCGCAGCCGGTTGCGCCAAAAAAAACTGATCAATGACCGTTCAATTGGCAATGGTGTTGAGCCCGCGCTTGGCTGTGTATCTTGTACTCGCCAGGCTGTTCAGCAACGCGCGGTGTTGACGAGCTTGCGTAAGCCCTCGTCGTCGAGAATGCGGATGTCACGCTGCTTGACCTCCAGCAGGCCGTCATCCTGAAATTTCGAGAAAGTGCGGCTCACGGTTTCAAGCTTGAGGCCGAGGTAGCTACCGATTTCTTCCCGCGTCATGCGCAAAACGAGCGCTGACGCCGAGAACCCGCGGGCATGTAAGCGCTGGGTCAGATTCAGTAAAAACGCCGCCAGGCGTTCTTCGGCCCGCATGCTGCCGAGCAGCAGCATCACTCCCTGATCGCGTACGATTTCGCGACTCATGATCTTGTGAAACTGATGTTGCAAGTCGCCGAATTCGCGAGACAACTCTTCAAGTTGAGAGTAGGGGATCACGCAAACCTGAGCATCTTCGAGCGCAATGGCGTCGCAAACATGCCGATCTGAACTGATGCCGTCCAGGCCCAGCAATTCGCCCGCCATTTGAAAACCGGTGACCTGTTCCCGTCCGTCTTCGGACGAGACGCATGTCTTGAAGAAGCCTGTGCGAACTGCGTAAAGACTACGGAATGCTTCGCCGGCGTGAAACAGCGCATCGCCTCGCTTGACGGTACGTCGCGTGGCGACCAGGGAGTCGAGTTGTTCAAGCTGAGGGTGAGACAAGCCTACCGGCAAACACAACTCCCGAAGGTTGCAGTTTGAACAGGCGACCTTGAACGCGTCCATCTTCATGGGTCGTTTTCCATCGGCGCGGGTGCCGCAATGAGCAACATGATCAGCGCTTGAATCAACGGCAACCGGGACAACCAAGGCCATGACTTTCCTCAATCAAGATTGATCACGATTGTTCCGTGTCAAGCGAACTCGAGCCTTGAGAAAGATCAAGGCTCAACCCCTACAGTTTGGCACAGTCAGGCGCATGCATGCATCCGATTCCCTCTCAAACATGACCCAAGCCCAACCTGTCGCGGTGAGCGAAGACTTGTTGTCTCGCATGGACGTGACCGGGCCGCGCTACACGTCTTATCCCACCGCCGACCGTTTTGTCGACGCCTTCACGGCATCGCAATACAAGCAAGCCTTGGCGCAGCGTGGCGAGGGGGTCGGCGTCATGACCAATGTCGCGGGAGGAGGGGCTGCGCCATTGTCGGTCTATGTGCATATCCCGTTTTGCGAGTCGGTGTGCTACTACTGCGCCTGCAACAAGGTCATCACCAAGCATCACGAACGAGCGAACGAATATCTGGATGCGCTCGAGGCCGAGATCGCGTTGCACGTGGGTGTGCTGGGGGTGGGGCAGGTGGTATCGCAACTGCACCTTGGCGGCGGATCACCGACGTTCCTCAGCGACGCCGAGTTGACGCGCCTAATGGAGTCGTTTCGGCGCGCTTTCCGGCTGGCTCCGGGCGGCGAATACTCCATCGAGGTCGATCCTCGCACCGTCACGCCCGAGCGGTTGGCGCATCTGGCAAATCTCGGGTTCAATCGACTCAGTTTTGGCGTGCAGGATACCGATACCGACGTGCAAAAGGCTGTTCATCGTGTGCAGTCATGGGAATCGGTTGTTGGGCTTGTTCAGGCTGCACGCGACCTGCATTTCGAGTCGATCAACGTCGACTTGATTTATGGGCTACCGAAGCAGACACGTCAGACATTTGAGCGGACCATCGAACAAATTTCTGTTTTGCAACCGGATCGGATTGCGCTCTATGCCTACGCGCATCTGCCGCAGCGATTCAAGCCGCAGCGCCGTATTCACGCGGCAGACTTGCCTGCTGGCGCCGAGAAGATCTCGATGCTCTCTCATGCCATCAGTGGGTTTCTCGGGGCTGGTTACCAATACATCGGCATGGATCATTTTGCCAAGCCGGGCGATGCTTTGGCCGTGGCCAAACGCCAGGGGCGTCTGCATCGCAACTTCCAGGGCTACAGCACTCAACCCGATTGCGATTTGATCGGCCTGGGCGTGTCTGCTATCGGGCGTATGGGGGCGACCTACAGTCAGAACGCAAAGACCTTGCCGGAATACTACGATGCGGTGCGCGCCGGAACGTTCCCTGTCATCAAGGGCATTGCCTTGAGTCGGGATGATCTGGTGCGTCGTGCCATCATCATGGCGCTCATGTGCCAGGGGCGGCTGGTGTACGAATCCATTGAGGTTGCGCACCTCATCGACATCAAGAGTTATTTCGCGCGTGAGCTGGAGCAGTTGGTGCCGCTGGCTGAATCCGGTTTGATAGCGATCGAACCAGACGGCATCACGGTGACTCCTCTGGGCTGGTATTTCGTGAGAGCCGTTGCCATGGTTTTTGACAAGAATCTTCAAGCTGACCAGGCGCTGCAGAGGTTTTCTAGAATTATCTGATGACGAGTGCGCTGTTGATCGCGTCGATGCTGATGGGGGTGGTTGGGGTGCCCCACTGCTTGGTCATGTGCAGCGTACCGTGTTCCATTGCGGCACAGTCGTGTGGCAACTCGCCGCATTCGTCGCGTGAAGTTGCCGGAGCGCTGCAAGTCGGGCGGTTGTTCGGCTACGCCCTGCTCGGCGGCGTGGCCGCCTCTGCAGTTTCATTTGCTCATCTCCTGGCTGGTCATGTATCTGCTTTGCGTCCGCTATGGGTTATGGCGCAGGGGGCGATTCTGGTAGCAGGTCTGGTGTTGTTGGCGACAGGACACGTGCCTTCGTGGCTGCAATCCGTTCACTTGCCACTCGAGAAGTTGTCCGCGCGACTCCATGCAGGGCGTTCGCGCCAATTGCCCTCGCCGTTGCGAGCTTTCTTGCTTGGCATGTGTTGGGCAATTTTGCCGTGCGCGCAACTCTATGCTGCTGTGGCTCTGGCGTCGCTGGCCGGGCACGCGTGGGGTGGAGCCCTGATGATGATTGCCTACGCCTTGCCCGGCGTCCTGGCACTGTGGTTGGGTTCTCGGTGGTTCTTTCACTTGTTTGGCGCCAATCGAACGCAACCAGTTCAAGCGCAGTCGGACTGGGCGCCCGTGCGCTTGACGCGCGGGCGGTCTGCGGCGATTAGATCGCTCGGGCAACTGGCAGATTCGACTTGGGCTGTGCGAATCACTGGTGCGGTACTTGCTGCATCTGCGGTACTGATGCTGTTGCACTCGACCAGCAAGATGGTTCAGGCCATCTGCGGGTGAATTGAGATAAGCCGAATCAGCTGGGCCGGCCTACAGGCATGAATCGCATCCCAAGCATTTCTTGCATTGAAGACAAAACGCCGTCATTTATGCACGTTTTTGGTGACTCACGCCCCGAACCTGTGATTCAAACCCCAAACTTGTCTACTGTTGTCGAGCGCAAGGCAGAAATGTCTGCATTAGAATTTTCCTCACACTGACCTTCCTAATAATTAAGGAGATCTAAATCATGTCTCAACACGTCAAGGTGCCCGAGGGCGGGCAAAAGATCACGGTAAATGCCGACTTTTCCTTGAATGTTCCGAATAGCCCAATTATTCCTTACATCGAAGGTGATGGTACTGGTTTCGACATCACGCCTGTGATGATCAAAGTGGTTGACGCAGCCGTGCAAAAGGCTTACGGCGGTCAGCGCAAGATCCATTGGATGGAGGTCTATGCGGGAGAGAAATCGACTCGCGTTTATGGGCCTGATGTCTGGCTGCCTGAAGAAACCTTGCAGATCCTGAAGGATTACGTAGTCTCGATCAAGGGACCCCTCACCACGCCGGTCGGTGGTGGTATTCGTTCCCTTAACGTCGCACTGCGACAAGAGCTTGACCTCTACGTTTGCTTGCGCCCGGTGCGTTATTTCAAAGGTGTGCCCAGCCCTGTTAAAGAGCCAGAAAAAACCGATATGGTGATCTTCCGCGAGAACTCGGAAGATATCTATGCAGGGATTGAATTTGAAGCTCAGTCGGATAAAGCCAAGAAGCTGATTTCTTTCCTGCAGAACGAGTTGGGGGTTAAAAAGATCCGCTTCCCGGAAACGTCGGGTATCGGCATCAAACCCGTCTCCAAGGAAGGCACCGAGCGCCTGGTGCGCAAGGCGATCCAATACGCAATCGACAATGACCGTTCCTCCGTCACTCTAGTGCATAAAGGCAACATCATGAAATTCACTGAAGGTGGGTTTCGTGATTGGGGGTATGCGCTGGCGCAAAAGGAGTTCGGTGCTGAGCTGATCGATGGCGGGCCGTGGAGCAAGATCAAGAATCCGCGTACTGGCAAAGATATCGTCATCAAGGACGCGATCGCGGATGCATTCTTGCAACAGATTCTGTTGCGTCCGGCTGAGTATTCAGTGATTGCCACGCTCAATCTCAATGGCGACTATGTCTCGGACGCGCTGGCTGCGCAGGTTGGAGGCATCGGTATTGCCCCCGGAGCGAATTTGTCGGATTCGGTCGCAATGTTCGAGGCCACGCACGGTACGGCGCCCAAGTACGCGGGCAAGGACTACGTCAATCCTGGGTCCGAAATTCTGTCGGCAGAAATGATGCTGCGTCACATGGGCTGGGTTGAGGCTGCTGATCTGATCATCAGTTCCATGGATGGCGCCATTCAAAGCAAGAAGGTGACGTATGACTTTGCACGCCTGATGGAGGGTGCTACGCAGGTGTCATGCTCCGGTTTCGGCCAAGTGATGATCGATCATATGTGATTGAGGCGGTAGGTGTCCGCGTTGGACGCCATGAACAAAAAGACCCGCGATTCGCGGGTCTTTTTTTCTGCTCAACAAAACGTGCGCGGTAGTGTCACGCTCACTGTCTCACGTAGGTGTGCTCGCTTGCTGTTGGCGGTTCGGGAGTCAGCGCTGCGATGGTGAGATCGCTGGCATCAAACGGACGAATGTTTTGCGCTAGCAAGCCTTTCGGCCCTTGGATCAACTCAAAGCTCACCCGCGAGCCCTGTTTCAGGGTGCGGAAACCATCCATTTGAATGGCGGAAAAATGAGCAAATACATCTCCACCGCCTTGTTCTGGCTCGATAAAACCAAAGCCTTTGGCGTCGTTAAACCACTTGACTGTTCCGATGGCCATATAGAACCCTCCTGATTATTTGCAATCATTTTCGGATCGCGACCATGGACTGTCAAGGAATTGGCGGCGTCGCGTTGCAACCCGGCTGGACAAAGGCTGGTCGCCTGGATGACGCGCCATGAACCGGCTTGTTGCGCAGCCTCTTCGGTGCTTTTCTTGTCTTGAAATGGTGTGGGGCAGGCGCAAGATGCGCGCCAATGGGTGCATGGATGCGCTGTCTGCAAAACGGGCGGCGCAGTCATAGAATGAATTCATGCTGCATATGCCACTGATGACCACGCCGACAAGCCCGTCTGGGTTGCCGAGCACACCCGGTGATGAGGGGCAGGGAGCTGTTGTCGTTGAGCGGCAGGACCAGAAGACCAAGCCGCCCAGGTTGTATCGAGTGGTGATGCTGAATGACGACTTCACTCCAATGGAATTTGTCGTGATCGTGTTGCAGGAATTCTTTCATCGTGATCTGGAGACGGCCACTCAGATCATGTTGCAAATTCATAATGAAGGCCGTGGTGTGTGCGGCGTCTACACCAAGGACGTCGCAGCCACCAAGGTTGAGCTTGTACTGGCTGCCGCAAGGCGTGCCGGGCATCCCTTGCAATGCATTCTGGAGACCGCATGATTGCGCAAGAGCTGGAAGTTAGTCTGCACATGGCCTTCGTGGAGGCCCGTCAGCAGCGCCATGAGTTCATCACCGTGGAGCATCTGTTGCTCGCGCTGGTGGACAACCCGTCTGCGTCCGAGGTGTTGCGAGCGTGTTCCGCGAATCTCGACGAGTTGCGCAAGAGCCTGTCGCAATTCATCAAGGAAAACACGCCGACCGTTGGTGGCACGGACGAGGTCGATACCCAGCCGACGCTGGGGTTCCAGCGCGTGATCCAGCGGGCCATCATGCACGTTCAGTCGACGGGCAATGGCAAGAAGGAAGTGACCGGCGCGAACGTGCTGGTGGCGATCTTCGGCGAGAAGGACTCTCACGCGGTGTACTACCTGCATCAGCAGGGGGTGACCCGACTCGACGTCGTGAATTTCATCGCGCATGGCATCAAGAAGGCGGAGCCGCCGGAGTCGGCCAAGTCGCCTGATGGGGCAGCGCAAGAGTCCGACAAGGAAGAGGGTGAGTCCAAGGCATCCCCCTTGGAGCAGTACACCCAGAACCTCAATCAACTGGCCAAGGAAGGCAAGATCGACCCGCTCATCGGACGCGAATCCGAAGTGGAGCGGGTGATCCAGGTGTTGTGCCGCCGCCGCAAGAACAACCCGCTGCTGGTGGGCGAGGCGGGAGTGGGCAAAACGGCCATCGCCGAAGGCTTGGCATGGCGCATCACGCAAAACGACGTGCCCGAAGTGCTGTCCGATGCCGTGGTGTATGCGCTCGACATGGGCGCCCTGCTGGCCGGCACCAAATACCGTGGTGACTTCGAGCAGCGTCTCAAGGCGGTGCTGAAGCAGTTGAAGGATCAGCCGGGGTCGGTGCTGTTCATCGACGAAATCCACACGCTGATCGGGGCGGGCGCTGCGTCCGGCGGCACGCTGGACGCCAGCAACTTGCTCAAGCCGGCGCTGAGCTCCGGGCAGCTCAAGTGCATCGGCGCCACCACGTTTGCCGAGTACCGCGGCATCTTCGAAAAGGATGCGGCCTTGTCGCGTCGCTTCCAGAAGGTCGAAGTGGTGGAGCCGTCCGTCGAGCAGACCTTCGAGATACTCAAGGGGCTCAAGTCGCGCTTCGAGGAGCACCACAGCGTGAAGTACGCGCTGGGGGCGCTGCAGGCGGCGGCAGAGCTGTCCGCCAAGTTCATCAGTGACCGGCACCTGCCGGACAAGGCCATCGACGTGATTGACGAGGCCGGTGCCGCCCAGCGTGTACTGCCCAAGAACAAGCAGAAGAAGACCATCACGCGCGCCGAGGTGGAAGACATCGTGGCGAAGATCGCTCGCGTGCCGTCCACCAGTGTGTCGAGCGATGACCGTGCCAAGCTCAAGACGCTCGATCGCGATCTCAAGAGCGTGGTGTTCGGGCAGGACGCCGCCATCGAAGCGCTCGCTGCCGCCATCAAGATGGCGCGCTCCGGTCTGGGTAAGCCGGACAAGCCGATCGGCTCGTTCCTGTTCAGTGGCCCGACGGGGGTCGGCAAGACCGAGGTGGCGAAGCAGCTGGCATTCATCCTCGGCGTGGAGTTGATTCGCTTCGACATGTCCGAATACATGGAGCGCCATGCCGTGAGCCGGCTGATCGGCGCGCCCCCGGGCTATGTGGGGTTCGATCAGGGTGGCCTGCTGACCGAGGCCGTGACCAAGAAGCCGCATGCCGTGTTGCTGCTCGACGAAATCGAGAAGGCCCACCCGGATGTCTACAACGTGCTGCTGCAGGTGATGGATCATGGTTCGCTGACGGACAACAATGGTCGCAAGGCGGACTTCCGCAACGTCATCATCATCATGACGACCAACGCAGGCGCCGAA
>NZ_JAYSBZ010000045.1:0-28209 GCF_041915145.1 Aquabacterium sp. | reverse complement strand
AAGTGCTGGAGCTGGCCTTGGAAGGCATGCAGCGTGCCGGGCTCAAGCGTGTGACGCTCGATCTTGCCGACGCCCGCATCTTGCGTGGCTTGCTGGACGGTGTTCGGCTGGACGCAGCGCGACTCGCTGACTTGAGTGCGGCCTTGTCCGCCAAGGACGCGTCTGCCTTGGCTGCCTTGTCGGATGTTGTGCCCGCTCAGACTCTCGCTGCGTTGACCAAGCTGATGTCGTTGTATGGCTCGGCCGACGGCTTGGCGGCCGTGCAGCCAGCGTTGCCATCGCATCCGCTTATCCAGCAGGCCTTGGTGGATCTCGGCTGGCTGATCGCGCACGTGCAGAAGGCGTACCCCGAGGTTCAGATTGGATTTGACCTGGCTGACCTGAGTGGGTATGCGTATTACAGCGGCGCACGTTTCGCCATCTATGCGCCGGGCTACAGCGATGCCCTGGTGCGAGGCGGTCGATACGATGAAGTCGGCGCTGTGTTTGGGCGCAATCGCCCGGCGGTGGGTTTCAGCCTTGATCTGAAGGCGCTGGTTGAGCGTTTGCCGATCGGTATACCCAAGCCCGCCATTCGTGCGCCTTGGGGGGATGATGCTCTGTTGTGCGCTGCCGTGCGGCAGCTACGTGAACAGGGTGAAACCGTGGTGTGCATGCTGCCCGGGCATGAACACGAAGTGCAGGAATTCGCCTGCGACCGGGAACTGACCCTGATCAGCGGGCAGTGGACGGTGCGCGCGCTTTGATCGCCGCGCTCCGTCGTCTTCGATTTCCGATACAGGACTCAAACATGCAAACTCCATCCGTTGCGGGGGCCGCATCTGGCCGTAACGTGGTTGTCGTCGGGACCCAATGGGGCGACGAAGGCAAGGGCAAAGTCGTCGACTGGCTCACCGATCACGCCGCCGGTGTGGCGCGTTTTCAAGGTGGTCACAACGCAGGTCACACCTTGGTGATCAAGGGTAAGAAGACGGCGTTGCAGCTGATTCCGTCCGGCATCATGCGCGATGGGGTGGCGTGCTACATCGGCAACGGCGTGGTGGTAGATCCGCTCCATCTCTTGAGCGAGATCGAGCGCCTGGAAGCTGCCGGCCTGGAGGTTCGCTCGCGGTTGTTCGTCAGCGAGTCGTGCCCGCTGATCCTGCCTTTCCACGTTGAGGTCGACCGGGCACGTGAGGCTCAACGCGAGTCGAGCGGCGCCGGCAAGATCGGCACGACCGGCAAGGGCATCGGGCCGGCATACGAAGACAAGGTGGCGCGACGCGCATTGCGCGTGCAAGATCTCAAACACCCCGAGCGTTTTGCCAAGAAGCTGCGTGAGCTGCTGGCCTTGCATAACTATGTGCTTGAAGGCTTCTTGAAGGCCGGGCCGCTTGAATTCCAGCCGATCTTCGATCAGGCCATGAAGGTGGCCGAGCAGATCAAGCCCATGATGGCCGACTGCGGCGTGATGATCGACGCGACCAACCGTCGCGGCGGCAACATGCTGTTCGAGGGCGCACAAGGCACACTGCTCGACATCGATCACGGCACCTATCCGTACGTGACATCCAGCAATTGCGTGGCAGGCAATGCGGCGGCAGGGTCGGGCGTTGGCCCGGACAAGCTGCATTACATCCTGGGTATCACCAAGGCTTACACGACGCGGGTTGGCAGTGGGCCGTTCCCGACCGAGTTGCCCATCGATGAGCCGGGCACGATCGGGCATCACTTGTCCACCATCGGAATGGAGCGAGGAACGGTGACCGGGCGGGCGCGACGTTGCGGCTGGCTGGACGCGGCGGCATTGAAGCGAGCTGTTCTCATCAACGGTGTTTCGGGCCTGTGCCTGACCAAGCTCGACGTGCTCGACGGGCTGAGCGAGATCAAGGTTGCCGTAGGCTACGAACTGCATGGCGAACGCATCGACATCCTGCCGCTTGATGCTGATGAAATCGTAGAGTGCAAGCCGATTTATGAAATTTACCCAGGCTGGACGGAAACAACGGCCGGCCTGACGCAGTGGGATCAATTGCCGCTGAATGCTCGTCGCTATCTGCAGCGCGTGCAGGATTTGATCGGTGCGCCGATCGATATGGTTTCGACCGGGCCGGATCGTGATCACACGATCTTGTTGCGGCATCCTTACGCAATATGAACGCAGCCGAGGCGAGAGCACGTCTCATGATTTCTTTCAAATCGACGCGCTCCCGCATGACGCGCTCGGAAATAGAGGCTCTCCATGCTGACGGATGATGGCAAGCACCTGTACGTGTCTTGGGATGAATACCATCTCTTGATCGAGAAGCTGGCTCTGAAGGTGTACCACTCAGGTTGGGCGTTCGACCAGATACTCTGCCTGGCTCGCGGGGGGCTGCGACCGGGTGACGTCTTGTCGCGTGTGTTCGACAGACCGTTGGGAATCATGTCGATCAGCTCTTACCGTGCCGAGGGCGGCACGATCCAGGGGCGGCTAGATATGGCCAAGTACATCACCTTGCCAAAAGGCGAGCTGGCGGGTCGAGTGTTGCTGGTGGATGATCTGGCCGACTCGGGTGTTACCTTGAGTGCGGTGGTCGAACGTCTGCGCGGCATGTCAGCCATCGCGGAGTTGAGGTCGGCTGTCTTGTGGGTGAAGGGAGTGTCTTCGTACACGCCGGATTACTATGTCGAAATGCTACCCACGAGTCCGTGGATTCATCAACCGTTTGAAGATTACGACGCGTTGCGCCCTGAAGGTCTGGCACGCAAGTTCGCGATTTGAGATTCAGGTTGACACAATGGCTCAACAAGCCAAACTAGCAACACCTTGTTGAGCATTGATATCACCGCATTTAGCTGGAATGGCCAAGGGGCTGCAAGCCTCGCGGTCCAAACCGCAGTGGCCGCATTGATTGCGGCTGTTTTTGTTCGCCACAAAGAAAAAAGCCACATGCATACGCATGTGGCTTTGATCTTTGGTGCCCAGGAGAGGACTCGAACCTCCACGATGTTACTCGCTAGTACCTGAAACTAGTGCGTCTACCAATTCCGCCACCTGGGCAATTCAGGTTGTTCAGGCTCGGTGATTACCGAAGACAATCATTCTAACAGCAAAAAATTGAAGAACGCAACCCCCGTGAAACTAGAAGCCCCGTTGATGGGTGAACTCGAAGGTGTCGTGCAAGGTCATCGTGACGGGCACGGCTTTGTGCTGCGTGGCCCGGGCGAGGCCGACATCTACCTGTCGCCCCAGGAAATGCGCGCAGTGCTTCACCGAGATCGAGTAAAGGTGCGCGTGATTCGCTATGACCGCCGCAATCGTCCGGAAGGACGCGTGATCGAGATTCTCGAGCGTCGCAAGGCACCCATCATCGGGCGACTGTTGCACGAAGGGGGCGCGTGGATCTGCGCCCCGGAAGACAAGCGTTACGGGCAGGACATCCTGATCCCAGGCAAGGGCGCGGCCGGTGCAAAGGCTGGTCAGGTGGTGGCCGTGGAGTTGACCGAGACGCCGTCCTTGTACGCGCAGCCCGTGGGGCGCGTGACCGAGGTCTTGGGTGAGGTAGACGACCCCGGCATGGAGATCGAGATCGCGGTGCGCAAATACGAGGTGCCGCATCGCTTCTCGCCCGAGACGCTGGTCCAGGCTGCCAAGTTGCCTGACAAATTGCGCGCGGCTGATCGCAAGCACCGCATCGATCTGACCGATGTGCCGCTAGTCACCATCGATGGTGAAGATGCCCGCGATTTCGATGACGCGGTGTATTGCACGCCGACCAAGGTGGGGCGGGGCAAAGGTTGGCGCCTGCTGGTGGCGATCGCGGACGTGAGCCACTACGTGAGGCCCGGCGAGTCGCTGGATCATGACGCCTACGAGCGAGCCACGTCGGTGTACTTCCCGCGGCGCGTCATCCCCATGCTGCCGGAGAAGCTGTCGAACGGCTTGTGTTCGCTGAACCCGCTGGTCGAGCGTCTGTCGATGGTCTGCGACATGATGATCAACGCGGCAGGCGAGATCCATGCCTATCAGTTCTACCCAGCAGTGATCTGCTCGCATGCGCGCTTCACCTACACCGAGGTGGCGGCGATCTTGGCAAACACGCGGGGGACAGAGGCCACGCGCTTTGCCAATCTGGTGCCCGATTTGCTGAATCTGCATGATGTGTATCGCATCTTGCTCAAATCGCGCGAGCAGCGCGGGGCCATCGATTTCAACACCACCGAAACACAGATCGTGTGCGACGACAATGGCCGCATCGACAAGATCGTGCCGCGCGTTCGTACCGAGGCGCACCGCTTGATCGAGGAGGCCATGCTGGCGGCAAACGTCTGTGCTGCGGATTTCATCCAGCGCGGCAAGCATCCTTCCTTGTATCGTGTGCACGAGGGCCCCACGCCGGAGCGCAAGGCTGTGCTGCAGGCTTACCTGAAGGCGTTGGGTTTGGGGTTGAGCATCAGCGACGAACCCAAGCCGGGCGAGTTCCAGGCGCTGGCGCACGCCACCAAGGACCGCCCCGACGCGGCGCAGATCCACATGATGTTGCTGCGCTCCATGCAGCAGGCCATCTACACGCCGGCCAACAGCGGGCACTTTGGTCTGGCTTACGAGGCCTACACGCACTTCACCAGCCCGATTCGGCGCTACCCCGACTTGCTCGTGCACCGTGTCATCAAGGCCTTGCTCGGCAAGGGGCGCTATCAGATTCAGCCGCCCAACGTGGAACCCAGCAAGTTGCCCGTCAAGGGGGGCAAGACGGCCAAAGGAGCAAAGATCGCTGCCGGCAAGTCTGGCAAGGTCTCGGTGGGTGATCTGGTCGGGTGGGAGTCTGCCGGTTTGCATTGCAGCGCCAATGAGCGTCGTGCCGATGAGGCCTCGCGTGACGTCGAGGCCTGGCTCAAGTGCATGTTCATGCGCGAGCGTTTGGGTGAGGAATACGCGGGCACGGTGAGTGCCGTCACCTCGTTCGGTTTGTTCGTGCAACTCGATGGTCTTTACGTCGAGGGGTTGGTGCACATCACGGAACTGGGGGGGGAGTACTACCGGTTTGACGAGGCTCGACAAGAGTTGCGCGGTGAGCGGTCTGGGGTGCGCTATGCCGTTGGCGCGCGCTTGCGGGTGCAGGTCAGCCGCGTGGATCTGGACAGTCGCAAGATCGATTTCCGTTTGGTGCGCGAAGGCGAAGAGCGCGGCGTTTCGCGGTCAGGAAAAGACCGGCGAGTCGAACGTGGCAGCAAGTCGCAGTCGGCGCAAGACGAATTGGCTGCGGTACAGCTGGCTGATCGGGAGATCAAGGCTGCGGCACGCGCCGGCAAGGCGGAGGGCCGGCCGAGCCGCAAAGCCAGCGGCGCGGCGGCAGGCAAGAAGGTCAAGGCTCAGCAGTCAGCGGGGCGCACGACCAAGCGTCGCATGTAGCTGGCCGCATCGACGAGGGGTGTTCGCATCGTCGATGTCTGCGCCACGGATGGCTTTGTCAGATCGATGCGGCCAGTGCTGTTGCCGTGAGTCGGCCGGCACGCTCGGCCTGCCATTCGTCCGCGCGGAGGCCGTGCAGGTAGACGGCTTGGCACGCGGCGGCCGCGGCGTTGCCCGCTTGGGCCCAGAGGCCGCCAATCCACCCGGCCAACACATCGCCCGTTCCTGCGGTGCCGAGACTGGCATTGCCGGTGGGGTTGATGTGCACAGGGCCGTCTGGTTCTTGAACCACGGTGCCAGATCCTTTGAGCACCACGATGCTGCCAGTGCGTTGCGCCAGAGATCGAGCGTGCGACAGTCGGTCGGTCTGCACGTCGGCGGCGCTGATGCTCAACAGTCGCGCAGCTTCGAGCGGATGGGGGGTCAGCACAGTCTGCCAGCCGCGGTTGCGCCGCTGCGTCAGCAGGGCCTGGAGAATGCTGTCGCTGGCCACGGCATTGAGGGCGTCCGCATCCAGCACCAGGCGTCGGGCGCGGCTCAGCAGCAGCGGAAGCACTTCTCGTATGGCGAGCCCCCCGCCGCATCCCGCCACGACGGTGTAGTCCGCCGCGCTGGGGGCGTGCCAGTCGATGGTGTGATGCAGCATCAGATCGGGCGCCAAGGGATCGACAGCCAGCGGTGCGACGGCATCCAGCCATTGCACGTAGACCCGGCCGGCGCCGACGCGCAGGGCGGTGCGCGCCGCCAGCAGGGCGGCTCCGGTCATGCCGTGAGCGCCGCCTACCACCACCACGCTGCCGAAGCTGCCTTTGTGTTGCGCATGTTGGCGCGCGGTTGCTGGTGGAGCGCCAATCAGCTCAATGGGGGCATGCCGCGCTGCGATGTCGAGTGCAAGAGGTGTCAGGCCGAGATCGCACAGCCAAATCGTTCCGGCGACGTCGCGGCCGTTGGCAGTGAAAAGTCCGGGTTTGAGCGTGAGCAGGCTCAGGGTGTGGTCGGCGCGAACGCAGCGAGATGCAGTGTCAGGGATATCCAGCCAGCCTGCGTCGGCGTCAAGACCGGTGGGCAGATCCACAGCCAGCACGATGGCTGAGCAATGATTGATTCGGTTGACTGCTTCGCCAAGCATGCCTGCGGGAGCGCGCCGCGAGCCAAGGCCGAGCAGGGCGTCTATGACCAGGTCGTGCGCGCCGAGGGAATCGGGCCACGGTAGCCAGTCCTCGGCGCCGTCCGACAACGGGGTCGAGATCGGCACGCCCGCGTTGCGGGCGCGCTGCAGGGCGTCGGCCGCATCTGCCGGTAGGCGAGCAGAGTCCGCCAGCAGGCTGACATGCACGGTCTTGCCGGCCTGGTGCAAGTGAATGGCGGCATCCAGGCCGTCTCCCCCATTGTTGCCGGGGCCTGCGACGACCCAGATGCGCTGTGCGTGTGGTGCCACCGCCAGCGCCAGGCGTGCCACGGCACGACCCGCTCGGCGCATCAAGGCATGCGGCGGCAGTGCAGCGGTTGCCGCTTGCTCGATCAGGCGACTGGCTTCGACGTCATGCAGCGGATGGGCAGCCGACGCGCGCGAAGCTGGCAGGATGCGTTGGATGGCAGGTTCCGGACAATCGTCAAGCAGCTTCATTTTCAGACCATACCGCTTTATGACTCGGCGGCCAACGTGTCGTGCCAGCGCCCTATGCGGAAGCGGCTCACGTCGACGGCGGGCGACCGTTGCGCGATCAGATCGGCAAGCACCTGCGCGCTGCCGCAACTCAGGGCCCAGCCACTGGCGCCGTGACCCAGATTGAGCCACAGACCGGGTTGCGGGCCGGGGCCGATGAGGGGCGGGCCGTCCGGCAACATGGGGCGGGCGCCTTTCCAGATCTGATGTTGACCGGGCTGTGCCGCGCCCGGGAACCACTCGTTCAAGACGCGATGGAGTGTGGCGATGGCGCCGGGGCGGTGGTGATCGGGGTCGCCGCCGAGCTCGGCACAACCCGCCACGCGAATGCGGTTGCCCAGGCGGGCAATCGTGACGCGGTAGCGCTCGTCAATCACTGCCGACACCGGTGCCCGTTCGGGGTCGCGCACCGGAGCCGAGACCGCGTAGCCGTAAATCGGTTGCAGCGGCAGATGCAGTCCGACCGCAGCCAGCAGTCGCGCCGAGTCGGCGCCGGCGCACAACACCACGGCATCGAAGCGGTGTTCGCGGGGCTCGTTGCTGGCGTCGTCGGCGCCGGTGCGGGAGCTCGGACTCAGTGACAGCGCGCTGGCGCGATCGGCCTGGGTGCTGGGACGCGTGGTGACGCTGGGGCGGCCGCCGCCGGCCACGTTCAGCACTTCAACGCCAAAGTGGAAACTGGCCCCACGGGCCTCGGCGGCGTCCTTCAGCAGGTGGGCGACCTGGCGGCAGTTGCCGATCAGGCTATGGGGGAGCTGCCAGACCGCCTTGAGCGCGGTGCCCGGGCACAGGCCGGGCTCGTGGCTTTGCGCGTCGCTGGTCGGTATCTCACGCACATCGATGCCGAGCTCCTGCAGCAGCGGCAGGCTGCGCCGGGCGTGCTCCAGCGTGTCGTCATCGCGCAGCAGCACGAGCAGACCTTGGGCTTGTTCGAAGTCCAGCTTCAGGTGCCGGGTGATGTCGGTCAACCGTTGCTGGCTGTGTTGGGTCAGATGGACCAGTGCTCCGCGGTTGGCGCGGTAGGTAGCCGGTTGGCAGGCCCGCCAGGTGTGCCACAGCCAGCGCCAAGCTGAGGCATCGATGCCCGGGCGCAGTCTCAAAGCCGGCGAGCCCTGGAGCATTTGCTTGAGCAGCAAGCGGGGCAAGCCGGGCGTGGCCAGTGGTGAAACGTAACCTGGCGCCACCACGCCCGTGTTGGCGAAGCTGCTCTCTGCCGCGATGCTGCTGCAGCGGTCGAACACGTGCACCTCGTGTCCGTCTTGGGTTAATTCGTAGGCGGTGGTGACGCCGACGATGCCGGCCCCTATCACCGCGATCCGCATGGAATCTCCGTTCGTAGGGGCTCACGATGGCAAAGTGCTGCCAAGTGCGGCGCGCTCGCCGGTCTGGCCGCGAAGTGAGGCGCAGGGTGCATATAACGTGCTAGAATTTCGGGGTTTGTCCGGAACTGAAAACCTCAGATCGAGCCGACAAACAAAACCCGCAAACCCGGCCGCCAAAAGGTGTCGCCTCAAGAATCGACTTCTTGTTTGCCTGTCGCCATTCGTGCGAATGTGCAACAAGCGTGTCGATTCGTAGGTGATTCAGGCTGGATTTTAGACACAACCTTTGGAGCTTACATGCCCTACTCGATGCGCGACATGCTGGAAGCCGGCGTCCACTTTGGTCACCAAACCCGCTTCTGGAACCCCAAGATGGCCCCGTATATCTTCGGCCATCGCAACAAGATCCACATCATCAACCTCGAAAAGACGGCCCCGCTGTTCGAGGAAGCTCAAAAGTTCGTGCGCCAGTTGGCTGCTCGTCGCGGCACCATCCTGATGGTCGGCACCAAGCGCCAGGCTCGCGAAACCATCGCCGAAGAAGCCAAGCGCGCCGGCATGCCCTTCGTTGACCAGCGCTGGCTGGGTGGCATGTTGACCAACTTCAAGACCGTCAAGGGCTCGCTGAAGAAGCTGAAAGAAATGCAAGCCCAGGTCGAGGCCGGTCTGGACCATCTGAGCAAGAAAGAAGCTCTGGTGTTCCAGCGCGAACTGACCAAGCTCGAGAAGGATATCGGCGGCATTCAAGACATGAACGCGTTGCCGGACGCCATTTTCGTGATCGACGTCGGCTATCACAAGATTGCCATCGCCGAAGCGCAGAAGCTGGGCATCCCCGTGATCGGCGTGGTGGACACCAATCACTCGCCGGTGGGTATCGACTACGTGATCCCTGGTAACGACGACTCGTCGAAGGCTGTGACCCTGTATGCCCGCGCCATGGCTGATGCCGTGCTCGAAGGCAAGGCCAACGCCGTCAATGAAGTCGTGCAAGCCGCTGGTGGCGACGATGAATTCGTTGAAGTCAGCGAAGCTGCTTGATCTGGCTTCGGCCCACGACCGAAGGGGCTGATTCAGCCCCTTTTTTTCAATATCGATTTGAAATTGAGGCCGCTGCGTGGCGGCCTGTCAACATACGGAGAACGAGATGCCTGCAATCACCGCCAGCATGGTCGCCGACCTGCGTGCCAAGACCGACGCTCCCATGATGGAGTGCAAGAAAGCCCTGACCGAAGCCGATGGCGACATGGCCAAGGCTGAAGAGATTCTGCGTGTCAAGCTGGGCAGCAAGGCTTCGAAGGCTGCGTCCCGCGTGACGGCCGAAGGCGTGGTTTCGTCCGCCGTGGACGGCACGACCGCTGCCCTGGTTGAAATCAACTGCGAAACCGATTTCGTGTCCAAGAACGAATCGTTCCTGGCGTTTGCCAAGTCGGTGGCTGAACTGATTGCCAAGAACAACCCCGCTGACGTGGCTGCCGTGGGTGAGTTGCCTCTGTCGCAAGACGGCTTCGGTCCGACCGTTGAAGAGGTCCGCAAGGGTCTGATCGGCAAGATCGGCGAGAACATGACCATCCGTCGCTTCAAGCGCTACGCCGGTGGCGGCAAGCTGGCGTCGTACCTGCACGGTGCGCGCATCGGTGTGCTGGTCGAGTTCGACGGCAGCGATGTGGCGGCCAAGGACGTGGCCATGCACGTGGCCGCCATGAAGCCGGTGGCGCTGACTTCGGCTGACGTGCCCGCCGCTCTGATCGAGACCGAGCGCAATGTCGCCACGGCCAAGGCTGCCGAGTCGGGCAAGCCGGCTGACATCGCCACCAAGATGATCGAAGGCGCGGTGCAGAAGTACCTGAAGGAGGTCTCGTTGTTCAACCAGGTCTTCGTGAAGGCTGCCGACGGCAAGCAGACCGTCGAGCAATACCTGAAGTCGGCCAACACCGCGGTCAAGTCGTTCACGATGTTCGTGGTCGGCGAAGGCATCGAGAAGAAGCAGGACGACTTCGCGGCAGAAGTGGCTGCCACGATGGCTGCTGCCAAGGGCCAGTAAGGCGTCTTGATACAGCCAGGATCCGCCTTCGGGGCGGCTCCGCACCAGATCAACACGACAACGTAACCAGGAGTCCTTCGCATGCCGGCGTACAAACGCATCCTGCTCAAACTCTCGGGTGAAGCCTTGATGGGCGATGACGCCTACGGCATCAACCGGGCCACCATCGTGCGCATGGTTCGCGAGGTGCAGGAGATCACGCAACTGGGCTGCGAGGTGGCGGTGGTGATCGGCGGGGGGAACATCTTCCGCGGTGTCGCGGGGGGCTCGGTGGGCATGGACCGTGCCACGGCCGACTACATGGGCATGTTGGCCACGGTGATGAATGCGCTGGCGCTGTCCGACACCATGCGCCAAGAGGGCATGACCGCACGCGTGATGTCGGCCCTCAGCATCGAGCAGGTGGTGGAGTCTTACGTTCGCCCGAAGGCCTTGCAATATCTTGAAGAAGGCAAGGTCGTCATCTTCGCGGCTGGAACGGGCAACCCGTTCTTCACCACCGACACCGCTGCTGCCTTGCGTGGCGCTGAAATCGGCGCTGAAATCATGCTCAAGGCCACCAAGGTGGACGGCGTCTACACTGCCGACCCCAAGAAGGATCCGAGTGCCACGCGCTACAGCAGCATCACGTTTGATGAAGCGCTGATCAAGAAGCTGGAGGTGCTGGACGCCGCCGCGTTTGCCCTGTGCCGCGATCAGAAGCTGCCGATCAAGGTGTTCAGTATCTTCAAGCCCGGTGCGCTCAAGCGCGTGGTGCTGGGTGAAGACGAAGGTACGCTGGTCCACGTTTGAGGAAATTTGAGATGAGCATTGCAGACATCAAAAAGATCGCCGACGACAAGATGCACAAGTCGATCGAGGCGTTCAAGAACGAATTGGCCAAGATCCGCACGGGTCGCGCTCACCCCGGCATCCTGGATCAGGTGCATGTCGAGTACTACGGTTCGATGGTGCCGCTCAGCCAAGTGGCGAACCTCACCCTGATCGATGCGCGCACCATTGGCGTTCAGCCCTGGGAAAAGGGCATGGGAGCCAAGATCGAGAAAGCCATCCGCGAGTCCGATCTGGGCTTGAATCCGGCGGCTCAAGGCGATCTGCTGCGCGTGCCGATGCCGCCGCTGACCGAAGAGCGCCGCAAGGAGCTCACCAAGGTCGTGCGCAGTGCTGGCGAAGACGCCAAGGTGGCGGTGCGCAACCTGCGTCGCGACGCCAATGAGCATGCCAAGCGTCTGCTCAAGGACAAGGAGATCACCGAGGACGACGAGCGTCGCTCGGAAGGTGATATCCAGAAGCTTACCGACAAGACCATCGCCGAGATCGACAAATTGGTTCAAAGCAAAGAAACCGAGATTCTGGCGGTTTGATCGCTCAGGCCGACACGCCGCACCTGCTTCAGATGTTGGGTATCAAGGTGTGTGCAAAGGCGGTTTCAACATGAAGCACGGAGGCCTGCGGGCCTCCGGCTGCGTTTTGGGCGCTGAACTTTTGTGCGGCAGGCGCCTCAAGCGATCGTATTGAGAAGGTTCGCGATGTCAAAGACTCCAAGCGGCGCGGTGCCTCCGGCGCACGTGGCCATCGTGATGGACGGCAATGGGCGCTGGGCCAACAAGCGCTTCTTGCCTCGCGTGGCAGGGCACAAGCAGGGCGTCGACGCGCTGGTGCGCATCGTTCAGGTTTGCGCCGATCGCGGGATTCGGCACCTCACCGTCTTCGCGTTTTCCTCAGAGAACTGGCGGCGCCCGGAAGAAGAGGTGTCGGGCCTGATGAGCCTGATGATGAGCACGGTCGCCAAGCATCTGGGGCGGCTGGAGGCGCAAGGTGTGCGCATCCGCATCATCGGCGATCGGGCCATGGTGTCCGACAAGGTGCGCGCGGCCTGGGACGAGGCCGAGCAGGGCACGGCGCACAACTCGCGCTTGAATCTGAACGTCGCGTTCAACTACGGTGGGCGCTGGGATATCGTGCAGGCCTGCCAACAGGCGTTGGCCGATGGCCTGCGCCCCGAAGAGCTCACCGAAGAGCGCTTGTCCGGTTACATGGCCTTGCGCCACGCACCTGATCCGGATCTGTTCATCCGCACGGGCGGCGAGTACCGCATCTCGAACTTCCTGTTGTGGCAAGTGGCGTATTCGGAGTTGTATTTCACCGACTGCCTGTGGCCTGATTTCGACGAGGCGCAGCTGGACGCAGCCTTGGCGGACTTCGCCCGGCGTGACCGGCGATTTGGCTTGGTCAAGGGGAACCCCGCTGGGGCACCATCAGCTTGAATTTCTAAGGCGCATTCTTCATGTTGAAACAACGTGTGATCACGGCACTGGTGCTGCTGGCGGTATTGCTGCCCGCGCTGGCCGCGTCGACTGCATGGCCATTTGCCGTATTGACCCTGGTCTTCATCGGGGCCGGAGGTTGGGAGTGGGCTCGATTGAACGGCCTCACCGGCGCGGGGGCGCTGGCGCTAGGCGGGCTGGTTGCCGCAGGTGGCGCTTGGGCATTGGTGTCAGGGTGGGCTTGGCAATTGGATGGCGTAGGCAGCTTGTGGCTGTTCGCTGTGCTGACCTGGGTGCTGGGTGGCGCCTTGGTTTTGCGCGGCGGCGGGGCGTTGTGGGCCCGGTGGCCGCAGTCGTTGCGCTGGGTGATCGGGGTGGTCGTGCTTTGGCTGGCCTGGGGCGCCATGGCTGTGGCCAAGCAGCGTGGCCTGAACTTTCTGCTCTCGGTGTTTTGTCTGGTGTGGGCGGCAGATGTGGCGGCCTATTTCGGCGGGCGTGCATTTGGCAAGCGCAAGCTGGCTCCTGCCATCAGCCCGGGCAAGAGCTGGGAAGGGGTCTGGACTGGGCAGATCGGCACCTTGCTGCTGGCCTTTGGCTGGATGGCGGTTGATCGGCATGTGGCACTGGGGTCCGACAGCATCTACACCGTTCTGGAGCGCCAGCTCGGCGTTGTCGGCCTGGTGGCGGGTGTGTTGTTTCTGGCTGCCATGAGCGTGGTGGGCGATCTGTTCGAGTCGCTGATCAAGCGCCAGGCGGGCGCCAAAGACAGCAGCGCCTTGTTGCCCGGGCACGGCGGGGTGTTGGACCGCATTGATGCCTTGCTGCCCGTGTTGCCCATTGCGCTGTATCTGGTGTCGCTGAATCATGGTTGAGCATCTTTCGCGTCCGTCTGCGGTACGCCAGCGCGTGTGCGTGCTGGGCTCCACCGGGTCGATCGGGGCCAATACGCTCGACGTGATCGCGCGGCATCCGCAGCGCTACGAGGTCTTCGCGCTGACGGCCTTCAGTCGGGTGGATGCGCTGCTGCTTCAATGCCTCACCTTCAAGCCGCGTTATGCCGTGTTGCCAACCGAGGCGCAGGCGATCACGTTAAGGGCTGCGCTCCGAGAAAACGGCGTGCCAACCGAAGTGCTGACCGGGGCAACCGCGCTGTGCGACGTGGCAGCACACACCGACGTCGATGCCGTGATGGCCGCGATCGTCGGGGCGGCCGGCTTGTCGCCGTGCCTCGCTGCGGCGCGTGCAGGCAAGCGGCTGCTGTTGGCCAACAAAGAGGCCTTGGTGGTGGGCGGCGCGTTTTTCATGCAGGCCGTGGCCGAGGGCGGAGCGCAACTGCTGCCCATCGACAGCGAACACTCGGCCATCTTCCAGTGTCTGCCTGAAGATCGCTCGACCTGGTCGCAGCGCATCGACCACATCGTGCTCACGGCCTCCGGCGGACCGTTCCGGACGCGTGACCCCGCCACGTTGCGCGATGTCACGCCTGATCAGGCCTGCGCGCACCCCAATTGGGTCATGGGCCGCAAGATTTCGGTCGACTCGGCCACGATGATGAACAAGGCGCTCGAAGTGATCGAGGCGCGCTGGCTGTTCGACCTCACGCCGGATCGCATTCGCGTCGTCATCCACCCGCAAAGCATCCTGCATTCGATGGTGGTGTGCCGCGACAACTCCGTGCTCGGCCAGATGGGCACGCCGGACATGCGAGTGCCGATCGCGTATGGGCTGGCTTGGCCGGATCGCATCGAGTCGGGGGCGTCGGCACTCGATTTCACCCAGCTGTCGGCCTTGACCTTCGAGCCCGCCGATGCCGCGCGCTACCCCGGGCTGCAGCTGGCCTGGCAGACGCTCAACGGCCCGGCCGGGAGCACGGCGGTGCTCAACGCGGCCAACGAGGTCGCCGTGGCTGAATTTCTGCGCGGCGCACTGCGCTTCGATCAGATCCATGCGGTCAACGAGTGGGCGCTTGAGCGCACCGTGATCGATGCGGGCGCGGTGCACAGCCTTGAAGGTTTGCTGGGTCTCGATGAGTTGGCTCGCCGTGTAGCCGCCGACGTGGCCAAGGAGCTGGCATGCTGACTTCGTTCTGGGCGTTCTTGCTCACCCTCGCCATCCTGATCGTGGTGCACGAGTGGGGGCACTATCGGGCGGCCGTGAGCTGCGGCGTCAAGGTCTTGCGGTTTTCGGTCGGATTTGGCCCGGTTCTGTGGCGCAAACAAGGTGTTGAAACCGAGTTTGTGGTTTCGGCTTTCCCGCTTGGCGGGTACGTTCGGATGCTCGACGAGCGCGAGGGGCCTGTCGACCCCAGCGAGCAGCATCGGGCGTTCAACCGCAAGCCGTTGTGGCAGCGCTCATGGGTCGTGCTTGCCGGCCCCTTGTCCAACCTCGTGCTGGCCTTGCTGTTGTATGCGTCCACTTTCTGGATGGGCGTCGACGTCGCCAAGCCGATCTTGGGTACACCGGTCATGAGCTCACCCGCCGCCCGCTCCGGGCTGGCGGCCGGCGACGCAGTACATGCCATTCGGGTCGGCGACAAGGACTGGGAACCCATCGAGTCTCTGGACGACATCAACTGGTACGTCTCGACGGCCGTGCTCAACAACCAGTCCGTGCAGTTCGATGTGTCCGACCAGCGCGGCGGCCACCGGCATGAAGTGTCACTCGACCTGCACGAGTTGTTTGGCACACCGGTGGATCGCGAGTTGATGCGGCGCGTCGGGCTCGACGAGCCTTATCGCGATCCGGTGCTGGGGCCCGTCAAGGCCGATGGACCGGCGTTCAAGGCGGGGCTGCGCGAGGGCGACCGTGTTCTGGCGGTGAACGATCAGCTCGTACGTGACGCATCCGGTCTGCGGCAGACCATCCGGGCCTCGCTGGCGCAAGGGCGACCGCTGGATATGCGCTGGCGTGTCGAGCGTCGAGGCGAAACCATCGAGGTCACCGTGCATCCGGTGATCGAGATGGACGGCGACAAGAACGTCGCCAAGGTGCAAGCCGTGATCGGTGGGCCGCTCGACATGATCGTGGTGCGTTATGGCCCCATCGAGGGCTTGCGCCGGGGGCTGGCGCGCACCAGCGAAATCGCCATGCTGAACGTCAAGATGCTGGCCCAGCTGGTGATCGGCAAGTCATCGATCAAGAACCTCGGCGGCACGTTCTCGATTGCCGACATGGCCGGGCAGGCGGCGCAGCTGGGTTTCGTCGTGTTCGTCAGCTTTGTCGCGTCGATGAGCGCTACCCTCGGAGCCCTGAATCTGCTGCCCATCCCGGCGTTGGATGGGGGGCACCTCATGTATCATCTTTTCGAGTGGGTGACTGGGCGACCGATACCGGATGTGTGGCTTGAGCGGCTGCAGCGGGGCGGGTTGGCGATTCTGCTGCTCTTGATGTCACTCGCACACTACAACGACGTGGTCCGCTACTGGTTCCACCCATAACGATGCTCAAACCAACGCGATTCAAACCAGTCCTCATCGCCGCAGCCATCGCGGCGTTTTTTCATCAACAGCCGACCCTGGCTGTTGAGCCCTTTGTGCTGAAGGACATCCGGGTCGAAGGCTTGCAGCGCGCTGATGCCGGCACCGTGTTCGCATCGTTGCCGTTCCGCGTGGGTGACACCTACACGGACGAAAAGGGCTCGGCCGGTTTGCGGTCCTTGTTCAGCACGGGTTTGTTCAAGGACGTTCACATCGAAATCGATGGCAACGTCCTGGTTGTGGTCGTCGAAGAACGGCCGGTGATCTCGAACGTCGAGTTCGTCGGCTCCAAGGAGTTCGACAAGGATGTTCTGGTCAAGGCACTGAAAGACATCGGCATCGGCGAGGGCCTGCCGTTCGACCGCGCCTTGGCGGATCGCGCCGAGCAGGAGTTGAAGCGCCAATACCTGACGCGCAGCCTCTACGGCGCCGAGGTGGTCACGACCATCACGCCGATCGAGCGCAATCGCGTCAACGTGACCTTCACGGTGCGCGAAGGCGATGTCGCCAAGATCAAGGAGATCCACGTCGTCGGCAACCACGCGTTTGACGAGAGCACTTTGCTGTCGCAGCTTGACCTGACCACCGGTGGGTGGCTGACTTGGTACACCAAGTCGGATCGCTACTCGCGTGCCAAGCTCAATGCCGACCAGGAAACGCTGCGTTCTTACTACCTGAATCGCGGCTATCTCGAATTCAACATTCTCTCGACCCAGGTTGCGATTTCGCCCGACAAGCAGAACATCTCGATCACCGTCAACATTGATGAAGGGCAGCGCTACATCGTGACCGGGGTACGCCTGGAGGGCGACTACCTCGGCAAGGACGATGTGTTCAAGGCGCTGGTCACGATGCAGCCAGGCGAGCCCTACCGTGCCGAAGACGTGGCCGCAACCACTCGCGCCATGGCTGACCGGTTTGGTGCCTTCGGCTATGCATTTGCCAAGGTCGATTTCCGGCCTGAGATCGACCGTGTCACCGGCCAGGTGGTGGGCGTGTTCACTGCCGCGCCGCAGAAGCGGGTCTACATCCGCCGCGTCAACGTGGCCGGTAACAGCCGCACCCGCGACGAAGTGGTGCGCCGCGAATTCCGCCAGTTCGAGTCGTCCTGGTATGACAGCCAGAAGATCAAGCTGTCTCGTGAGCGCGTCGATCGCCTGGGCTATTTCAAGCAAGTCAACGTTGACACCACCGAAGTGCCAGGCACGCAGGATCAAGTCGATTTGACGGTGAACGTCGAAGAACGTCCTACCGGAAATTTGATGTTGGGTGCTGGTTTCTCGAGCGCCGAAAAGCTCACGTTGAGCGCCTCGATCAAGCAAGACAACATTTTCGGTTCAGGCAACTACCTTGGTGTCGAGTTGAACACCAGCAAATACAACCGCACGGTGGTGTTGAGCTCGGTGAATCCGTATTTCACGGACGATGGCATTTCGCGGGCCTTTGATGTGTACTACCGCACCTCGAAACCGCTGAGCACGCAAGGTGGTGACTACGAGCTCATCACCCCAGGCGCTGCGCTGCGCTTTGGCGTGCCCGTCACCGAATACGACACCGTCTTCCTCGGGGGGGGGGTCGAAAGCACCGAGATCCGTGGTTCGACGGGTCTGCCGAATTCGTATCTGCTCTATCGCGAGCAATTTGGTGACGTCAGCCATTCCGTGCCGCTGACATTGGGCTGGCAACGCGACGCGCGGGATAGTGCCATCGCGCCCAACAATGGTCGATATCAGCGGCTCAACATGGAATGGGGCGCGGCGGGCAATACACGGTACCTGCGCAGCAATTATCAGTACCAGCAATACTGGCCGATCACCCATCGCGTCACGTTTGGCTTCAACGGCGAACTGGGCTGGGGCGTGGGCCTTGAAGGACGAACTTACCCTGTGTTCAAGAATTTCTATGGAGGCGGCCTGGGTTCGGTGCGAGGCTTTGCACAAGGTACCTTGGGGCCTCTGGACGTGACAGGCGCTTATGTTGGCGGCAACCGCCGGCTCAACCTGAATGGCGAACTCTATGTGCCGTTCCCCGGGGTCGGCAATGATCGCAGTTTGCGGCTGTTCGGTTACGTTGACGCAGGTAACGTTTGGGGCGTTGGCGAGAAATGGGATATCGGCAACTCGCTGCGATCATCGGTGGGGGTCGGGCTGAGCTGGATCTCGCCTGTCGGCCCATTGAAACTGAGTTTCGGCTCACCTTATCGGCGCAAGCCAGAAGATAAAATCGAGCGTTTCCAATTCCAGATCGGCTCCGCGTTCTAACCATGAGAACTTCTTTGTTGTCTTTGCTCGCGGGTTGTCTTTTTGCCATCTCGGCAAGCGCGAGCGCGCAGGATTTCAAGATCGGCTACGTCAACAGCGAGCGACTGCTGCGCGATTCGGTGCCGGCCAAGGCCGCACTCGACAAGCTGCAAGCTGAGTTCAGCAAGCGCGAGAAAGATCTGAACGAGATGGCTGCCCGCATCAAGGCCACATCCGACAAGCTTGATAAAGAATCGCCCACGCTGTCCGAGAGCGATCGTGGCCGCCGGCAGCGCGATCTGGTCGAGCAAGATCGCGAATTCCAGCGCAAGCGCCGCGAGTTGCAGGAAGACTTCAACCAGCGCAAATACGAAGAGCAGACTGCGTTGTTCGAGCGGGCCAACAAGGTCATCAAGCAGATCTTCGAAAAAGAGAAATACGACCTCATCGTTCAAGAGGCTGTTTTTGCCAGCCCGCGCATCGACATCACCGACAAGGTGATCGGGGCGCTGAATGCCCAGCCCGCTGGCAAGTGACGTGGTGCGCCGGCCGTGTCTGAACTTGTTTTGGGTGACATCGTCACCGCTTTGGGTGGTGAACTCATCGGCTCTCCTGAGCTGACCATTGCCCACATCAGCCCGCTGCCAGAAGCCACGCCCGACAGCATCACGTTTTTGTCCAGCGCACGCATGCGCAGCCAGTTGGCGGCTTGCGAGGCAGCTTGCGTGATCACCAGCCCCGCGCTGCGGGAAGACGCTGTGGCCCGCGGTGCCGCGATCATCACGCCGGACCCCTACCTCTACTTCGCACGCCTCACTCAATGGTGGGCTGCTCGTATGCGCCCCTCTGTGGCGCCTGGCATCCATCCAACCGCGGTCATCGATGCTTCGGCGATCATCGGCTCCGGCGTGTTTGTCGGGCCTGGAGTGGTCATTGAGCCAGGAGCATTCATTGGCGATGGCGCGAGCATCGGAGCCCAGTGCTATATCGGTCGCGACGCGCGCATTGGTTCTCAGACCCGTCTGGCGCCGCGTGTGTCCGTGATGTTCGACTGCTCGCTGGGTGAGCGCTGCATCGTCCACAGCGGCGTGGTCATCGGTGCCGATGGCTTTGGCTTCGCGCCGACCGCTGGGCAGTGGGAAAAGATCGAGCAGCTCGGTGCCGTGCGCATCGGTGACGACGTCGAGATCGGCGCCAATACCTGCATTGATCGCGGCGCCTTGGGTGACACGGTGCTCGAAAACGGCGTCAAGCTCGACAACCTGATCCAGATCGGCCATAACGTGCGTATCGGTGCCCACACCGCGATGGCGGGCAACGTCGGCGTTGCGGGCAGCGCCATCATCGGCTCGCGCTGCCAAATTGGCGGCGCGGCCAACATTTTGGGGCACCTGACCCTGGCTGACGACGTGCACGTGTCGGTCGCGACGGTGGTCACGCGCTCGATATTGAAACCGGGGCTCTACAGCGGCAGCTTCCCATGCGACGACAACGCCAGTTGGGAAAAGAACGCTGCCACCTTGCGCCAACTGCATACCCTGCGCGAACGCATTCGCGCTCTTGAAAAGCAAAGCAAATCATGATGGACATTCACCAGATCCTGAAGAAACTCCCGCATCGCTACCCGTTCTTGCTGGTGGACCGCGTGGTCGAGCTCGAAAAGGGCAAGCACATCCGCGCCATCAAGAACGTCACGATCAACGAGCCGTTCTTCCAGGGCCACTTCCCTCATCGTCCGGTGATGCCGGGCGTGCTGATTCTCGAAGCGATGGCCCAGGCCGCAGCGCTGCTGGCGTTCGAAACGCAGGGCATCGTGGCCGACGACACCAATGTTTTCTACTTCACCGGCATTGACGGCGCGCGCTTCAAGCGACCCGTCGAGCCTGGCGATCAACTCATGCTGCACGCCATCTTCGATCGCGTGAAGGTGGGGGTCTACAAGTTCAAGGTGCGCGCCATGGTGGGCGAAGAGCTGGCCGTGGAGGCCGACCTGATGTGCACGATGCGCTCGATCGTTTGACGGGCGGTTGCATGGCTTCAGTCCACCCCACCGCCGTTGTCGACCCGTTGGCCAAGCTGGCCGACTCGGTCGAGATCGGTTCGTACACGGTGATCGGTCCTCACGTCGAGATTGGTGCCGGTACCCGTGTCGGGCCGCATTGCGTGATCGAAGGCCACACCCGGATCGGGCAAGACAACCAGATCTTCCAGTTCTGCTCGCTGGGCGCCGCCCCGCAGGACAAGAAATACGCCGGTGAGCCGACGCAGTTGCTGATCGGTAACCGCAACACCATTCGCGAGTTCTGCACCTTCAATACCGGCACGGTGCAGGACAAGAATTTCACCCGCCTTGGCAACGACAACTGGGTGATGGCGTACGTGCACATCGCCCATGACTGCGTGATCGGCGACCACAACGTGATCGCCAATGCCGTGCAGTTGGCCGGTCACGTCGAGATCGGCAACCGCACCCTGATTGGCGGTTTGAGCGGCGTGCACCAATTCGTGCGGATCGGCGATTTCGCCATGGTGGGATTCAGTACGCGCCTGTCGCAAGATCTGCCGCCGTTCGTCATGGCGGCGGGCAACCCGGCGGAGGCACAGAACGCGCACCAGGAGGGGCCTCGTCGTCAGGGCTTCTCGCCGGCTCGGCTGGCCGTGCTCAAGCAGATGTACCGCATCATCTATCGCAAGGGTTTGACCCTTGATGGAGCACGCGCCGAACTGGACGCCTTGCGCGGCCAGGAGCCCGAATCGGTGGCCGACATCGACATGATGCTGAGCTTTCTGGCGGGTGCCGCGCGCGGCATCGTCCGCTGAGGGCGGGCATGGCAGGGCAGGCGCCGCGACTGGGCTGGGTGGCCGGAGAAGCCTCGGGCGACCTGCTGGCAGGCTTGGTTTTGAGCGGGCTGCGCGAACGGTGGCCGGGTTTGAGCAACTTCGGCATCGGCGGGCCGCGCATGCTCGCGCAAGGTTTCGATTCCTGGTGGCCGCAGGACAAGTTGGCGGTGCACGGCTATGCCGAGGCGTTGCGGCACTACCGCGAGTTGTCCGGCATCCGCCGCGAGCTGGGCACACGTCTGCTGGCCGAGCGCCCCGACGCTTTCATTGGCGTGGACGCCCCCGACTTCAACCTGGGTCTGGAAGCGCGCCTCAAGCAGGGGGGCATCAAGACGATCCACTTCGTGAGCCCCTCGGTCTGGGCTTGGCGCGGCGGCCGGGTGGCCAAGATCGGGCAGGCGGTGGATCGCATGCTTTGCCTGTTCCCGTTCGAGCCCGAGATCTACCAAGCGCAGGGCATTCAGGCGAGTTACGTCGGGCACCCCTTGGCGGACTCGATTCCGCTGGAGCCGCCGCGTGGGGCCAGTCGTGCCGCATTGGGCTTGTCCGAGCGCGATCAGGTGGTGGCCTTGCTGCCCGGCAGTCGCAGCGGCGAGATCAAGCACATCACGCCGGTGTTTGCACAAGCGGCGCAGCTGATTCATCGCGCTCGGCCGCAATTGAAATTTGTGCTCCCGGTGGCGCCGGGGCGACGCGCGGCCGTCGAGGCCGCGATGGCGACACATGCGCCGGGGGTGCCGGTCCAGTTGGTTGACGGCCGCTCGCACGAGGTGCTGGCGGCGTGCGACGTCACGCTCATCGCGAGCGGAACGGCCACGCTGGAAGCCGCGCTGTTCAAGCGCCCGATGGTGATCGCGTACCGCATGAGCGGGTTGAGCTGGCAGATCATGAAGCGCATGCGCTACCAACCTTGGGTAGGGCTGCCGAACATTCTGGAGCGCGATTTCGTCGTACCCGAACTGCTGCAGGACGCCGCCAGCCCCGAGAACCTGGCTCGCGAGACGCTGGCCTGGCTTGACGACGCGCCGCGCGTCGAGCGACTGCAGGCGCGCTTCACGGCGCTTCATCACCAGTTGCGGTGCGACACCGTGCACCGGGTAGCCGATGCGATCGCGCAAACCATTGGTCGCTGAGCAGATGCCGCTCGACTGGGACGCTGATTTCGTCGGGCTGGTGGCTGGGGTTGACGAGGCGGGTCGCGGCCCGCTGGCGGGCCCGGTCGTGGCCGCAGCGGTGATCCTGGACGACACGCAGCCCATCGTGGGGTTGGGTGACTCTAAGAAGCTCAGCGAGCGGGTGCGTGAGCGCCTGTTCGACGAAATCCGCGCCAAGGCCTTGTGCTCGGTGATCGCCGAGGCGAGCGTGGACGAAATCGAAGAGCTCAACATCCTGGGCGCCACCATGCTGGCCATGCGTCGTGCCGTCGAAGGTTTGCGGCTGAAGCCGGGCAAGGTCCTGGTGGACGGCAACCGTTTGCCGCCACTGAAGGTGCCGGCCGAGGCCATCGTCAAAGGTGACGCCAAGGTCGCGGCCATCTCGGCAGCGTCCATCCTGGCCAAGGTGCATCGCGACCGCTTGTGCCTCGATTTGCACGCGCACTATCCGCAATATGGCTTCGCCACGCACAAGGGCTATCCGACGGCCGATCATCTGGCGGCCCTGCAGCAGCACGGCGCCTGCCCGGCGCACCGCCGCAGTTTCGGGCCGGTGCGCTTGGTGATCCAGTCCCGCAGCAGTCAAGGTTGAACAATATGCCGAGTGCCGCCCCGGTTGCCATCACCTCGCGCGACAACGCCTTGCTGGTCAAAGTGCGCAAGCTGGCGCAAGACGCCACCGCGTATCGCAAGCTGGGCGAGTTCTGGCTGGAGGGCGACAACCTGTGCTCGGCTTGTCTGGCTCGCGGCGTGCAGCCCCAGCACTGCGTGATCACCGAAGAGGCCTGGAGCCAGCCGGCCTGGCGGGCACTGGCCGAGCGGGCGGCTCGGGTCGCGGTGGTGCCGGCCAGCTTGTTCAAGAGCATCAGCGGTCTGGAGTCTCCCGCGCAGATCGGCTTTCTGGTGAGCTGGGCTGCCAGCTCGGCGGTCGAGCCCGGCGTGCGTACCGTGGTGCTCGATCGCCTGCAAGACGCGGGCAACGTCGGCACCATCTTGCGCAGTGCGTCGGCGCTGGGCGTGCGACAGGTCGTGGCGCTGAAAGGCACGGCCGCCTTGTGGTCCCCCAAGGTGCTGCGCGCCGCAATGGGCGCGCACTTCGGCCTGCATCTCGTGGAGTCGGTTGATGCCGTTGTGCTCGATCAATTGCACGTGCCGCTGTTGGCCACCAGCTCGCACGTGTCTGAAGCAGTGATGGATGTGACGTTACCCGACCCCTGCGCCTGGGTGCTGGGCCACGAAGGGCAGGGCGTGGACGCGGCCATCCTCGATCGTTGCGACCGTCTGCTCACCATTCCTCAGCCGGGTGGCGAAGAGTCGTTGAACGTGGCGGCGGCCGCGTCGATCTGCTTGTACGAGTCGATGCGCCAGCGCCAGGCGCGGTGAGCAGGGGCTGGGCGGGGTAGTTAATGCCGAGCAGGCTTTGACGTTATCGGTGCACTGCTACCCTTGCGCCTTTGCATTTTGATCGTCTAGCCTTGTTCCCATGCTGATCGTTCTGTCGCCCGCTAAGAGTCTCGATTACGACACCCCCGCTACCGTGGCGGATCACACCTTGCCCCAGTTCATCAGCCAGTCGGCGGAACTGATCGAGGTGCTCAAGCCCAAGACTCCCGCGCAGATCGCCGAGTTGATGGATCTGAGCGATGCGCTGGCGACGTTGAACGTCGCCCGTTACGGCGCCTGGAGCAAGAAGTTCACGGCGCGCAACAGCAAGCAGGCCGTGCTGGCCTTCAATGGCGACGTCTACGAGGGGCTCGATGCCAAGACACTGTCGCCTGCTGACTTGGCCTGGGCGCAAGACCACGTGGCGATTCTGAGCGGTCTGTATGGCATCTTGCGGCCGCTCGACTGGATGCAGCCTTATCGGCTGGAGATGGGCACCAAGCTGGTCAACCCGAGGGGCAAGGACCTGTACGCCTTCTGGGGCGATGCCCTGGCGCACCACATCAACGAGCGGCTGGCGGATGACCCGCATCCGGTTCTGCTCAATCTGGCCTCTCAGGAATATTTCAAGGCAGTCCGGTGCAAGACGTTGGCGGTGCCGGTGGTGGAGTGCGTGTTTGAGGACTGGAAGGGCGGCGCCTGGAAGGTCATCAGCTTTCATGCCAAGCGGGCGAGGGGACTGATGGCGCGATACGTCGTGCAGCACCGCATCAAGTCGGTGAAGGATCTGCAGCGCTTCGACAGCGAGGGCTATGGCTTTGACGCTGCCGCGTCGACGCCGGAACGCCTGGTGTTTCGACGCAAGATCGAGTGAAGCCTTGATCCGATGCGCTGAAACGGTGCAGGCCGGCTTGGTTGGCGGGGGGCTGAACGTCGGCGCCGATGAGGAGCAAAATTTTTTTGAGTTTGTGTCAACCAGCGGTAAACGGCTGTCGTTAAGGCTGCTGAGCACATGCTCAGTTCAACTCGAGTTACCTGAACAAGGAGTCACAAATGAAAAAACTGCTGGCCGCTGTTGTCGCAACCGCTTTCGCTGCTACCGCTTTCGCTCAAGCTTCGGCTCCCGCCGCTGCTCCGGCTGCTGCCTCGGCTCCCGCCAAGGCCAAGAAGCATGCTGCCAAGCACCACAAGGCCAAGAAGGCCGCTGCTGCTTCGGCTGCTGCCTCGAACTAATCGAGCATCTTGTTCCGCCCGGTTTTCGGGCGGGGCAAACAAAAAACCCGGCCTTGGCCGGGTTTTTTGTTGGGGAGCGGCCTCGATCTAGCTGTGGCCGCGCCCACGATTGCGATTCGGCGCGCCGCCGTGCCCGCCTTGCGGGCCAGCCGAGCGGGGGGCGCGATTGCCGCTGCCTTGCAGCCGTGAGTTCGAGGTTCCCCCGCGTCCGGCATTCTGCGGCGGCCGACCATGATTGCCACCGGGTCCGCGGTCGTTGCCCTGGGGCTTGCCTTGTCCCCCAAACAGAACGCGCCGGCCCAGTTGGATCGGTTCGGGGCGCGCATTCGGGTCAGGCTCGAAACCTGATACCACCTCCCGCGGAATGCTGCGCTTGATGAGTTTTTCGATGCCGCTCAAGAAGCCTTCCTCGTCCACGCAGACCAGCGAGATGGCTTCGCCCTCGGCGCCCGCTCGCCCGGTGCGGCCGATCCGGTGCACGTAGTCTTCAGGGACGTTGGGCAACTCGTAGTTGATGACGTGGGGCAACTGGTCGATGTCGATGCCCCGGGCGGCGATGTCGGTGGCGACCAGCACCTGCAACTCACCGCTCTTGAAATCCGACAAGGCTCGCGTGCGGGCGCTCTGGCTCTTGTTGCCGTGGATGGCCATCGCCGTCACGTCGTTCTTGTTCAGGAACTCGGCCAGGCGATTGGCGCCATGCTTCATGCGCGTGAACACCAGCACCTGGAACCAGTTGTTCTGCTGGATCAGGTGCAGGAGCAGGTCCTTCTTGCGATCGCGGTCAACGGGGTGCACCTTTTGCTGCACGGTTTCGGCGGTCGCGTTGCGGCGGGCAACCTCGATCACGCGGGGCTGGTTCAGCAGTCGCTCGGCCAGCGCCTTGATCTCGTCGGAGAAAGTGGCAGAAAACAGCAAGCTCTGCTTCTTGGATGGCAGGACGGCCAGCACGCGACGGATATCGTGGATGAAGCCCATGTCGAGCATGCGATCGGCCTCGTCGAGGACGAAATGCTGCACTTGGCTCAGATCCAGCGTGCCTTGCTGGTGGTGGTCGAGCAATCGACCGGGGGTGGCGACGAGGATGTCCACGCCGCGGCGCAGCGTCTCAATTTGAGCGCCCATGCCGACTCCGCCGAACATCACCATCGAGCGCAGCGGGAGATATTTGCCGTAGACGCGCACGCTTTCTTCGACCTGCGCGGCGAGCTCTCGCGTCGGGGTGAGGATCAGTGCGCGAATGGCCCGACGGCCTTTGGCATCGGTGATGGCGGGTGAGGACGCCAGTTTGTGCAGCAGCGGGAGGGTGAAGCCGGCGGTTTTGCCGGTGCCGGTCTGTGCGCCGGCAAGCAGATCACCGCCATCAAGTACTGCGGGAATGGCTTGTTGCTGGATGGGCGTGGGGCTGGCATAGCCAGCTTCGGCAACGGCCTTCAGCAGGGGCTCGGCGAGTCCCAGTGATTCGAACGACATCTGGAGGGCCCTTGGGCAATGGTTGTGAACTGCTTTTTTGTGACGGTTACTTAGGGCATGTAAACCACCGTTTGAAATTGTAGGGCCCAAGCGTCTCTTGAGCCATGTTTTTTGCAAATCGATGTTGTGAGAAATCCGTGACTCGGGTGCCTCGTAGAATCGTGTCATGAGTTATTTGGTCTTGGCCCGCAAATATCGCCCGCGCAATTTCGAGCAGATGGTCGGGCAGTCGCACGTCGTGCAAGCCCTGGCCAACGCCTTGACGCAGCAACGTTTGCATCACGCGTACCTGTTTACCGGCACGCGCGGCGTGGGCAAAACCACGGTGTCGCGGATCTTGGCCAAGTCCCTCAATTGCACCGGGCCGGACGGGCAGGGCGGCATCACGGCGCAGCCCTGTGGCGTGTGCCAGCCTTGTCGAGACATCGATGCCGGCCGTTTTGTCGATTACGTCGAGCTCGATGCAGCGTCCAATCGCGGCGTTGAAGAGATTTCCCAGCTGCTGGATCAGGCGGTCTACAAGCCGGTGGTGGGGCGCTTCAAGGTCTACATGATCGACGAAGTGCACATGCTCTCGACCACCGCGTTCAACGCGATGCTCAAGACGCTCGAAGAACCTCCCGAGTATTTGAAGTTCGTGCTGGCCACGACCGACCCGCAGAAGGTGCCGGTGACGGTGCTGTCTCGCTGCTTGCAGTTCAATTTGCGGCCAATGGCTGCGCAGACGGTGCTGGAGCATCTGCAGACGATTGCGCAAACCGAGCACATCGAAGCCGACCCCGCCGCGCTGCGCCTGATTGCGCGTGCGGCCAGGGGCTCGATGCGCGACGCCTTGTCGCTGACCGATCAGGCGATCGCCTTTGCCGGTGGGCAGCTCGACGAAGCCGGTGTGCGGCAGATGCTGGGCTCGGTCGATCGCAGTCATGTGGTGCGCCTGATCGAAACGATCGCCGCAGGCGACGGCGCGGGGTTGGTGCAGGCGGTCGAAACCTTGCGCACGCTGGGTCTGTCTGCGGCCGGCGCGCTGGAAGATCTCGCCGAGTTGGTGCAGCGCATGGCGGTGGTTCATGCCGTGGGCGCCGGTGCGGTGGACGTGAACGACCCGGACGCCACCTTGGCTGCGCGCCTGGCCAGCCTAATGGCCGCCGACGAATTGCAGCTGCTCTACAGCATTGCCCTGCATGGCCGGGCCGAGTTGTCGTTGGCGCCTGACGAATATGGTGGCTTGCTGATGGTGTTGCTGCGCATGCTGGCATTCATGCCGGGTGGCAGCCATGCTGCGCCGGGCGAGGGGCGCGCCAAGCTCCCGGCTGCCGTCGAGCATGCGGCCGAATCGGCTCCGCAAGTGGCCGAGGTGGCCCCGGCACGAGCGCTGCAGCGACCGCAGGCTGCACAAATTCAGGTTCATGCGCCCCAGCGTCCTGCCGCACCGGTTGTGTCGACGCCTCCGCGTCTGGCAGCCGACAGCGCGGTGCGCGAAGCGCCGCCTGATGACGTCGGCGAGATCCCTCCCTGGGTGGACGCGCCGGATGGCGAGCCCGATGAGGTCGCGCCGAGCGCGATGGTCGGCCGCGAGATGCCGAGCCCCGAGCCGGCGGCGCCGCGCGCCGAGGTGCCCCGGTTCGACGACCCGCTGGGGCTGCGTTGGGCGGAGCTGGTCGCCCAGATGTCGGCTGCTGGCGCCATCACGGCTTTGGTGCGCGAGTTGGCCTGTCAGTCGCAATGCATGTCGGTGA